>DATDNR010000060.1:0-43202 GCA_036518175.1 Marmoricola sp.
ACTGGCCGGTAATACTCAATCCGCTAGTAGTACCAGGGGAAGCGCTTCCAGTCCGGGTCCCGCTTCTCCAGGAACGAGTCCCTGCCTTCGGCGGCCTCGTCCGTCATGTAGGCCAGCCGGGTCGCCTCGCCGGCGAAGAGCTGCTGGCCGACGAGCCCGTCGTCGATCGCGTTGAAGGCGTACTTCAGCATCCGCTGCGATGTCGGGCTCTTGCCGTTGACCTTCGCCCCCCACTCCAGCGCGACCCGCTCCAGGTCCGCGTGCGGCACCACCGCGTTGACCATGCCCATCCGGTGCGCCGCCTCGGCGTCGTAGGTGTCGCCAAGGAAGAAGATCTCGCGCGCGAACTTCTGCCCCACCTGCCGCGCGAGGTAGGCCGAGCCGAACCCGCCGTCGAAGCTGGCCACGTCCGCGTCGGTCTGCTTGAAGCGCGCGTGCTCGCGGCTGGCGAGGGTGAGGTCGCAGACCACGTGCAGGCTGTGCCCGCCGCCGGCCGCCCAGCCGGGCACCACGCAGATGACTACCTTGGGCATGAACCGGATGAGCCGCTGCACCTCGAGGATGTGCAGCCTGCCGCTGCGCGCCTGGTCGATGGTCTCTCTGGTGTCGCCGTCGGCGTACTTGTAGCCGTCCTTGCCGCGGATCCGCTGGTCGCCGCCGGAGCAGAAGGCCCAGCCGCCGTCCTTGGGGGAGGGGCCGTTTCCGGTGAGGATCACGCAACCGACGTCGGCCGACGTGCGCGCGTGCTCGAGGGTGCGCAGCAGCTCGTCGACGGTGTGCGGGCGGAAGGCGTTGAGCACGTCCGGACGGTCGAAGGCGATCCGCACGGTGCCGCTGCCCCGCCCGCTGTCGACCGAGCGGTGGTAGGTGAGGTCGGTGAGGTCCTCGAAGCCGGCGACCTCCCGCCAGTCCTCGGGGTCGAAGATCTCCGAGACTCCCTCGATCGCGCTCATGGTCGCCGAGGCTACTCGCGGCGCACCTGCCGGGATCGGCCGGGAATGTCCGGGGGGCGGCTGGGCATTGTCATCAGCATGACGATCCAGGGAGAGTACGCGCCCAGCAAGGCCGGCTGGGTGCGCGAGCAGGTGGAGCGCTACGAGGCTACCGACGGCGCGGAGGCCAACACGCTGCGTGACAGCGACGACCCGATCGTGGTGATCACCTCCATCGGCGCGAGGTCCGGCAAGGTCCGCAAGAACCCCGTCATGCGGGTGGAGAAGGACGGTCGCTACGTCGCGGTCGCCTCGATGGGCGGCGCACCGCAGAACCCGGAGTGGTACTACAACTTCGTCGCCCACCCGGAGGTCGACCTGCAGGACGGCCCGGTGAGGAAGAGCTATCGGGCCCGGATGCTGGAGGGCGCGGAGCGCGAGGAGTGGTGGCAGTACGCCGTCGACACCTGGCCGACGTACGGGGAGTACCAGAAGAAGACCGACCGCCAGATCCCGGTCTTCCTGCTGGAGCCGATCGAGGCCTGATCCGGCCGACCCCTTGCGCCCGGCGTCACCTCCGGCCACCTTGGTCGTTGTCCATCTGCGCGAGAGGTGACCTGTCGGGGCGCGTCGTCGTGCGGCCTTCACGGCCGCGGCGGCGCGCCCGCCGCATGCTCAGGCCCGCAGCCGCCGGGCGAGACCGGTCGCGCGGAGCGCCTGACGGTCGACCGCCGCCCGGACCGCCTGCTCGGTGCCGACCACCCGCACACTGCGCCTGGCCCGGGTGAGCGCGGTGTAGAAGAGCTCGCGGGTCAGCAGCGGCGAGTCCTCCTCGGGGAGCAGCACCGTGACGGCGTCGAACTGGCTGCCCTGGCTGCGGTGCACGGTCATCGCGTGGGCGGTGGTGACGTCGGAGAGCCGGGCGAGGGAGATCGCACGACCGCTGCCCCCGTCGTCGAACAGCGCGACCCGCTCACCCTCGTCGTCACCGACGACCACGCCGGTGTCGCCGTTCCACAGCTTGAGCTGGTAGTCGTTGGCGTTCACGATCAGCGGCTGACCGGCGTAGTGGCCCTCGAACCAGTCCCGGCCGGCCCGCTCCTGCAGCCAGCGCTCGACCCGCTCGTTCCAGCCGGCCACCCCCCACGGACCCTCGCGGTGGGCACACAGCAGCCGGTGGGCCTGCAACGCGGCCAGCGCACCGGCCCGGTCGCCGGTGCGGGCCCGCTCCCGGAGCTCGACCGCCGGTGGCTCGACCAGGGCCCGGATGCGCTCCTCGTCGGCCGGGTCGACCAGCTCCACGGCCGCCGAGCCCGCCGCCGAACCCGCCGAGCCCGCCGCCGAGCCCGCCGAGCCCGCCGCGAGCAGCGCCCAGGCCCGATCCCCGTCACCGTCTCGTACGGCGCCCGCCAGGGCGCCGATCTCGTCACCGAACCGGTGGGGGGTGCGCAGCTCGCTCACCGGTGAGGGAGACCGCCCGGCGAAGCCCCGGACGACGTCCTGCAGCACGGCGCCGGCCTCCACCGAGGCGAGCTGGTCGGCGTCACCGACGAGCAGCAGCCGGGCATCGGGACGCACCGCCTCCAGCAACCGGGCCATCATCGTCAGGGAGACCATCGAGGTCTCGTCGACGACGACCAGGTCGTGCGGCAGCCGGTTGCCGCGGTGGTGCCGGAACCGGGTGCCGTTGTCCGGGCGCACCCCGAGCAGCCGGTGCAGCGTCGAGGCGGTGAGCCCCTCGACGGCGGGACGGTCGGCGAGCGGGAAGCTCTCCGCGTGCACCGCCTCGACCAGCGCCTGGGTCATCCGGGCGGCGGCCTTGCCGGTCGGCGCCGCGAGGGCGACGCGGAGCGGGGCGTCCGCGACGGAGGCGAGCACGGCCAGCAGCCTGGCGAGGGTGGTGGTCTTGCCGGTGCCGGGGCCGCCGGTGAGCACCGACGTCCACCGTCGCGTCGAGTCGCGCGCGGCGGCCCGCTGCTCCTGCCACGAGGGGCCGGGGAAGAGCCGGTCCAGCGCCTGCTCCAGGCCGGCCTCGTCGACCCGGGGAGGCGGCCGGTCCGCCCGGGCGAGCAGGTCGCTGACGACCGCGCCCTCCTCCTGCCAGTAGCGGTCGAGGTAGAGCAGGCTGCCCTCCAGGCGGAGCGCCCGCCCGGTGAGCGGGCTGGCGGTGACCGCCTCGACCCAGCTCTCCGCCTCGGGCAGCGACGTGCCCTCGGGTGGCGCGACCGTCGCCAGGTCGAGGCAGACCGACCCCTGGCGCACCGCCCGCACCGCGAGCGCGACCGCGAGCAGCACGTCGGGCGACGGCTCGGCCCCGATGCGCCCCAGCCGCTCGGCGACGTGCACGTCGGCCGCCGTGAGCAGGCCGATGCGGTTGAGCTCCGCCAGCCGGCCGGCGCAACGCAGCGCGAGGCGGCGGTCCCAGGCGTCCACGGGTTCGAAGAGCTCGGTCATCGGCGCTCCCCGTCGAGCAGGTCGGAGAGCTCCTCGACCAGGGCGACCGGGGGCCGCCAGGAGAAGACTCCGCACGGTTGTCCGTCGACCACCGGTGTCTGCGGCCCGCACATCCCGCGCAGGTAGAGGTAGAGGACCCCGCCGAGATGGGTCGCCGGGTCGTAGCCGGGCAGCCGCCAGCGCAGGAACCGGTGCAGCACCACCGCGTAGAGCAGCGCCTGCAGCGGGTAGTCGGAGTGGCCCATCGCCGCGGCCAGCGCCTCGGGGGTGTACGCCGCCGCGGTCAGCGGCTCGTCGCGCGACCCCAGCCAGTTGGTCTTGTAGTCCACCACCAGGAACCGCCCGTCGACCCGGAGCACCACGTCGACGGATCCGGTGAGGTAGCCGACCAGCTCCTGCTCGCCGAGCAGCGGCTGGGCCAGTGCCTCGGCGTACGCCCGCAGCGGGTCGCCCTCGAGCAGGTGCCGGCGCAGCAGCGCCCCGATGTCGCCGAGCCGGGACCGCCGGGCGGTGTCGACGCGCAGGTCACCACCGCCCAGCGGCAGCTCGAAGTCCAGCTCGCTGAGCCGGTCGCGCACGCCGATGTCGCCCAGGGTGGCCTCGCCGGCCAGCGGTCCCAGCGAGGTGGTGCAGACCCTGACCAGGGCATCGGCGAGCTCTTCGCGGTCGAGCTCCTGCGGCCACCAGACGAGCTGCTCGCCGATCCTCGCCAGCAGCTCGGCGCGCAGGTCGCCGCCGTGCTGAGGAGCGGCCGGGTCGGCGTGCTCGAGCACGGCGTGCACCAGGGAGCCGAAGGTCGCTCCGACGGGCAGTCCCGCCATCGGCGACAGCGGCGCCTCGATCGACGGACCGGTGACCGGCACTGCTCCCAGCGCCTCGTCGTCACGGGGCACCACCTCCGGCTCGCTGGCCACGCCCACGGCAGCGGCGGCTCCGGACAGGGCGGGAGCCGACAGCGCGGAGTACGACGTGCGCCGCCAGCTGGTGTCGACCGTGCGCTGGAACTCGCGCACCGACAGCGGGCGGGCATCGGTCGGCAGCCCGGCGGCCGGCGCCGGCACCGGCTCGGCGCGCAGCACCTCGGGGCCGAGGTGTGCGTCCCAGGCGCGGAGCCAGGCGACCACCTCGCGGTCGGACGGCGGCTGGAAGGACGCGGGGCAGCTGCCCTCGCCACGCTTGCGGCCCAGCAGCATCCGGTTGAGCGGGGAGGCGGGCGCGTTGTTGCCCGCCGCCCACCAGGCGACGAGCCGGGACTGGGTCCGGGTCATCGCGACGTAGAGCAACCGCAGTGACTCCCCGGCGTCCTCGGCGCGGTGGCGGGCATCGAGGGCTGCCGGCCGCGCGTCCACACCGCCGACGTGCACCACCCGGTGTCCCTCGTCGTCGTGGTAGCGCAGCACATCGGGCTTGCGTCCGGGCCAGCGGTCGGAGGCGAAGGGCAGCAGCACGACGGGGTACTGCAGGCCCTTGCTGCCGTGCACGGTGACCAGCTGCACCGCCCGGGCGTCGCTGTCCAGCCGCCGGGTCCGCTCGGTGGCGGTCTCCCCCGCGTCGTCGGACACCTGCTCGCGCATCCACGCCAGCAGCGCCACCAGGCCCAGCCGTTCTCGGGCGGCCACCGCGTGCAGTGTCTCGGCGATGTGCCGGAGATCGGTCAGCCTGCGCTCACCGTCGACCTGGCCGAGCACCCGCGCCTCGAGCCCGCCGTGCGCGACGACGGTCTCGAAGACCGCAGCCACACCGCGCTCGGTGAAGAGGTCCAGCCACTCGCGCACGGTGGCCGACAACCGCTCGGTGAGCCGGTCACCGCCGCTGACGAGGTCGTGGGCGGTCAGCCCGAAGAACGACGTCAGCGCCAGCGCGCGCACGCGGGCGGACCGGGAGGGCTGCTCCATCGCCTCGAGCAGCACCAGCCACTCCTCGGCGGCCAGGGTGGCGAAGACGCTGCCGCCGCCGGAGACGACCGACGGGACGCCGGCCTCGGACAGGGCGTGCTGCACCATGCCGAGGTGGCGCCGGGTGTGGGCGATCACCGCGATGTCGCCGGCGCTCAGCGGCCGGCCCTCGAAGGTGACGCCGCCGGCGAGCAGCTGTCGCACCTGGGCCGCGACGTCGGCGGCGATGCGACGGTTGACCACGTCGACGCCGGCGAGCTTGTTGGCCGGCGCGTCGAGGTCGTCGCGGGTGAGCACCCGCAGCTGGAAGGGTCGGCCCGGAGCACCGTCGAGCCGCGATCGCGGGTGGCAGGAGTCCACCGGCAGCACGGCGATCTGCTCGTCGCCGAGCTCGGCACCCTCGAGCACCACCTGCATCGACGCCAGCAACGGCGCGTCGGTGCGCCTGTTGACCCCCAGGGTCTGGTGGGTGCCTGCAGTGCGCTTCGCTGCGAGGTAGGTGAAGACGTCCCCGCCGCGGAAGGCGTAGATGGCCTGCTTGGGGTCGCCGATCAGCACCATCGTGGCGACCCCGCTGAACGCGCAGTGGAAGACCTGCCACTGCACCGGGTCGGTATCCTGGAACTCGTCGACGAGCACGACCTTCCACCGCTGGCGCATCCGGGCCCGGGCGGGGGCGTCGGGATCGGCCAGCGCGTCGGCGAGCTGGCCGAGCAGGTCGTCGTACGACAGCACGCCGAGCCGGCGCTTGCGGACGTCGATCTCGCGGCGCACGTCCTCGCAGAACCGCACCCGGACGTGCTCGACGCTCCCGGGCTCGGCGTCGGCCGGCTGCAGCAGGGCCCGCGGGTCCGCCACCGCGGCGCGGGCGAGCCGCAGTGCCTCCTTGCGGGGGAAGCGGCGGGCGTCCTCGGCCGTGGCGTGGTCGCGCAGGTAGAGGTCGTCGACCACCTCGACCAGCAGGTCGTCGAGGTCCTCGACCAGGGTCGCCTCGGCGTCGGTGTCGCCGGCCACGCCCAGGCCCTTGAGCACCGTGTGGCAGAACTGGTGGATGGTCACGATGGCGGCCGCGTCGAAGCCGGTCAGCGCGGCCCGCACCCGCCGGCAACGCAGCTCCAGCTCTGCCGGCGGGGCGTCGACCAGCAGGGCGACCAGCTCGTCGGCGTCGTCGACGGGCTCGCCGGCGAGCACGGCGGTGAGTGCGTGCTCCACCTCCACCAGCCGCTCGCGGACGCGTTCGCGCAGCTCCTGGCTGGCGGCCCGGCCGAAGGTGACCACCAGCATCTCGTCGAGGGTGGCCTCGCCCTCGGCGACGTAGCGGGCGACCAGCGCGGCGATGGTCCACGTCTTGCCGGTGCCCGCGCTGGCCTCGAGCAGGGTGGTGCCGCGCGGCAGCGGCCCGGTGATGTCGAAGACGGTCGTCTCCAGCAGCGTGCCGTCCATCAGTCGGGCCACCCCCGCTCGTGCTGGAAGAGCGGTGTCCAGACCTGGGCGGCCAGCGTGCCGAGGCCGTGCGCCTCGAGGTCGGCGAGGTCGAGCTCGCCGAAGACCCGGCGGAAGGAGACGTCCTGGGACTCACCGGGGAAGTTGCGCGGCGTCCAGCGGTCCGCCGCCAGCCAGCCGGCCCGGCGCGCCGACTGCTCCCGCCCCCGCGCCCAGGCCCGGCCGGTGGCGACCGGGAGCGGCACCGGCCGGCAGAGCCCCGCGTCGCGCAGCTCCACCAGCGCGCGCAGGTGGGCCAGGGCGAACCCGGGCTCGACCGGGCCCAGGACGGCGTGCGCCACCTGGCCGCGCCCGGCCTTGCCGACCACGTGTGCGGTGAGCGGGGTCGCCGGTGTCACGGCCTGCAGCGCCAGCAGGTCGAGCCAGCAGATCAGCGCATGCTTCGCGGCCAGCCGTGACCAGGTGAGCCGGACGAGGTCGCCGCCGCCGTAGAGGCCGCGGACCGAACCGGACAGTCGCCGCCCGCCGCCGAGGTCGAGCAGCACCTCCGGTGTCTGCGGGTCGCCCTGCCGCAGCGGCGCACTCAGGTCGAGCAGCTGCTGGGCGACGGTGACGATGCCGCGCAAGGTCTCCGGCCCGAGCTCGCCGGGGGGCAGCTCACCGCGGAGCAGCTCGGCGGTGCACACCGCCTCGGGTTCCGCTCCGTCGAGGAGCGCGGAGACCACGCGGTCGCCGACCGCCCAGCCCTCCAGGCCGTCGAGCTCGATCGGGATGGCGTCACGGACCTCGTCGACCTCCGCCGGGGTGGCCACCTCGAGGCGGCGCAGGAACGCCCGGGCGGGGTTCTTGAAGAAGTCGGCGAGCTCGTCGAGGGTGACGTCACCGCCGGCGTCGTCGGGAGGCGGCAGCGGTCCGGCCAGCTGCGCCGGGGCGGTGCGGGGTCCGCGTGCGGCCCGGGCCCCCTCCAGGGCTGCCCGGTCGAAGCTGAACGGCTGGCCGTCGGTCCCGAGCCCGCCGGGCACCAGGTTGCGAGCGTCGAAGGGCTGCAGCGGGTGTCGCAGCAGCACCTGCTCGCGCACCGGCGCAGCCGCGGTGCGGTCGAGCGCGTCGAGCAGCTCGCCGACCGGCACGGCGGGCGGCCGGTGCTGGCCGGTGTGCTCGCTGGCGCCCGCGTAGGTGATCACCAGGCGTTCGGTGGCGGCCATCAGCGCGTCGAGCAGCAGCTGCCGGTCCTCACTGCGCACGTCGCGCTCGCCGGTCATCGGGTCACGGGCCAGCGCGTCGTCGCCGTCGGGCACGAGCATCCGCGGGAAGACGCCGTCGTCGAGACCCAGCAGGCACACGACCCGGTGCGGCACGGAGCGCATCGGCACCATCGTGCAGACCGTGAGCGTGCCGGTGCGGAAGTTCGCCCGCGTGGGCCGCCCCGCCAGACGCTGGCCGAGCAGGCCACGGACGTCGGTGATGCGCAGCCTGACGCCGTCGGTGCCGGCGGCCCCCTCGGCGACCGCGGTGAGCTCGCGGTCGAGCTGGCCCAGCTGCCAGGCGTCCACCGGCCGGACCGAGGTGAGGGCGGCCACGCCCTCGCGCAGTGCGTGCGTCCACGCGCCGACCGGCCCGGCAGCGCCCAGCGCATCGACCACCGCCTCGATGCGGTCGAGGACCTCGGCGAAGCGGCCGGCGAGGTCGACAGAGCCGGAGCCGACGTCGTCCACCGGGAGCGTCGCGCCGACCGTGCGCAGGCCGGCGCCGGCCATGGTCACCCCGAGCAGCACCCGGTCGATGCCGGCACGCCAGGTGTTCTGGCCCAGCCCGTCGAGGTGGTACGCCGCCCGGTGCTGGCCGGTCAGCCCCCACCGCACGCCGGACTCGGCCACCCACCGGGTGAGCTGGGCGAGGTCGTTGTCGTCGAGGCCGAAGCGACGGCGCACCGGCTCCTCGGCGAGCAGGTCCAGCACCTCGCTGGCGGTGGCCCGCCCACCGGCGAGGCCGACGAGCCGGGCGGCCACCTGCAGCAACGGGTTGGTGCTGAGCAGGCCCCGGTCGGCGAGACGGACCCGGAGGCGGTGACCGGGGTGGCCGCCACCCTCGAGTCCGAAGGCCGCCTGGATCAGCGGTGCGTATGCCTCGACGTCGGGGCACATCACCAGGATGTCGCGGGGTTCGAGGCCGGGGTCGTCCTCGAGCAGGCCCACCAGCACCTCGCGGAGCACGTCGACCTGCCGGCCGGCCCCGTGGCAGGCATGCACCTGGACGCTCCGGTCGGTGGCATCGGGGACCCGGGCGGCCCGGACGTCGGGTGCCGGCGCGGCATCGGCGCGCAGGTCGTGCTGCAGCCAGCCGAGCAGCGTGCCGGGCCGCGGTCCCGAGGTCGTCGCCGTCTCGGTCGCGGCCGTGACCGCGGCGAGGGAACGCTGCAGCTCGCGGGCGTCACGACCCAGCGACGCCAGCAGCGGGTGCCCGACCTGCTCGGCCGAGCGGTCGGCGGACCGGCGCACCGGGCCACCGGCGGCCAGCGGAGCGAGGGCCTCCCACAGCGCCGGCGAGGCCTGTGGCAGCCACAGGTGCACCTCCCGCACCTCGGCCATGGCGGCCAGCAGCTCGACCTCGGTGACCGGCAGCCGGGTGTGACCGAACATCGACAACCGGTCAGGCAGGTCCAGCGGGTCGCCCGCGCGGATCGCGGCCAGCGTGCTCGCGTGCCGCTGCTGCGGGCCCGGGGCGTCGACCCGCGCGAGCAGCCGCTGCCAGAGCCGGGGCTGCCAGCACAGGTCGTCGTCGAGCGGCGCACCGCACCCGTCGGTGTGCCGGCCCCGGGCCCAGTCGGCGAGGAGGGCCGGCCGCTGCACGGCGTACGACGAGAACAGGCCGGCCAGCCGCCGGGCCACGGAGTAGCGGCGGCCCTGCCGCAGCTCCCGCTCGACCCCGGTGCGGCCGGCGCCGAGGTGGGCGGCGAGCGTGCGGCACCACGGCTCCTCGATCGCCTCGTCGATGACCTCGAGCAGCGGCCAGACGAAGCGGTCGGGGTCCCAGGGGTCGTCCTGCTCGGTGCCGGTCAGCATGGCGACCAGGGACCGCGGATTGAGGAAGCGCACCCCGGCACAGACGCCGTCGCCCCCGCGTGGCCCCGCGCCGAGGCGGTGGGAGAGGCGCTGGGTCAGCCACCGCTCCACTCCCTTGGCGGGGACCACCACGACCTCCTCGGCGAAGGGGTCGGGCAACGGACCGGCGAGCAGCTCGCCCAGCGCATCGGCGAGCGCGTCGGTGCGGTCGGCGCGATGCAGGTGGAGGCTCACGCGTCCAGACCCTAGTCACCGGCACGGACAGCCGGACGGTCAGCGACGCGAGATCGACCCGGCGAGTGCCACCAGGTGGGCCAGCCGCGCGATCTCGGAGTCCAGGATCTCCGGCCCGCCGCGGCGGGCCATCACGACCAGCTGGTCCCTGGTCAGCGGGCAGGCCGCCATCAGCAGGTCGGGCCACTGCGAGAGCTCCAGGCGCTCGGCGCGGGAGATGTCGCGCCAGCGCAGCCCCTCGGGGATCTCCCCCGGCGCGGCCGTGGTGCGGTGCACGAGCACGACGTGCTCGCCGTCGCGCCGCACGCGCATGCCCCAGTCGACCCGGAAGACGTCGGGCAGCATGTCGACCAGGCGGTTCGCGGCGTGCGGCGGGTCCTGGGTCATCCCCTCCACCGCCTCGAGGTCGAGGAAGAGGTTGCCGCCGGCGCCGTAGCGGGAGATCCACAGCACACGGACGCCCTCGAGGGTGTTGCACGCCGAGACCACGCTGTCGGGCATCACCCCGGGCTCGGCCTCGATGAAGACGTCGTCGACCGCGGTGCCGTCTGCGGCGTGCTCGACGATCTCGATGGCGTTGATGTTGCCGCCCACCGAGCCGATGGCCGTCGCCAGCCGTCCCAGCGAGCCCGGGACGTCGGGCAGCTCGACCCGCAGCAGGTAGGACATGAGGACCTTCAGCTCTCGACGACGTCGCCGGGCCGCACCCGGCCCGGCGTGACGACCCGGGCGTAGCGCCCGAAGGACACCACCCCGGCGGCTCGACGATAACGTGCCAGGGCGTGCAGGAGCCCGAGGTCCTTCCGACCGGTGAGCGGGTGGTGGTCCACCACGGCACAGCGGGGCACCTCCCCGGCGAGCTCCACGACGGCCTCCCCCAGCCGCAGGCGGGTGCCGGCGGGCGCGTGCTCGAGCGGACCCGTCCGGTCGTCGACGACGACGGTCGCCCGGAAGCGGGCCGGGTCGATCGCCGCGGCGCCGCTGCGGGCGGCCAGCTCCGCCACCGCGGAGGCCGTGACCAGCGTGACCGGGGCGCCGTACACCACGCTGCCGGGCGCCGGGGCGCGGGCGAGCACCACCTCACACCCCAGGTGGTCGGCCAGCAGCGCGCCGTGTCCGGAGCGCTGGACCTGCAGCGGGACACGGCGGCCCCAGTAGTCGCAGTCGAGCACCTCCCCGGTGGGCTCAGGCACCCCGGCGACTTGTGCCGTGCCCACGAGCGTGCTGAGCACGCCGGCGGAGAGCCGGGCGCGGACCGCCATCATCGCGGGGTGCTCGACGGTGCGCACCACCCGGCGGCGGCCCGGCTCGACGAGGCAGAAGGTGCGGTCGTCGACCGGCCCGTCGGCCGCGAGCTCGACCGCGTCCAGGGCCTCGTGACGGGCACCCTTCAGCGGCGTCACGCCCACCCGGGTGAGCCTCATGCCGGCCCGCCGAGCGGGAAGGTCTGCACCGTCTCGTGGCGCGGCCGGTTGCGCGGCCCCTGGCCCAGGTACGACGCGACCAGGCGCAGCTCGCCGGCGGTCCAGCGCGGGCCGCGGTAGCCGTCGAGCAGCTGCACCCAGCGGGTCGCCTCGACCGGGTGGCGGGTCCGGGCGAGGGTCAGGTGGGCGCGGAACCGCTGCCCCTCCACCGCGATGCCGGACTTCGCTGCCGCGGCGCGGCACCCGGTGGCCAGGCGGCGCACCTCCTCGCGGTCGTCCTCGTCGAGGTCGAGCCCGGCCCAGAGGACCCTGGCGCGGCCGACGTTGGGGAAGGCGCCGCCCCCGGCGACCGCGGTCTCCACGGGCCGGCGCTTGCCGGCGGCGCGGCCGAGCCGCTCGACCAGCTCGTCGAGGGCGCGCTCGGGCACGTCCTCGAGGAACGCCAGGGTCAGGTGCCACTGCTCGGGCAGCACCCAGCGGAAGTCCCCGGCCGCGCGCCGCGGCTCGAGGAAGCCGTCCAGGTCCTCCACGGCCGACTCGGGCGGCCGCACCGCCACGAACATGCGCACCGGCTACAGGCCGAGGTCGCGGCCGATGAGCTCCTTCATGATCTCGTTCGAGCCGGCCCAGATCTTGGTCACCCGGGCGTCCCGCCAGGCGCGGGCGACGCGGTACTCGTTCATGTAGCCGTAGCCGCCGTGCAGCTGCACGCAGTGGTCGAGCACCTCGTTCTGCACCTGGGCGGTCCACCACTTCGCCTTCGCGGCGTCGATCGGGGTCAGCTCGCCCCGGGTGTGGGCGACGACGCACTGGTCGACGTACGCCTGGCTGACCTCGACGCGGGTGACGAGGTCGGCGAGGAGGAACTTGTTGTGCTGGAACTGGCCGATCGACTGGCCGAAGGCCTTGCGCTCCTTCACGTACTCCAGCGTCTCGTCCAGGATCTGCCGGGCGTGCGCGAGGTTGGTGACCGCCGAGCCCAGCCGCTCCTGCGGCAGCCAGGTCATCATGTGGATGAAGCCGTGGTCGTACTCGCCGATGATGTCGTCCTCCGAGACGCGCACGTCCTCGAGGAACAGCTCGGCGGTGTCGGACTCGTCCTGCCCGACCTTGTCGAGCTTGCGGCCACGGGAGAAGCCGGGCTTGTCGGTCTCCACCCCGAACAGGGTGATGCCGCGGGCCTTCTTCTCCGGGGTGGTGCGCGCGGCGATGATCACCAGGTCGGCGGAGTAGCCGTTGGTGATGAAGGTCTTGGAGCCGTTGAGCACGAACTCGTCGCCGTCGCGCACCGCGGTTGTCTTCAACGCCGCGAGATCGGAGCCGCCGCTGGGCTCGGTCATCCCGATCGCGGTCAGCATCTCGCCGCTGCAGAACGGCGGCAGCCAGCGCTTCTTCTGCTCCTCGGTGGTGAGGTGGACCAGGTACGGCGCCACGATGTCGGCGTGGATGCCGACGCAGGACGGCAGCGCCATGTTGACCTTCGAGAGCTCCTCGGTGAGCACCGCGTTGAAGCGGTAGTCGCCCGCCTCCGAGCCGCCGTACTCCTCGGGGATCTCCAGCCCCAGGAAGCCCTGCTTGCCGGCCTCCAGCCAGAAGTCGCGCGGGATCGCCTTGCTGGCCTGGTAGTCCTCGAGGTGGGGCACGACCTGCCGCTGCAGGAACTCCTTCACGCTCTCGCGGAAGGCCTCGTGGTCCTCGTCGTAGATGGTGCGCTGCATGGCGGTCATGCTAGTTCGACGCCCTACCGACGGGTAGCCGACGTGACCCGGACCTCACGACTGGGTACGCGGGGCCGGTGAGAGCCTGCCTCCCCCTCGTCCCAGCCGTCCTCGTCCTCGGCCTCGCGCTGGCCGGGTGCGGGCAGCAGCCGGCGACCACCGCACCGCAGCCGCACCGCAGCCCGGACGTGCGCACCCACACCCGCACCCCGGTACCGACCATCACCCCGGCCGCGCCGACGGAGACCGCGAGCCTGACCCCGCACCCCGTCACGGGCATCGCGACCACGCCCCCGGCATGGCTGGGCGACCGGCCGCTGGCACCGGGCGCGGTCGGAAGCGACGGGTACGGCGCGCCGCGCACCACTCCCGAGGAGCTGCGGGACCGCGAGTTCGACCTGCCGGACACCCTCCCCGAGCTGCCCGGCGACGGGTTCGCGGCCCGGGTCGAGCCCGCACCGGCCGAGGTGATCGCCCGCTCGACCTGGTCACCGGCGTGCCCGGTCGCCGCCGACGACCTCGACTGGGTGCGGCTGACCTTCGTCGGCTTCGACCACGAGCGCCACACCGGCGAGCTGCTCGTGCACCGCGCCGTCGCCGCCCAGGTGGTCGACGCCTTCCACGACCTGTGGGACCAGCACTTCCCGATCGAGGAGATGACGATCCTCAGCAAGGCCGACCTCGCCCGACGGACCGGCGACGACAACGACACCTCCGCGTTCGAGTGCCACCCTCACGAGACCGGCGACTCCGCCAAGGCGCACGGCCTCGCCGTCGACGTCGACCCCTTCCAGAACCCGGCCACCGAGAAGTCGGACGGCACCACGCTGGTGAAGCCCGTCCTGGCGGCGTCGTACCTGGACCGCAGCTGGGACCGACCGGGGATGATCTCCCCGGGCGGCCCCGCGGTACGGGCCTTCCGGCACGTCGGCTGGCACTGGGGCGGCACCGAGGAACCGGCCCGGTTCACCGCTTCCTCCGCCGCGGGGTCCGGGCGATGACCTTCGACCCCTTGTGCATCCGGCGCGACGGGAGTTTGTTAGTCCCATGGCGGACAAGCACGGGCGAAAGGCGACAGACCAGGACCTCGAAGCGCGAGGGCCCGACCGGATCCGCAACGTCGTCCTGGTCGGGCCCAGCCAGTCGGGCAAGACCACGCTCGTCGAGACGTTGCTCGCCTGCGCCGGGGCGATCAACCGCGCCGGATCGGTGACCGAGGGCTCGACCGTCTGCGACTTCGAGGACGGCGAACGGCAGCACGGCCGCTCGATCTCCCTCGCCGTCGCGCCGGTGGTGCACGAGGGCACCAAGGTCAACCTGATCGACACCCCCGGCTACGCCGACTTCGTCGGTGAGCTGCGCGCCGGCCTGCGGGCGGCCGACTGCGCCCTGTTCGTGGTCGCCGCCAACGACGGCGTCGACGAGGGCACCCGTCAGCTGTGGCGCGAGTGCAGCGAGGTGGGCATGCCCCGGGCGGTGGTGGTGACCAAGCTCGACCATGCCCGCGCGGACTTCGACGGCGTGCTGGCCGCCGCCCGGGACGCCTTCGGCGACAAGGTGCTGCCGGTCTACCTGCCCGAGGGCGACGGCCTGCTCGGACTGATCACCGGCGCGACCGACGACGAGCGCCGCAGCGAGCTCATCGAGGGGGTCATCGAGGAGTCCGAGGACGAGACCCTGATGGACCGCTACCTCAGCGGTGAGCAGATCGCCGAGCAGGTGCTGATCGACGACCTCGAGAAGGCCATCGCACGCGCCAGCTTCTTCCCCGTCGTACCGGTCTGCTCCAACACCGGAGTGGGCTGCACCGAGCTGCTCGACCTGTGCGTACGCGCCTTCCCGTCGCCTCCGGAGCACACCCCGCCCGAGGTGTTCACCCCCGCCGGCAAGGCCGCCGGCACGGTCGGGTGCGATCCCTCGGGACCGCTGGTCGCCGAGGTGGTCAAGACCAGCAGCGACCCCTACGTCGGCCGGGTCAGCATCGCGCGCGTCTTCTCCGGGACGCTGGACCCGGACACCCCGGTGCACGTCTCGGGGCACTTCTCCTCCTTCTTCGGCGCCGACGCGGGGCACGAGGACCATGACGAGGACGAGCGCATCGGCGTGCTGGCCTTCCCCTTCGGTGGCCAGCAGGTGACCGCCGGGCGGGTGGTCGCCGGTGACATCGGCGCGATCGGCCGGCTCAGCCGCGCCGAGACCGGCGACACCCTCTCCTCGGTCGACAACCCCCTGGTGCTGCGGCCGTGGTCCATGCCCGAGCCGCTGCTGCCGGTGGCGATCGAGGCGGTGTCGAAGTCCGACGAGGACAAGCTGTCGTCCGCGCTGGCACGCCTGGCGGCGGAGGACCCGAGCCTGCGCATCGAGCACAACGCGGAGACCCGCCAGCTCGTGGTGTGGGTGATGGGCGAGGCCCATGCCGAGGTGGCGCTCGAGCGGCTCAAGGAGCGCTACGGCGTGGCCGTGCAGCAGACCGACCTCGTGGTGCCGCTGCGGGAGGCGTTCACGGCGCCCGGCAAGGGCCACGGCCGCCACGTCAAGCAGTCCGGCGGCCACGGGCAGTACGCCATCTGCGACATCGAGGTGGAGCCGCTCCCCGAGGGCAGCGGCTTCGAGTTCGTCGACAAGGTCGTCGGTGGCGCGGTGCCGCGACAGTTCATCCCCTCGGTGGAGAAGGGCGTGCGCGCCCAGATGGAGCGCGGCGTGCGCAACGGCTTCCCGGTCGTCGACCTGCGGGTCACGCTCGTCGACGGCAAGGCGCACAGCGTGGACTCCTCCGACATGGCCTTCCAGAGCGCCGGTGCCCTGGCGCTGCGCGAGGCGGCCGCCAACGGCTCGGTGGCGATGCTCGAGCCGTACGACGAGGTCGCCGTGCTCGTCACCGACGACCTGGTCGGCGGGGTGATGAGCGACCTCTCCTCACGGCGCGGGCGGCTGCTCGGCAACGACAAGGTCGGCGACGACCGCACCCTGGTGCGGGCCCTGGTGCCCCAGGTCGAGCTGGTCCGCTACGCCATCGACCTGCGCTCCTCGACGCACGGCGCCGGCACCTTCACCCGCAAGTTCGCCCAGTACGAGCCGATGGCCGAGGACCTCGCCCGGCAGGTGTCCCCGCGCGAGTGAACCAATGAGTTTCGGCTCCGCCGGATCGGGCAAGGTTTGATCGTTCCAAGGGCCCGAGCGGAGGAGTTGCATGGTGGAGACCTGGCCGGGGGCGCCGTACCCGCTCGGCGCGACGTTCGACGGCAGCGGCACCAACTTCGCGTTGTTCAGCGAGGTGGCCGAGCGCGTCGAGCTGTGCCTGTTCGAGGAGGACGCGGGCACGGGCGAGCGGGTCGAGACCCGCGTGGAGATGACCGAGCGCGACGCCTTCGTCTGGCACTGCTACCTGCCCCAGGTGCAGCCCGGGCAGCGGTACGGCTACCGGGTGCACGGGCCCTGGGACCCGGCGAAGGGGCTGCGCTGCAACCCCAGCAAGCTGCTGCTGGACCCCTACGCCAAGGCCACCCGGGGCGAGGTGCGGTGGGACCAGTCGGTGTTCTCCTACGACTTCGGCGACCCCGACTCCCGCAACGACGACGACTCGGCCGCCAACATGATGCTCGGCGTCGTGGTCAACCCCTTCTTCGACTGGGAGGGTGACCGGCGGCTGCGCACGCCGTACAACGAGACGATCGTCTACGAGGCGCACGTCAAGGGCCTCACCCAGCTGCACCCCGACCTGCCGGAGGAGCTCCGCGGCACCTACGCCGGGCTCGCCCACCCCGCGATCATCGACCACCTGGCCAGGCTCGGGGTGACCGCCGTCGAGCTGATGCCGGTGCACCAGTTCGTCCAGGACGACGCGCTGGTGCAGAAGGGGCTGCGCAACTACTGGGGGTACAACACCATCGGCTTCTTCGCCCCCCATGCCGACTACGCCTCCGCCGCCCGCAACGGCGAGTCGACCCTCGGCATGCAGGTGCAGGAGTTCAAGTCGATGGTCAAGGCGCTGCACGCCGCCGGCATCGAGGTCATCCTCGACGTGGTCTACAACCACACCGCCGAGGGCAACCACCTCGGGCCGACGCTGAGCTTCAAGGGCATCGACAACGCCGCCTACTACCGCCTCGTCGACGACGACCCGCAGTACTACATGGACTACACGGGCACCGGCAACTCGCTCAACGTGCGGCATCCGCACTCGCTGCAGCTGATCATGGACTCGCTGCGCTACTGGGTGACCGAGATGCACGTCGACGGGTTCCGTTTCGACCTCGCCGCCACCCTGGCGCGGGAGTTCTACGAGGTGGACCGGCTGGCGACCTTCTTCGAGCTCGTCCAGCAGGACCCGATCGTCAGCCAGGTGAAGCTGATCGCCGAGCCGTGGGACGTCGGGCCCGGCGGCTACCAGGTGGGGAACTTCCCGCCGCAGTGGACGGAGTGGAACGGCGCCTACCGCGACACGGTGCGTGACTTCTGGCGGGGCGAGCCGGCGCTCGGCGAGTTCGCCTCCCGCATCGCCGGTTCCTCCGACTTCTACGAGAACTCCGGACGGCGGCCGTTCGCCAGCATCAACTTCGTGACCGCGCACGACGGCTTCACGCTGCGCGACCTGGTCTCCTACGACCACAAGCACAACGAGGCCAACGGCGAGGACAACCGCGACGGCAGTGACGACAACCGGTCGTGGAACCACGGGGCCGAGGGCGCGACCGACGACCGGGGGATCCTCGTGGCACGCGGCCGGGACCAGCGCAACTTCCTGGCCACGCTGCTGCTGAGCCAGGGCGTGCCGATGATCCTGCACGGCGACGAGCTCGGCCGCACCCAGCAGGGCAACAACAACGGCTACGCCCAGGACAACGAGCTCACCTGGGTGCACTGGGACGAGGCCGACCAGCCGCTGGTGGAGTTCACCGCCGCGGTGGCCCGGCTGCGCCGCGAGCACCCGACGTTCCGGCGCAAGCGGTTCTTCACCGGCGAGAGCGTGAGCAAGGACGGCCTGGATGACATCGTCTGGCTGCACCCCGACGGCCGTCAGATGCACGAGGAGGACTGGAGCGCCGGGCACTCACTGGGCATGTTCCTCAACGGCAACGGCATCGGCGAGCGCGACCTGCGCGGCACCCCGATCCGCGACGACCACTTCCTGCTGTACTTCAACGCCGACGGTGCCGGCGAGGTGACCCTCCCGCCGGCCGAGTACGCCGAGGCCTGGGACGTGCTCATCGACACCGGCGGCCCGGTCGAGGACCGCGGACCCTGCAAGGCGGGCACCAAGGTGCCGCTGCACGAGCGGAGCACGCTCGTGCTGCGCCAGCACCTCGAGCCGGAGGAGGAGGCCGACCCCTCGGTGGCCGCGTCCCTGGTGGCCCAGACCGGCGTCGAGCCCGCGTGATGGTCTCCCGGATCCCGGCAAGCACCTACCGGCTGCAGATCAACGCCGACTTCGACCTGTACGCGGCGGCCCGGCTGCTGCCCTACCTGCGCGAGCTCGGCGTGGACTGGGTCTACCTGTCGCCGCTGCTGGAGGCCGAGCCCGGCAGCGACCACGGCTACGACGTCGTCCGGCACGACTGCGTGGACCCCTCACGCGGCGGCCCGGAGGGGCTGGCCGCCGTCGCAACGGAGGCGCACCGGCTGGGCATGGGCGTGCTCGTCGACATCGTGCCCAACCACGTCGGCGTCGCCACCCCGGTGAACAACCCGTGGTGGTGGGAGCTGCTGCGCCACGGCCGCGACGCCATCCATGCGTTGGCCTTCGACGTGGACTGGCGTGGCGACGGGCGGGTGCGGGTCCCGGTGGTCGGCGACGACGACCTGCCGACCGCCGACGGCGCGATCCACAACCTCACCGTGGTCCGCTGCGGTGACGGCGAGCCGGAGCTGCACTACCACGACCACCGCTTCCCGGTCGCTCCCGGCACCTGGACCGAGGGTGACGACGCCAACGCGGTGCACGACCGGCAGCACTACCGGCTGGTCAGCTGGCGCAGCGCCGACGACCAGCTCAACTACCGCCGCTTCTTCGCGGTCAACACCCTCGCCGCGGTGCGGGTGGAGGACCGCGACGTCTTCGAGCAGTCGCACGTCGAGATCCGCCGCTGGATCGAGGAGGGCCTGGTGGACGGGCTCCGGGTCGACCACCCCGACGGCCTGCGGCACCCGAAGGCCTACCTCGACGAGCTGGCCGGGCTCACCGACGGCGGTTACGTGCTGGTCGAGAAGATCCTCGAGCCGGGTGAGCAGCTGCCGGAGTCGTGGGCGACCGCGGGCACCACCGGCTACGACGCGCTGGCCCATGTCGACCGGGTGCTGACCGATCCCGCCGGCGAGGAGCCGCTCGGCGCCCTGGAGACGTCGCTGCGGGGCGCCGCGGTCGACTGGCACGAGATGGTGCACGGCACCAAGCGCGCGGTCGCGGACGGCATCCTCCAGTCCGAGGTGCGCCGCATCGCGCGCGACGCCGGGCTCGACCGCCCCGACGTCCGCGACGCGGTCGCCGAGCTGCTCGCCTGCTTCCCGGTCTACCGCTCCTACCTCCCGGAGGGCCGCGGCCACCTGGCCGAGGCCTTCGAGCAGGCGCGGGCGCACCGGCCCGACCTCGCAGCCGTGCTCGCCGAGCTCGAGCCGGTGCTCTTCGACGCCGTCCACCCCGCGGCCTGGCGCTTCCAGCAGACCAGCGGCATGGTGATGGCCAAGGGCGTGGAGGACTGCGCGTTCTACCGCAGCTCCCGGCTCACCTCGCTGACCGAGGTCGGGGGCGACCCGAGCGTCTTCGCGATGACCGTCGACGAGTTCCACCACGCCATGGAGCTGCGGCAGGCGCACTGGCCGCACGCGATGACCACGCTGAGCACCCACGACACCAAGCGCGGCGAGGACGTGCGGGCCCGGATCGCGGTGCTCGCCGAGCGGCCGGAGCGCTGGTCCGAGACCGTGCGCCGGCTGCTGGAGCTGGCGCCGCTGCCCGACGCGGGCTTCGGCAACCTCCTCTGGCAGGCCGTCGTCGGAGCCTGGCCGGCCAGCCGCGAGCGGCTGCACGGCTACGCCGAGAAGGCGATGCGTGAGGCCGGTGACCGCACCACCTGGACGGCACCGGACGGGGACTACGAGGCGGCGGTGCACCGCGCTGTCGACGCCGCCTTCGACGACCAGGTGGTCCGCGACCTGGTCGAGGAGCTCGTGGCCGAGCTCGCCGGACCCGGATGGAGCAACGCGATCAGCGCCAAGGTGGTCGCGCTGACCATGCCGGGGGTGCCGGACATCTACCAGGGCAGCGAGCTGTGGGAGCAGAGCCTCGTCGACCCCGACAACCGCCGCCCGGTCGACTTCGACGCCCGAGCCGGGTTGCTGGCCTCGCTGCCCGACCGCGACCCGGCACCGCTGTCCGGCTCGGTCGAGGACCACGGCGTCGCGAAGCTGCAGCTCACCGCGCTCGCCCTGCGGCTGCGCCGTGACCGGCCGGAGCTCTTCACGGCGTACGACGCCCTCGCCGCGGCGGGGCCCGCCGCGGGGCACGTGCTGGCCTTCGACCGTGGCGGAGCGATCACCGTGGCCACCCGGCTCCCGGTGGGGCTGGCCGCCCGTGGTGGCTGGAACGGCACCACGCTGGCGCTGCCCCACGGCAGCTGGGCCGACGCCGTCACGGGGCGGACATTCTCGGGGGAGGCGCCGCTGGCCCACGTGCTCGGCGAGCACCCGGCGGCGATCCTGGTCAGGGAGGCGTGATGGGGAGGTTCGACGTCTGGGCGCCGCTGCCCGAGCGTGTCCGGCTGAGCGTCGGGGACGAGGTCGTGCCGATGGAGCGCGGCGCCGACGGCTGGTGGACCCCGGCGGGTCCCGTGCCCGACGGCGAGGTCGACTACGGCTTCCTCCTCGACGACCGTGACGACCCCCTGCCCGACCCGCGGTCGCGCCGGCAGCCCGACGGCGTGCATGCGCGCTCGCGCAGCCACGACCCGGCGTCGTTCCGCTGGACCGACCACTCCTGGACCGGGCGGCAGCTGCCGGGCGCGGTGGTCTACGAGCTGCACGTCGGCACCTTCACCCCCGAGGGCACCTTCGACGCCGTGCTCGACAGGCTCGACCACCTGCGCGACATCGGCGTCGACTTCGTCGAGATCATGCCGGTCAACGCGTTCAACGGCCGGTGGAACTGGGGCTACGACGGCGTGCTGTGGTACGCCGTGCACGAGCAGTACGGCGGCCCCGAGGGCTACCAGCGCCTCGTCGACGGCTGCCACGCGGCCGGCATCGGCGTCATCCAGGACGTCGTCTACAACCACCTCGGTCCGTCGGGCAACTACCTGCCGCTGTACGGGCCCTACCTGAAGACCGAGGGCGCCAGCACCTGGGGCGCGCACGTCAACCTCGACGGCGAGGGCTCGGAGCACGTGCGGCGCTACATCCTCGACAACGTGCGGATGTGGCTCGACGACTACCACGTCGACGCCCTGCGCCTCGACGCGGTGCACGCGCTGGCGGACCGGTCGAGCACGCACCTGCTCGAGGAGATGGCGGTCGAGGTCGCGGCGTTGTCGTCGTACCGCAACCGGCCGCTGACCCTGATCGCCGAGTCCGACCTCAACGACACGCTGCTGGTGCGCCCGCGCGAGGCCGGCGGCTGGGGCCTCGACGCGCAGTGGAGCGACGACTACCACCACGCGGTGCACGTCGCGCTGACCCGCGAGACCTCCGGCTACTACGCCGACTTCGAGCCGCTGTCGGCGCTGGCGAAGGTCTGCGAGAAGGGCTTCTTCCACGACGGCACCTGGTCGTCGTTCCGCGAACGCGCGCACGGCCATCCCGTCGACACCGCGTACATGCCCACGTGGCGGCTGGTGGTGTGCAACCAGAACCACGACCAGGTCGGCAACCGCGCGCGCGGCGACCGCCCGAGCGAGCACCTCGACGACGACCAGCTGGCCTGCGCGGCGCTGCTGACCCTGGCCGGGCCGTTCACGCCGATGCTGTTCATGGGCGAGGAGTGGGCGGCGTCCTCGCCCTTCCAGTTCTTCACCTCCCACCCCGAGCCCGAGCTCGGCAAGGCGACCGCGCAGGGGCGGATCCAGGAGTTCGAGCGGATGGGCTGGGACCCGGCCGTCGTGCCGGACCCGCAGGACCCGGAGACCTTCCAGCGCTCGAAGCTGCGCTGGGAGGAGCTGTCGTCCGGCCGCCACGCGGTGCTGCTCGAGTGCTACCGCCGGTTGTCCGGGCTGCGCCGGACGATCCCGGCGCTCACCGACCCGTCGTTCAGCACGGTCTCCTGCACCGTCGACGAGGACGCGCGGGTGTTCACCATGCGGCGCGGCGACGTGCTGGTCGTGGTCAACTTCGGCGACTCAGCGGCGTCGGTGGAGGTCGGTGACCGCGACGTGCTCTTCGAGACCCCTTCCGGGGTCGCCGCCGGCGAGGGCGTGCTCTCGCTGCCGCCGCACGCGGGCGCCCTGCTGCGCTGAGCCCGGGCGGCGGGTCGGCGTACGTCCGCGACCTGACACGGCAACCTGCCTCCTCACACGAGTCGCAACCTGTGCGGAGAGGCAGTTCGGGTTCCCAACCTGGGAAACCGACCCCCCGCGCCGGCTCAGCTGTTGAGCAGCGTCTCGAAGTCGACGACCTCGTCGAAGTCGTCGGTACGACGCCGCGCGGGCCGGCTCGCGACGAGGTCGGCCAGCTGGCCCGCCGCGCGGTCGATCCGGGAGCGCAGCTCGCCGACGACCGAGCCTCCGCTGCCCCAGTCCTCGGAGGCGGCGAAGACACCGGTCGGCACGACCACCGCCTTGAGGTAGCCGAACAGCGGTCGCATCGCGTGGTCGAGCACCAGCGAGTGGCGCGGCGTGCCGGCCGTGGCGGCAACCAGCACCGGCATGCCCTCGAGGGCACCGGTGTCGAGCACGTCGAAGAACATCTTGAACAGCCCGGAGTAGGACGCGCTGAACACCGGTGTCACCGCGACCAGGCCGTCCGCGGCGGCGACCTTCCCGACCGCGTCGGCGAGCGCGCCGGCCGGGAAGCCGGTCGCGAACGCGTTGGCGAGGTCGTGGGCGAGCGGGCGCAGCTCGATGACGTCGACGACCGTGTCGGGCCCGAGCCGCTCGACCACGGCGGCCGCGACCAGGTCCGCGAGCAGCCGGGTCGAGGAGGGCTCGGACAACCCGGCGGTGACGACGGCCAGCCGGCTCATGACCGGGCTCCGGCGGTGACCGGGGCGGCGGAGAGCGGCGAGCCGTGGGCGGGCGGGTCGGCGGGCACGTCGGCCGGACGCAGGGCCTCGAACGCCGGGCGCAGCTCGGCGACGACCTCCCCGAGCAGGTCGAGCTGCTCGAGCACGGTGCGCAGCGGCAGCCCCGCGTGGTCGACGAGGAAGAGCTGGCGCTGGTAGTCGCCGACGTACTCCCGGAAGCCGAGGGTGCGCTCGACCACCTGCTGCGGCGATCCGACGGTCAGCGGTGTCTGCGCGGTGAACTCCTCCAGCGATGGCCCGTGGCCGTAGACCGGGGCGTTGTCGAAGTAGGGCCGGAACTCGCGCACGGCGTCCTGGCTGTTGCGGCGCATGAAGACCTGGCCCCCGAGTCCGACGATCGCCTGGGCGGCGGAGCCGTGGCCGTAGTGCGCGAAGCGGCGCCGGTAGAGGCCGACCATCCGCTCGGTGTGCGACGCCGGCCAGAAGATGTGGTTGGCGAAGAAGCCGTCGCCGTAGTACGCCGCCTGCTCGGCGATCTCGGGGCTGCGGATCGAGCCGTGCCAGACGAAGGGCGGGTTGCCGTCCAGCGGGCGGGGCACCGAGGTGAAGCCCTGCAACGGGGTGCGGAAGCGGCCCTGCCAGTCGACGTCCTCCTCGCGCCAGAGGCGGTGCAGCAGCGCGTAGTTCTCGATCGCCAGCGGGATGCCCTGGCGGATGTCCTTGCCGAACCACGGGTAGACCGGTCCGGTGTTGCCGCGGCCCATCATCAGGTCCATCCGGCCCTCGACCAGGTGCTGCAGGGTCGCGTAGTCCTCGGCGATGCGCACCGGGTCGGTGGTGGTGATCAGGGTGGTGCTGGTGGACAGCTTGATCTGCTCGGTCCGGGCACCGATGTAGGCCAGCGTGGTGGTCGGAGCGCTGGGGATGAACGGCGGGTTGTGGTGCTGGCCGGTCGCGAAGACGTCCAGGCCGACCTCCTCGGCCTTCTGCGCGATCGCCACCGTCGCCCTGATGCGCTCGTGCTCGGTCGGGGTGGTGCCGTTCGTGGGGTCGGTGGTGACGTCCCCGACGGTGAAGATCCCGAACTCCATGACGCTCCTTCGGCAGGTCGTTGAACGCTCAACATCCTTGGGTCGGTCGCTATTCCGGGACGGTACCCAGCGCCGTTAGCGTGGCCCCGTGGCCGGCAACACCTCGATGCCGGGCGCGACGGTCACCTCACGGGCCCTCGCCCTGCTCGGCGCCTTCGACCAGGAGCACCGGTCGCTGACCCTCTCGGAGATGGCGGCGCGTGCCGGGCTGGCCGTGCCGACCGCACACCGCCTGGTCGGTGAGCTGGTGGAGTTCGGGGCGCTGGCCCGCCGGCCCGACGGGGCGTACGTGATCGGGCGCAGGATCTGGGACCTAGGCCTGCTCGCACCCGCCCAGACCGGGCTGCGCCAGGTCGCCGAGCCGTTCCTGCACGACATCTACGGCGCCACCCTGGCCACCGTCCACCTTGCCGTGCGCGACGGCACCGAGGTGCTCTACCTCGACCGGCTCGCCGGACACGCGTCGGTGCCCGTGCTCAGCACGGTGGGATCACGGCTGCCGCTGCACGCCACCGGGGTCGGCAAGGTGCTCCTCGCCCATGCTCCGGAAGAGGTGCAGGAGCAGGTGCTCGCGTCGCTGGAGCGGGTCACCGCCTACACGATCACCCAGCCGGGACGGCTGCGGGTCCAGCTCGCGGCGGTGCGACGGCAGGGCTATGCCACCACCGTGGAGGAGATGAGCCTGGGCGCCTGCTCGGTGGGCGTGCCCATCACCCGCGACGGCCGGGTGGTCGCGGCACTGGGCATCGTCGTGCCGAGCCTCAAGCGTGACCGCGCCCGCCTGGTCGCGGCCCTGCAGGTGGCTGCCCAGGGCGTGAACCGGAGTCTGGCCGACTTCCGTCCAGCGGAATCCTCCGCTGGCGGCGGTCACGCCGCCGGGGGTCAATGAGCCCATGACCCAAACGCTGCGCACCCAGGTCGCCATCGTCGGCGCCGGCCCGGCCGGCATGCTGCTGGCCCATCTGCTCGACGAGCTCGGGGTGGAGTCCGTCGTGGTGGAGACCCGGTCGGAGGAGTACGTCGCCGCCCGGATCCGCGCCGGCATCCTGGAGCAGTCGACCGTCGACGTGTTGCGCCAGGTCGGCCTGGGCGACCGCGTCGCCGCGCACGGTGACCAGCACACCGGCATCTACCTGCAGTGGCCGCACGAACGGCACCACATCGACTTCAAGGCGCTGGTCGGCCGCACCGTCTACGTCTACGGGCAGACCCAGCTGCAGGCCGACGTCGTCGCGGCCCGGAAGGCAGCCGGACAGCAGGTGGTCTACGAGGTCGGGGACACCGCGGTGCACGACATCGAGGGTGGGGCGCCGTACGTCACGTTCGTCTCCAGGGAGGGGGACGACGTCCGCCTCCAGGCGCGCGTGGTCGTCGGCTGCGACGGCTCCTTCGGCCCGTGCCGCAAGGCGGTGCCGGAGGCGGCACGGCAGGTGTGGCAGAAGACCTACCCCTACTCCTGGCTCGGCGTGCTGGCCGACGTGGCGCCCTCGACCGACGAGCTGATCTATGCCTGGCACCCCGAAGGGTTCGCGCTGCACTCGATGCGGTCGGCGACGGTGAGCCGGCTCTACCTGCAGGTGCCGAACGGCACCGACCTCGACCGCTGGTCCGACCAGCGCATCTGGGAGCAACTCGCGGTGCGCCTCGGCCACGGGAAGGACGGCTGGGAGCTGCAGCCCGGGCCGATCACCGAGAAGAGCGTGCTGCCGATGCACAGCTACGTGCAGTCGCCGATGCGGCACGGCAACCTCTTCCTCGCCGGCGACGCGGCACACATCGTGCCGCCGACCGGGGCCAAGGGGCTCAACCTCGCCGTCGCGGACGTCGCGCTGCTCGCGCCGGCGCTGGCCGCGATGCTGCTGGAGGACGACCACCGCCTCGCCGACAGCTACTCCGACACCGCGCTGCGCCGGGTGTGG
This sequence comes from Marmoricola sp., assembly GCA_036518175.1. Lineage (GTDB taxonomy): Bacteria > Actinomycetota > Actinomycetes > Propionibacteriales > Nocardioidaceae > Marmoricola. The sequence continues at coordinate 26,338 of DATDNR010000060.1, forward strand.
CGGTGCACCCACTTCTCCTGGTGGATGACCACGATGCTGCACCAGAGCGGCGACCCCTTCGACGCCCAGCTGCAGCTCTCGCAGCTGCGCTGGGTGGCGACCAGCCAGGCCGGCGCCACCGGGCTGGCGGAGAACTACGCCGGGCTGCCGATCGGATCCTGACCGGCCAGGAAGCGCAGCACGGCCGCGCTGAAGGCATCCGGGTTCTCCTCTGCGACGTGGTGGCCGGAGTCGATCCCGGCGCCGCGGACGTCCGGTGCCCAGGCGCGCCAGATCGCCAGCGGGTCGTCGTACAGCTCCTCCATGTCGTCTCGTGTCGACCACAGGAAGAGCGTCGGGCAGCGCACCGTGCGCCCGGCCGCACGGTCGGCCTCCTCGTGCTCGCGGTCGATGCCGAGCCCCGCGCGGTAGTCCTCGATCATCGCCAGCACCGTCGCGGGGTCGTGGATCGCCTCGAGGAGCTCCCGGTGGTTCTGCTCGCCCATGCGCTCGGGGTCGGGGTGGTACCAGCCGTCGGGATCGGCGAGGATCACCCGTTCGGGGAGCTCGGGCTGGGCCAGGAAGAACCAGTGGAACCAGCGGCGCGCGAACTCGGCATCGCACCGGGCCAGCGCCTCGCTGATCGGTACGCCGTCGACCACCACCAGCCGGTCGACCGCCTCCGGGTGGTCCAGCGCGGCGCGCAGCGCCACGTAGCAACCACGGTCGTGCCCGACCAGGGTGAAGGTCTCGTGGCCCAGCCGGCGCATCAGCTCGACGAGGTCGCCGGCCACCTCCCGCTTCGACTGCTGCGCGTGGTCGGGGAGGACCTCCGCCTTCCCCGACCTGCCGTAGCCGCGCATGTCGGGGCAGACGACATGGTGCCCGGCGGCGGCGAGACGCGGCGCCACCCGGTGCCAGGTGGCGCCCGTGCGGGGGTGGCCGTGCACGAGGAGCACCGGCGGTCCGGTGCCGCCGTGGCGCACCCGGAGCTCGACCGCGCCCACGTCGACCCGCTCGTCGGTGAAGTCGTCGAAGAACGCGCTCATCCCGCCTGCCGGTCCTCGCCGGGATCCTCGAGCTGGGCGCGCAGCGCGCGGAGCTCCTCGTGCAGCACCTCGATGTCGTGGCGCGTCGCGGTCTGCTGCGCCTCGCCGACGTCCCGGACCCGGTCCACCAGCCAGGAGGCCAGCGTGGCGGTCACGATGCCGAGCAGTGCCACGCCGCAGATCATCAGGCCGGCGCCGATGACCCGACCGGTCGCGGTGACGGGGTACCGGTCGCCGTACCCGACCGTCATCATCGTCACCAGCGCCCACCACAGCGAGTCGCCGAAGCTCTCGATGTTGGCCCCGGGGTGTCCCCGCTCGGCGCCGAGCATGGCGACCGCCGCCACGTAGGTCACCAGAGCGCTCGCGCCCACCACGTAGGTGGCCACCCGGCCCCGCAGCGAGCTGCCGGCGCGCCGGTTGAGCACGGTCAGCAGGGTCACCAGCCGGAGCAGCCGCAACGGGCGCAGGATCGGCAGCACCACCACCGCCAGGTCGAGCAGGTGGCGCCTGACGAACCGGCGGCGGTCCTCGGCGAGCACCAGGCGTACGACGTAGTCCATCGCGAACACCGCCCACGCCGCCCAGGTGACCGCCCAGCAGACCCACCGCCACCCCGGCGCCAAGCCGGGCTGCAGGATCGGCCAGCTCCAGGCGATGAGGAAGGCGAGCGCGGAGGCCGTCAACGGCCAGTCCGCCAGACGCTCCCAGCGCAGCCGGTCCTGCTCGCCGGGGTCGGCGGCCTCGTCCGGCTCGGTGTCGGCCATGCCCTCGGTCACCCCGGGATCGTGCCCCGATCCGGTCGGCCCGAACCGAGCCCGGCATGGAGACGCGCCGCCGCACCATCGGCCCGCGAGTGCTTCCGCTCAGCGAAAACGACGGCTCGCCCCGGTGCGCGGGCCTCCCCTACCGTCGACCGGGTGAGTGAGGTGTACGAGCGCGAGCCGGTGACCGAGGCCTCCTCGGACGCCGCGGTGTCGAGCCAGGCCGACATCACCGCCGAGATCGAGGCGATCGGCAAGGAGTACGCGTCCGTCGGCGTGGAGGAGACGCAACCGCGGCTGGACTACCCGCCGTACCGCAGCAGCATCCTGAGGCACCCGACCAAGGACCCGCACCAGGCGGACCCCGAGGAGATCGAGCTGTGGGCACCGGTCTTCGGCCCCCAGGACGTCGACCCGCTCGAGGCGGACCTGACCATCGCCGAGCGGGGAGAGCCGATCGGGGAGCGCATCGTGGTGCAGGGCCGGATCGTCGACGGCGACGGCCGCCCGGTCCGGGGCCAGCTGGTCGAGATCTGGCAGGCCAACGCGGCCGGTCGCTACCTCCACAAGCGCGACCAGCACCCGGCGCCGCTGGACCCGAACTTCACCGGCGTGGGCCGTTGCCTGACCGGCGCGGACGGCAGCTACGAGTTCGTCACCGTCAAGCCCGGGCCCTACCCGTGGAAGAACCACTACAACGCCTGGCGCCCGGCACACATCCACTTCTCGCTGTTCGGCACCGACTTCACCCAGCGGATGGTCACCCAGATGTACTTCCCCGGCGACCCGCTCTTCCCGCTCGACCCGATCTACCAGTCGATCACCGACCAGCGCGCCCGCGACCGGCTCGTCGCCGGCTACGACCACGAGCTCACCCGCCACGAGTGGAGCACCGGCTACCGCTGGGACATCGTGCTGACCGGCTCGGCCCGGACCCCGATGGAGGAGCAGTGACCGCGACCCCCGGGCAGACCATCGGCCCGTTCTTCGGCTTCGCCCTTCCCTACGAGCGCGGTCACGAGCTGGTGCCGCCCAGCCACCCGCAGGCCGTGCGGCTGCACGGCACCGTGTACGACGGCGCCGGCGCTGCCGTCCCCGACGCGTTGCTGGAGATCTGGCAGCCCGACGCGGACGGCCACGTCGTCCAGCGGCCCGGCTCGCTGCACCGCGACGGCTACACCTTCACCGGCTGGGGCCGGGCCGCCACCGACAACGCCGGGCACTACTCCTTCACCACGCTCGAGCCGGGGCCGGCCGAGCCCGGCCGCGCGCGGTTCATCGCGATGACGGTCTTCGCCCGTGGCCTGCTCAACCGGCTCTTCACCCGCATCTACCTCCCGGGCGGGGCACTCGAAGCCGACCCGCTGCTCGCCACCGTCGATCCCGGGCGCCGTGACACCCTGGTGGCCGTGCGGGAGGACGGCGGGCTGCGTTTCGACGTACGCCTGCAGGGAGAGGGCGAGACCGTCTTCCTCAGCTACCCGCGCCAGACTTGAGCACATGAGCGACCTCTTCTGGCCCGGTGACGAGCGCGCCGGCTCCCTGATGAGCGGCCCGGCCCTCGTCGCCGCGATGCTGCGGGTGGAGGCCGCCTGGCTGGCGGCGCTCTGCACCCGACGCGTCGCCCCGGAGGAGGCGTACGACGACCTCACCGGGCTGGTGGCCGACGACGACATGGACGCACTTGCCGCACGGAGCGAGGCCGGGGGCAACCCGGTCATCCCGCTGCTGGAGACCGTGCGCGAGGGGCTGCGCGGGCGCAACGAGCTCGCCGCCCGGTGGCTGCACCGCGGGCTGACCAGCCAGGACGTGCTCGACACCGCGCTGGTGCTCTGCCTGCGTGACGTGCTCGACGCCGTCGCTGCCGAGCTGGGACAGCAGAACGCGACGCTGTGCGAGCTGGCCGAGAGCCACCGCGAGACGCTCATGGTCGGCCGCACGCTGACCCAGCCGGCGGTGCCGATCTCCTTCGGGCTGAAGGCCGCGACCTGGCTCGACGGCGTCCTCGACGCGGCCGGCTCGGTGGCCGCCGCCCGCGACGGGCTCCGCGTCCAACTGGGCGGGGCGGCCGGCACGATGGCGGCCGCGGCCGAGCTCGCCGGTGCCGAGCGGGTCCCCGAGCTGGTGAGGACGGTGGCGCGGGCCCTCGACCTCCAGGGCGGGACGCCGTGGCACACCAACCGCCGGCTGCTGACCCGCACCGGCGACGCCCTGGTGTCGTGCACCGATGCGTGGGGGCGGATCGCCAACGACGTGCTCACCCTGGCGCGGCCGGAGACCGGCGAGCTCGCCGAGGGCTCCGGCGGCGGCTCCTCGACGATGCCGCACAAGGCCAACCCGGTGCTGTCGGTGCTCGTCCGCCGCGCCGCCCTGACCGGGCCGATGGCCGTTGCCCAGCTCCACCTCGCCGCCGCGGAGGCCGACGACGAGCGCCCCGACGGTGCCTGGCACACCGAGTGGGCGACCCTGCGCGACCTCGGCCGGCGCACCACGGTCGCCGGCTCCCAGACCAGCCGGCTCCTCGCCGGCCTGCAGGTGCACGCGCAGGCGATGAAGGACAACCTGGCGGCGGCCCTTCCCGATGCGCTCGCCGAACAGCGGTCCATGGCTGGGCTGGCCGGGCACCAGCCCGGAGACGATCCTGCGGGCTACCTCGGCATCGCCTCGTCGATCGTCGACAGCACCGTGGAGCGCGCCCGGAGGCACCGATGAGCACCCCGGAGATCAGCGCCGTCCAGCTCGGTGGCGGCCCGGACCTGCCCCTGCTGCTGCTCGGTCCCTCCCTGGGCACGTCGGCCACGGCACTGTGGTCGGCGTGCGCCGCCCGGCTGGCCGACAGCTTCCACGTCGTCGCCTGGGACCTGCCCGGCCATGGCCGCAACCAGCCGGTCGGACCCGACATCGCCTTCGACCTGGCGGAGCTCGCGCGCGGCGTGCTGGCGCTGGCCGACCGGGTGCAGGCGGAGCGCGGGGACGACGGCACCCCCTTCGACTACGCCGGCGACTCGATCGGTGGCGCGGTCGGGTTGCAGCTGCTCCTCGACGCACCCGACCGGGTGCGGGCCGCCGTACTGCTGTGCACCGGAGCACGGATCGGAGAGCCGGGTGACTGGCACGAACGCGCCGACCTGGTCCGCCGCGCGGGCACGCCCGCCCTGGTCGAGAGCTCCGCGCAGCGCTGGTTCGCCCCGGGCTTCCTCGAGCGCGACCCCGCCGCCGGCGCGACCCTGCTGCACGCCCTGCAGGAGGCCGACCGCTTCGGGTACGCCGCCACCTGCGAGGCGCTCGCCGCCTTCGACGTGCGCGACCGGCTCGCCGAGATCAAGGCGCCGGTGCTCGCCATCGCCGGTGACCGGGACCAGCCCACACCCGTGCCGGGACTGCGCGCGATCGCCGAGGGCGTGCAGCGGGGCCGTCTCGTGGTGCTCGACCGAGTCGCCCATCTGGCCCCGATCGAGGCACCGGCCGAGGTCGCGCAGCTGGTCCGCGAGCACTGCGCGACCGAGACGGGCACCGGCGCCGGCATGCGGGTGCGCCGCGAGGTGCTCGGGGACGCCCACGTCGACCGCGCCATCGCGGGCACCACCCCGCTCACCCGCGAGTTCCAGGACTTCATCACCCGGTACGCCTGGGGCGAGGTCTGGACCCGGCCGGCACTGGACCGGCGCAGCCGATCGCTGATCACCCTGACGGCGCTGGTAGCCCGCGGGCACCACGAGGAGCTCGCGATGCACGTCCGGGCGGCGAGACGCAACGGACTGAGCAACGACGAGATCAAGGAGGTGTTCCTGCAGGCCGCGATCTACTGCGGCGTGCCGGACGCGAACACCGCCTTCCGGATCGCCCAACCGGTGCTCGCCGAGATCGACGCCGAGATCGACGCCGGGATCGACGCCGGGACCGACGCCGGGACCGACGAGGACCCGCAGGACAGCGCACAGGAGAGACGATGACCGACGCCTACGTGTACGACGCCGTGCGGACCCCGTTCGGCAGGTTCAACGGTGGTCTGGCCAAGGTCCGGCCCGACGATCTGGCGGCGACGGTGCTGCGGGCCGTGGTGGAACGCACCCCGCGACTGCGCGAGGAGCCGGTGGACGAAGTGGTGCTGGGCGATGCCAACGGCGCCGGCGAGGACAACCGCAACGTCGCGCGGATGGCGCTGCTGCTGGCCGGCTACCCCGTGACGGTGCCGGGGTCGACGGTCAACCGGCTGTGCGGCTCCAGCCTCGACGCGGCGATGCTGGCGTCGCGCACGATCGAGACCGGGGATGCCGACGTGGTGCTCTCCGGCGGGGTGGAGTCGATGACCCGGGCGCCGTGGGTGCTGCCCAAGCCGGAGAAGGCGTTCCCCGCCGGCAACGTCACCGCGGTGTCCACCACGCTGGGCTGGCGGCTGGTGAACGAGAACATGCCGGCCGAGTGGACGGTCTCGCTCGGGGAGTCCAACGAGCAGCTGCGCGAGGAGTTCGGCATCTCCCGCGCACGCCAGGACGAGTTCGCCGCCCGCTCCCACCGGCTGGCCGACCAGGCCTGGCGCGAGGGGTTCTACGACGACCTGACGGTGCCGGTGGAGGGCACCGACCTGACCCGCGACGAGTCCATCCGCCCCGGCTCCACGCCCGAGGTGCTGGCCGGGCTGAAGCCGTCGTTCCGCCCCGACGGCTCGATCACCGCCGGCAACGCCTCACCGCTCAACGACGGCGCCTCCGCGGTGCTGCTCGGCTCCGGCGAGGCGGCCGACCGGCTGGGCCGTGCGCCGCTGGCCCGGATCGCCGGCCGGGGCGCGCACGCGCTCGAGCCGCAACGGTTCGGCTTCGCGCCGGTGGAGGCGGCCAACCGGGCGCTGGCGCGTGCCGGGATCGGCTGGGGCGACGTCGGTGCGGTCGAGCTCAACGAGGCGTTCGCGGTCCAGTCCCTGGCCTGCGTGGACGCCTGGAAGGTCGACCCGGAGATCGTGAACACCCGTGGTGGTGCGATCGCGATCGGTCATCCGCTGGGTGCCTCGGGCGGCCGGGTGCTCGGCACGCTGACCAAGGTGATGCACGAGCGTGGCGTCCGCTGGGGAGTGGCCGCGATCTGCATCGGTGTCGGCCAGGGGTTGGCCGTGGTGCTGGAGAACGTCGACACGGGCGGCGCCGCGTGACCACCCGCGTGTACGACGGGCCCGATGCGGCCGACGAGGCGGTGGCCTGCGTCGCCGACGGTGACACGGTGCTGATCGGGGGTTTCGGCAGCGCCGGGCAGCCGGTGCAGCTGATCGAGGCGCTGATCCGGCACGGCGGCCGCGACCTGACCGTGGTCTCGAACAACGCCGGCAACGGCGACCACGGCCTGGCGGCGCTGCTCAGGGCCGGGCAGGTGCGCAAGGTCGTCTGCTCCTTCCCACGCCAGTCCGATTCGTGGGTCTTCGACGAGCTCTACCGCGCCGGGAAGATCGAGCTCGAGGTGGTGCCGCAGGGCAACCTGGCCGAGCGGATGCGGGCGGCCGGCGCGGGCATCGGCGGCTTCTTCACCCCGACCGGAGTGGGCACGTTGCTGGCCGAGGGCAAGGAGCAGCGCACCATCGACGGGCGCGACTACGTGCTGGAGTACCCGATCAGGGGCGACGTCGCGCTGATCAAGGCCCACCGCGCCGACCGGGTCGGCAACCTCGTCTACCGCCGGACCGCCCGCAACTTCGGGCCGGTGATGGCCACCGCAGCCACGACCACCATCGCGCAGGTCACCGAGGTGGTGGCGGCCGGGCAGCTCGACCCGGAGGTCGTGGTGACGCCGGGCATCTTCGTCGACCGGGTGGTGGCGCTGTGAGCGAGCCGCTCGACGGGCCCCTGGACAGGCCCCTGGACAGGCACGGCATCGCGCGGCTGATCGCCGCCGACATCCCCGAGGGCTCCTACGTCAACCTCGGCATCGGCCAGCCGACCCTGGTCGCCGACTACCTCGACATCGAGGCCGGGGTCACCCTGCACACCGAGAACGGCATGCTCGGCATGGGCCGCGCCGCGGTCGGCGAGGAGGTCGACCCCGACCTGATCAACGCCGGCAAGATCCCGGTCGTGGAGACCCCGGGTGCGTCGTACTTCCACCACGCCGACTCCTTCGCGATGATGCGCGGCGGACACCTCGACTACTGCGTGTTGGGTGCCTTCCAGGTCTCGGTGACCGGCGACCTGGCCAACTGGCACACCGGCGCGCCCGGCGCGATCCCGGCCGTCGGCGGCGCGATGGACCTCGCCATCGGCGCGCGCGAGGTGTTCGTGATGATGACGCTCTTCGCCAAGGACGGCTCACCGAAGCTGGTGCCCGAGTGCAACTATCCCCTCACCGGGCTGCACTGCGTCAGCCGGGTCTACACCGACCTCGCGGTCTTCCTCATCGAGCCCGACGGCGTGCGGGTGCGGCAGACCCACGGCACCACGCTGGCGGAGTTACGCGACCGCACCGGCCTGGAGCTGCGCAGCTGAACCTGCGCACCTGAACTGCGCAGCTGAGCGGGGCGGCCGAGCGGGGCGGGCTCACTAGGGTTGCGGTATGAGCGAGCCCAGCCTGCGTGAGCCGAGCCAACGGGTGTCGGCCCGGGCGCCGCTGCTGTGGGCGGCCCTCGCCCTGCTGCAGGTGGCGGTGGTGGCGGGCGGGCTCGCGGCGGTCGTCTATGCCTGGCAGCTCTTCGCGCTGCCGTGGTGGGGCTGGCTCTGCTACGCCGTGGTGGCCCTGGCCTACGTCGTGGTGATGCCGACGTTCCGCTACCGGGTGCACCGCTGGGAGTTCACCCAGGACGCCGTCTACACCCAGACCGGCTGGCTGACCCGCGAGCGCCGGATCGCCCCGATCTCCCGGGTGCAGACCGTCGACGTCGAGCAGGGTCCGGTCGCCCGACTGGTCGGCCTGGCGCAGGTCACGGTCACCACCGCTTCCGCGGCCGGCCCGGTGCGGATCGAGGGGCTGGACCACGCCGTCGCCTCGCGGCTGGTCGAAGAGCTGACCCGGCGTACCTCCGCCGTCGCCGGGGACGCGACGTGACCCTCGAGACCGGGCTGGTCACCGAGCCCGGCTGGCACCGGCTCGACCGGAGGATGCTGCTGGTGCACCCGGTCAACGAGCTGGTGCGTTTCCTGCCGCTGGTCATCGGCGTCTTCGTCCTCGGCAGCAACTCGTCGGGCACCGACTGGTGGCACGTCCTCGGCGTGCTCATCCCGATCAGCCTGGGTGTGCTGCGCTTCTTCAGCACCAGCTTCCGGATCGGCAGCGAGCAGATCGAGCTGCGCCGGGGGTTGCTCAGCCGCAACGTGCTGACCGCGCCCCTGGACCGGGTGCGCACCGTGGAGCTGACCTCGACGCCCATCCACCGCGTGCTGGGCCTGGCCCGGGTGCAGATCGGGACCGGGAGCGCGAGCAGGTCGGGCGAGCAGCACTTCGTGCTCGACTCTCTCGGTCTGGAGCAGGCGCGGCGGCTGCGGGTGCAGCTGCTGCACCGCAGCGAGGTGGTCACGGAGCCGGCTCCGGCGGAGGTGGCGGCGCCCTCCCCCGACCGGCCCGGCCAGCCGGCGGACGACGTGCTGCTGCGGCTCGACCCACGGTGGTTGCGCTACGCCCCGCTGACCACCTCGGGCATCGTCATCGCGCTCGGGTCGCTGGCCTTCCTCGGCCAGTTCGCCGACAACATGGTCGGCGCGGCTGCGCAGCAGGCCACGGAGCGCGTGGCGACGCTGCCGCTGTGGCTGTCGGTGCTCTCCGGCCTGGTCGCCGCCGTCGTCGTGGTGTCGTTCCTCGCCGTGCTCGGCTACGCCCTGACCAACTGGGGCTTCACCCTCTCCCGCGACCGGCAAGGCCGCTCCTACCACGTCCGCCGGGGGCTGCTCACCACCCGCGAGACCAGCATCGAGCGCGAACGCGTGCGCGGCCTGGTCGTGCACGAGCCGCTGGCCCTGCGGCTCGCCGGTGGCGGCCACCTGGCGGCGATCGTCACCGGCCTCGACCGCCGGTCGCGGGGCAGTGCCCCGGTCGTCCCGCCCGCGCCGCGGGACGTCGTGGTCGGCGTCGGCGAGCTGCTGCTCGGCAACGACCGGCCGCTCAGCGTCGACCTGGTCTCCCACGGTGCCCGCGCCCGGCGACGACGCTGGCTCCGGGCGATCGCGGTGGCCTCGGTGGTGCCCCTGCTGGTCGCCCTCGGTGCCGTCCTCGCCGACTGGCCGTGGTGGCTGCTCGCTCCTGCCGCCCTGGCCTGGCCGGCCGCGGTGGTGCTGGCGTACGACCGCTACCGGCGGCTCGGGCACGCCCTCACCGGCGACCACCTAGTGCTGCAGCGCCACTCACTGCGCGGTCGACGCGACGTGCTGCTGCGCGCGGGCATCGTCGGCTGGAACGTCCGCCAGACCTTCTTCCAGCGCCGCGCCGGGCTGGTCACGCTCACCGCCACCACGGCGGCCGGCGAGCAGGCCTACCGGGCCGTCGACATCCCCGAGCAGCTCGCCGTGGCACTCGCCCACGAGGCGGTGCCGGGACTGCTGGACCCGTTCCTCGAGCAGTGATCACGGGTCAGGCGGCCGCGCTCGCGAGGTTCACTACGTTCCGCAGGTGAACTGGGCCCGTTGACCTGCGCAACGTAGTGAAACTCGGGACGACGGCGCCTCGACGCCCTGTCGGACGGCAGGAAAACCCGTCGACAGGCACCCGCGCACCCGGCAGGCTGCACCCGATGACCAGCAGTGACCTGTGGGATGAAGAGACCGCCGCCCAGTACGACGAGTCCTCCGCGGCGATGTTCGCCCCGGACGTGCTCGGCCCCGCCGTCGATCTCCTGCACAGCCTCGCCGAGGGCGGTCCCGTGCTCGAGCTCGCCGTCGGCACCGGGCGCGTCGCCGTACCCCTGCTGGAGCGTGGCGTTCCCGTCACCGGGATCGAGCTGTCGGCGCCGATGGTGGCGCAGCTGCGACGCAAGGCCGACGAGGCCCGGCTGCCGGTCGTCGTCGGCGACATGGCCACCACGGTCGTGCCGGGCGAGTTCTCCCTCGTCTACCTGGTCTTCAACACGCTGGGCAACCTGCGCACCCAGGACGAGCAGGTGCAGTGCTTCCGCAACGCTGCCCGGCACCTGCGCAGCGGGGGTCGCTTCGTCGTCGAGATCATGGTGCCGCCGCTGCGGCTGCTGCCGCCGGGCCAGCAGGCGGTCCCGTTCGACGTCAGTGACGACCACGTCGGCTTCGACACCCTCGACGTCGTCAGCCAGCAGGCCACCTCGCACCACTACTACCCCGCCGGGGACGGCACCGCGCGCTACGGCCTGCACCACTTCCGCTACGTCTGGCCCTCCGAGTGCGACCTGATGGCCCGGCTGGCCGGGATGGAGCTCGAGGGCAGGTTCGCCGACTGGCACCGCAACCCCTTCACGGCCGAGAGCGAGAGCCACGTCTCCGTGTGGCGCAAGCCGTAGCTCCCTGGGGTCCGGCCCCGTCAGATAAGCCTGCGCAGCAGCGGCAGCGGCGCGTGCTTCATCAGGTGCTTCATCGGCTCCCACGGCAGCGCCGGCACGCACGCCGACGGCTTCTCCTTCTCGATGGCCTCGACCATCGCCCGCACGCCCTTCTCGGTGCTGACCATCAGCGGCGTGCGCCGGGTGACGTGCTCGTTCATCTCCGAGGCGATGTAGCCGGGGTAGACGACGCTGACCGCGATGGGCTGGCCCTGCAGCTCGACGCGCAGGCCTTCGGCGAGCATGGCCACACCAGCCTTCGTCGCGGCGTACGTCGTCATCGACCTCGGCATGCCACGCATCGCGGACATCGAGCTGACCATCACCAGGTGGCCGTCGCCCTGGGCGCGGAAGACCTCCATCGCGGCTTCGGCCTGCGCCAGGGCGCCGACGAAGTTGGTCATCGCCGTCTGCCGGTTGGCGTCGTGGCGGCCGGTGCCCAGCGGCGCACCCTTGCCCAGCCCCGCGTTGACCACCACCCGGTCGATGCGCCCGAAGTCGTCGCGGAAGGCCCGGAAGACCGCGAAGACCTGCTCGTCGTCGGTGACGTCCAGCGCGCGCACCTCGACCCGGCAGCCCGGGTGCGCCGCGAGGATCTCGGTCTTGAGCTCCTCCAGCCGCGGGGTGCGACGCGCGCACAGCGCGAGGTCGTGCCCGCGGGCGGCGAACTGCCGCGCCATCTCCGCACCCAGGCCGCTGCTCGCGCCGGTGATCAGGACCGTCTTCCGGAAGGGCATGGTGCCCAGTCTCGCCTGCTCACCGGTAGGTGAGCATCGCCGGGTCCCCTTCGAGGTGGGCGTGGTCGTTGAAGGACACCAGCGAGAGCCCCCGGCGGCCGCTGACCACCTTGGTCACCGAGCTGTTGACCACCACCGGAGCCAGCCGGCGGTAGCTGTCGGTGCCGGCCGCCAGCAGGTGGGTGACCACCCAGCTGACCGGGCCACCGGAGGTGACCACCACGACCGTGCCCTGTGCGGTCCGCTCCCCGGCGCGCGCCAGCGCCTGCTGCACCCGGGCGGTGAAGGCGCCGAAGGTCTCGGTGTAGTCGGCGTCGGCGTCCCCGGTGACCCAGCGCTCGGTGGCCGCCTCGAACCACTCCTGGAACTGGCGCGGCGACGGGTCGCGCCCGTCGGCGGGTGCCGGCGCGGGCGTGCGGGAGAGCACCTCGAGGTGGTCCATCTCGTCCCAGGCCGCGTCGCAGTCCAGGTCCGCCTGCCACCCGGCCGCCTCCACGAGGAGCTCGGCGGTGCGCTGCTGCCGCTTCATCTGCCCGTGCACGACCGCCGCCGGCGCCACCCCGCGGGCGGCCAGGGACCGGCCCAGCGCGGCGGCCTGCCGCTCGCCGCGGTCGGAGAGCACGTCGTAGTCGTCACCGCCGAAGGAGGCCTGCCCGTGGCGCACGAGGAGCAGCTGGCCCATTCAGCCCGCCTCCCCGATGATCCGCAGGCAGCGCTGCTCGAGGTAGGCCGCCGCGGGTCCGAACACCGCGTAGGCCTCGTTGCTGGTCTGCCGGTGGAAGTAGCGGTAGTGGATCTGCTGGGCGATGACGCCGAGCCGGAAGAGGCCGAAGACCTCGTAGAACCGCCACCGTGCGGGCGTCATGTCGAAGCCCATCGCCTCGCAGTAGTAGTCGACCACCTCCTCGCGCCGGAGCATCCCGGGCAGGTGCGTGGGCTGGCGACGGAACTGGCGGTAGAACTCGTCGTCGTCGTTGCCGACCCAGTAGGCGAGGGTGCCGCCGAGGTCCATCAGCGGGTCACCCAGCGTGGCCATCTCCCAGTCCAGCACCCCGATGATCCGGGTCGGATCGGCCTTGTCCAGCACGAGGTTGTCGAAGCGGAAGTCGTTGTGGATCAGGCAGTTGGCCACGTCGTCGGGCTGGTGCGCGGCCAGCCAGGCCATCACCTTCTCGTAGTCCCCGACGTCGGGCGTGTGCGCGTTGCGGAACCGGGTCGACCAGCCCTCGACCTGCCGGCGGACGTAGCCGGTGCCCTTGCCGAGCGCGGCGATCGCGGGGTCACCGGTGTCGACGCGGTGCAGCGAGATCAGCACGTCGAGGGCGTGGGTGCAGAGTCGTCGTACGCCGGCCTCGTCGAGCTCGGCGCCCGGCGGGAGCTCGCGCCGCGGGATCAGACCGTCGAGCCGCTGCATGAGGTAGAAGCGCGATCCGATGACCGACTCGTCCTCGCAGAGCGCCACCATGTGCGGCACCAGGCCGAAGGGCTCCTCCAGGGCGCGCTGGATGCGGAACTCGCGAGCCATGTCGTGGGCGCCCCTGGCCTTCTGCCCCGACGGCGGGCGCCGCAGGATCAGGTCGGCCTCGCGGGTGCGCAGCGAGTAGGTCAGGTTCGAGGCGCCGCCCTGGAACTGGCGGACCTCGATGTCGCCGGTCAGCCGCACGCCCCGGTCGGCCAGCCAGGCGCGCACCGCCTCCACGTCGAAGGCGTCCTCCTCGCGGACCGGCCCGGCACCGCCCACCCCGCGCTCAGGACTCGCTGCGGCCATCGGCGATCTCCTCCAGCTTCGCGGCCTGTGCACGCATCACGGTGTCGTAGCGGGCCCGGTCGCGCTGCTTCAGCGCCCACGCCTCGCGCGCCGCGGGGTCCGGCAGGATCAGCTCCTCACCGCGCTCGAGGCCCTCGAGGACCGCGGCGGCGACGTCGTCGGCACTCGTCGGGCTGTGGTCGACCAGCCGGCCCATCACCGCGGCCAGCGCCTCGTCGGCGCCGCGCAGCGAGGCCATCAGGTTGGTGCGGAAGTACGACGGACACACCACGCTGGCGCGGACACCGTAGCCCGCCAGCTCGTGGCCGATCGTCTCGGTGAACGCCACGACGCCGGCCTTCACGGCGTTGTAGGAGCCCATCCCCGCCGGGTGCACGAGCCCGGCCAGCGAGGCGACGTTGACGATGTGGCCGGAGCGCTGCTGCTTGAGCATCGGCACGAACGTGCGGGTGCCGCGGACCACGCCGAAGAGGTTGATCGAGGTGATCCACTCCCACTCCTCGAGGGTGGCCACGTCGACCCGGCCGCCGCCGGCGACGCCCGCGTTGTTGACCAGCAGGTCGAGTCCACCCCACTCCGCGGCCACCCAGTCACGGGCCGCGGCCCAGTCGTCGTCGGAGCGGACGTCGAGGCGCCGGTCGGTGACGCCGCCTCGGGCCGTCCCGGGCCCTGCCGAGGCAGGGGTGAGGTCGCAGCAGAGCACCTGGTCGCCGCGGGCGGCGAGGCGGGCGACCAGCGCGGCGCCGAGCCCGGAGGCGCCGCCGGTGACGAGCACCCTCATCAGGCGTGCTTGCCGATCTCGACCCGGGCGACCACGCCGCGGTGCACCTCGTCCGGCCCGTCGGCCAGCCGCAGGGCGCGGGCGTTGGTCCACATCGCGGCGAGCGGGAGGTCCGACGACAGCCCGGCCCCACCGTGCAGCTGCATGGCCATGTCGATGACCCGCTGGGCGACGTTGGGCACGACCACCTTGATCTGGCTGACCTCGGACAGCGCGTTCATCGGTCCACCGGTGTCCAGCTTCCAGGCGGCGTGCAGCACCAGCAGCCGCGCCTGGTCGATCGCCATCCGCGCCTCGGCGATCCGCTCCTGGTTGCCGCCGAGCCGGACCAGCGGGCGGCCGAACGCCGTACGCTCCAGCCCGCGCCTGATGGCCAGCTCCAGCGCCACCTCCGCCTGGCCGATCAACCGCATGCAGTGGTGGATCCGGCCGGGACCCAGACGGCCCTGGGCGATCTCGAAGGCACGACCCTCACCGAGCAGGATGTGGGAGACCGGGACCCGGACGTCGGTGAAGGACACCTCGCCGTGGCCGACGGGCTCGTCCTGCAGCGCCATCGTGTCCAGCAGCCGCTCCACCCTCACCCCGGGAGTGTCCAGCGGCACCAGCACCATGGTGTGCCGGTGGTGCCGGTCGGCATCGGGGTCGGACAGCCCCATGAAGACGAGGATCCGGCAGTCCGGGTGGCCCACCCCGGTCGACCACCACTTGCGCCCGTTGATGACCACCTCGTCGCCCTCGACGACCGCGGTCGCCTGCATGTTGGTGGCGTCGGAGGAGGCCACGCCGGGCTCGGTCATCGTGAACGCCGACCGGATGCGGCCGTCGAGCAGCGGCTCGAGCCACCGCTCCTTCTGCTCCTCGGTGCCGTACTTCAGCAGCACCTCCATGTTGCCGGTGTCGGGGGCGTTGCAGTTCATCGCGTACGGCGCGATCGCCGTGGCCCGGCCCATCAGCTCGGCCAGCGGCGCGTAGTCGGTGTTGGTCAGGCCCTCGCCGCCGTGGGTGCCGAAGCGGCGGGCGTAGTCACCGGCGTGCTCCGCGGGCAGGAACAGGTTCCACAGACCCTGGGCGCGGGCCTTCTCGCGGAGCTCGGTCATCAGCGGGTGCTCGGTCCACGCCTCCGGGGTGCCGCGGCGCGCCTGCAGGTCGCGGTGGTAGTCCCCCTCCCGCGGCGTGATCTCGGTGTCGATGAACTCGGCGACGAGGCGGGAGAGCTCCCGGGCACGCGGCGACGGCGAGAAGTCCATGCCCGCACCCTAGCCAGCGCAGGACGAGGGGGCGCTCACGCGGTTGGGCTGCTCCTGCGCCGTCGGTGTGGAGCTGAGCACCGGGTCCGCGGTCTGGTGCGGGCCCGAGCGCATCCGGCTGGTGACCACGACGTGCTGGCCGGGCCGCAGCAGCACCTGCACGCCGGTGACCTGGCGTCCGCGGTCGCGGTCGGCGGTGACCGTCACCGGGCGGCCGTCGACACGGATGCCGGTGATCTCCCCGTGCGTGGGCCCGTAGATCCAGGCGTTGACCCGCATCGACCCCCGCGGCGCCCAGGTCCCCGGCCCGGTGACGTACGGCGACAGCCGTGCTGCGTCGGGCGGCGCGGCGGACGCCAGCACCACCCGGCTGCGCAGCTGCTGCACGCCCGAGGCGGTGCAGCCGGTCGCCTGCACCTGCGAGCGGAGTCGCAGGTAGTACTCCATCTTGGTGGCGGTGGCGTCGTCGAGGTAGACGCCCACCTGCGGCGCGCCGTCGGACCCGTCGGGCAGTGCACCGGAGACGGGGGTGCCCTGCAGCGCGCGCTGCTCCGAGGGGTGCCGTGACCAGACCAGGATCCGGCCCCGGCCGGCGGCGGTCGCCAGGCCCCGGGTGAGCGCCCGGGCATCCCCGCCACCGTGGGTGACGCCGCGGAAGACGGCACGGGCGGCGGCCTCGAAGAAGGCGTTCTGCAGGTCACCGTCGGGGATGGTGCGGTAGACGCGGTTGAGCAGCACGTCGACGACGTTGGCACCGGTGAGCGTGGTGCGCCGGCCGGCGAAGGCGACGTGCACCGGGCCGGTGCCGTCGAGCACGTGCGCGAGCGCCACCGGGTCGACGGCGAGCACGCCGTCGACGCGGACATGGTGGTCGTGGCGCAGCAGCGCGGCGGCCATCCTGGCGACGTCGGGGAAGTCGGGTTCGAAGTTCATGTCGCGGAAGTCGGTGCCGAGGTCGTCGCCGTACAGCCCCTTGACGCCGGCGGGCAGCGGCACGATCGGGTGGCGAAGCGGCGGCATGTCGGTGTCCGCGCCCTGCCGCAGCATCCGGATGCGGCCGTGGTC
>DATDNR010000061.1:0-14094 GCA_036518175.1 Marmoricola sp.
GGCTGACCATCCACGAGTCGATCGGGCACGCCACCGAGCTCGACCGGGCGCTGGGGTATGAGGCCAACTACGCCGGCACGTCGTTCGCCACCCCCGACAAGCTCGGCACGCTGCGCTACGGCTCGCCGGTCATGCACGTGACCGGCGACCGCACCACCGAGCACGGGCTCGCCACGGTCGGCTACGACGACGAGGGCGTGCAGGCACAGAGCTGGGACATCGTCCGCGAGGGGGTGCTGGTCGGCTACCAGCTCGACCGCGCGATGGCGCACACCCACGGCGCGACCCTCAACGGCGGCAGGTCCAACGGCTGCGCCTACGCCGACTCCCCCGGACACATCCCGATCCAGCGGATGGCCAACGTCTCGCTGCAGCCGGCCGAGGACGGCCCGGACACCGACAGCCGGATCAGTCGTGTCGAGCGTGGCATCTATGTCGTCGGTGACCGGTCGTGGTCGATCGACATGCAGCGCTACAACTTCCAGTTCACCGGCCAGCGCTTCTACCGCATCGAGGACGGCGAGCTGCAGGGGATGCTCCGCGACGTCGCCTACCAGGCCACCACCACCGACTTCTGGGGCTCGATGGAGGCCGTCGGCGGGCCGCAGACCTACGAGCTCGGCGGGGCGTTCAACTGCGGCAAGGCCCAACCCGGCCAGGTCGCAGCGGTCAGC
Organism: Marmoricola sp.; assembly: GCA_036518175.1. GTDB lineage: Bacteria > Actinomycetota > Actinomycetes > Propionibacteriales > Nocardioidaceae > Marmoricola. The sequence goes on from DATDNR010000061.1 coordinate 675, forward strand.
CACGGCTGCCCCAGCGCGCTGTTCCGCGACATCCGCATCCTCAACACCACCGACGAAGCCGGAGCGCACTGATGACCGATCCGACTCCCCAGCAGCTGGTCGAGGCGGCCCTGGCCGCGTCCCGCTCCGAGCACTGCATCGCCATCGTCGAGGACAGCTCCAGCGCCAACCTGCGCTGGGCCAACAACACCCTGACCACCAACGGAGCGATGCACGGGGTGCACGCCAGCGTGATCGCCTTCCAGGGCAGGGCGCACGCATCGGTGAGCGGGTCGGCCGCCACCGTCGAGCAGGTGCACGCCCTGGTCGAGGCCGCCGACCACACCGCCGCGCAGGAGGGCGAGGCCGAGGACTATGCCGAGCTCGTCGCCGGAGACGCGGCGGCCGACTGGGAGCTGCCGCCGGAGGGCACCTCGATCGCGGTGTACGCCGACTTCGCCCGCGACCTCGGTGACGCCCTGGAGCGCGCCGACAAGGAGAGCCGGGTGCTCTACGGGTTCGTCAACCACGAGGTGGCCACGACGTACCTCGGCTCCAGCACGGGCCTGCGGCTGCGGCACGTGCAGCCCACCGGGCACTACGGCTGCACCGGCAAGACCGCCGACCTCTCCCGCAGCGCCTGGGTGGGCGGGGCGACGCGGGACTTCCGCGACGTCGACGCACGCCGGATGGCCGACACGCTCGCGACCCGGCTCGGCTGGGCCGAGCGCCGCATCGACCTGCCGGCCGGCCGCTACGACACCGTGCTGCCGCCGACGGCGGTCGCGGACCTGATGATCGACGCCTACTGGAGTGCCGGGGCCCGCGTCGCGCACGAGGGGCAGTCGGTGTACTCCCGACCCGGGGGTGGCACCCGCATCGGCGAGCGCATCGTCAACGAGGGCGTGCACCTGTACTCCGACCCGCACCAGGCGGGGCTGGAGGCGTCGCCGTTCGTCGCGGCCAGCTCGTCGTCGAACACCTCCAGCGTCTACGACAACGGCCTGCCGCTGCGGCGCACCGCGTGGATCGACGACGGCGTGCTCACCTCGCTGATCCAGACCCGGCACACCGCCGCGATGACCGGGCAGCCGGTGACCCCCGCGATCGACAACCTCGTGCTCGACGTCGGCGGCCACGGCGACGAGACCGAGCTCGTGGCGCAGGTGCAGGACGGGCTGTTGCTGACCTGCCTGTGGTACATCCGGGAGGTCGACCCCGAGACGCTGCTGCTCACCGGCCTGACCCGCGACGGCGTCTACCGCGTCGAGGGCGGTGAGATCACCGGGGTGGTCAACAACTTCCGCTTCAACGAGAGCCCCGTGGACCTGCTGCGTCGCTTCACCGCCGCCTCGGCGACCGTGCCGAGCTTCTCCCGGGAGTGGGGCGACGACTACTTCTCCCGTACGGCGACCCCGGCGCTGCGTGTCCCCGACTTCAACATGAGCTCGGTCTCCCAGGCCCTCTGAGGGTGCTCGCTCCGCCCTCGTGGCCCCCGCGCAGGGCCGGTGGCAACGCGGCGCGGCTCAGCGGGCGCGACTCAGCGGGGATGGCCGCCGGGGATGGGCGCGTCGGGGTCGTAGGGCACTCGGGTGTAGACGAACGTCGCGCACTCCAGGTGGCCCACCGAGCCGTCGGGCCGGCGGACGACGTGCAGGGTCTCGCCGCGGTGGTAGCCGGCGACCCCGACGACTCGGTCGTCGGCGAGCGTGAACACCTCGGCGAGGGTGGTCGTGGCGAGGTTGCGCAGCTCCAGCCGCTCGTTGCTCCAGCGCAGCTCGTAGGCGGTGTTGCCCCAGAACCACAGCCCGACGATCTCGCGGACCAGCGTCGGCACGTGCGTGCTGGGACGCCACGGACCGGATGCGCCGCCGCGTCCCTGGGCGCCGAGCAGCCGCACCACCAGCGCCTGCGTGTCCAGGCCGGCGGTCGCATCGGTCAGCACGACCGCCCCGTCGCCGGTCTGCGGATCGACGAAGCAACCGGCGAGGAAGCCGGGCATCGAGCCGTTGTGGCCCACCAGCCAGCGGCCGTCGTACGCCTGCAGCTGCAGGCCCAGCCCGTAGTCCGCGGCCGGTGGCACCGCGCGGCCGGCTTCGCGCAGCAGCTCGGCCGGGAGCACGCGGTCGTCACCGCGGGCCAGGAACGCCGCCCAGCGGGCAAGGTCGGCGACGGTGCTCCACACCTGGCCGGCCGGGGCCATGGCGCCGGTGTCGGTGTGCGGCTCCTCGGTGAGCGTGCCGGTGAAGTGCGCGACGCTGTGTCCCTGGGCGTGCGGCGGCTGCGGGTGGTAGCTGGTGCGCCGCAGCCCCAGCGGCGCGAGCAGCCGCTCCTGCACGAGCTGCCACCAGGGTGCCCCGCGGAGGCGCGCGACCATCTCGCCGAGCATCGCGTAGCCGAGGTTGCTGTAGTGGAAGTACTCCCCCGCGGCCGCCACCCGGCCGGAGCCGTCGTTGACGGCGAGCAGGGTCTGCGCGTCCACGCCCGGCGACCGCTCCCACCAGGAGCCCACCGGCTCGCTCTGCATGCCCGAGCCGTGGGAGAGCAGCGCCCGCAGGGTCGCCAGGCCGTAACCGCTCTCGGGGAGGTAGCGGCCGATCCGCTCGTCGAGGTCGACCAGCCCGTCGTGCACGCACTGCAGCACCAGCACTGCGGTCATGGTCTTGGTGATCGAGCCGATGCGGTACTGCACGTCGGGGCCGGTGTCGGCTCCCGCCGACCCGCACCACACCAGCTCGTGCCCGCGCAGCACCCCGGCGACCAGCGACGGCAGCCTGCCCTCGAGCTGGGCGCGGTCGACCACCGCCTGCCAGGCGGCGCCGTGCCAGCTGACGACCGGGTCGGTCATCCGACCCGGTCCGCGGGGCCGAGCCAGTCGGCGATCGCCCTGCCCAGCTCGGGGCGCGCGACCGCACCCATGTGCGACCCGGGCACGGTCGCGGCCGTGCCCTCGGGCAGCGCCCCGGCCAGCGCCGGCCCCGAACCGTGGTCGTCGTCCTCCTCGCCCATGAGCACCAGCGTCGGTACGACGACCCTCGCCAGCTCCTCCTTGGAGGTGTCGACGTTGGTGTCGAGCACATGGACCAACGCCTCGGGATCGCCGCCGACGGTGCGCAGGAACGCCTGCGCCATGAACTCCGGATCGCCGTGCCGGAAGCTGCCGAACCGGGTGAGCACCCGCCGGAACTGGTCGGCGCCCCGCTCGGTGTCGACCATCCCCTCCAGGCCCATGCCCGCGACCACCGCCCGCCGCGGCGAGGCGCCCCGCACGAGCATCCGCACGACCGTGCGGGCGCCCAGCGAGTACCCGCCGAGGTCGTAGTCGTCGAGGCCGAGGTGGGCCAGCAGCGCGAAGACGTCGTCGGCCAGCACGTCGCGGGGGTAGGCCGCCGGATCGTGCGAGCGGGTGCTCGCGCCGTGCGCGCGCAGGTCCGGCATCACCAGCCGGTAGCCCAGCTCGGCGAGCAGGGCCGCGTGGCCGTACTGGATCCAGTTGACGTAGCCGGTGGAGAAGAACCCGTGCACCAGCACCAGCGGCCGCCCCTCCCCGAGCTCGCGCCAGGCCAGCTCCTCACCGTCGGGTGCGGTGAAGTGCTGGACCGGGACGTCCGGATGCCGGGCCATCAGTCGGCGAACGCTTCCGGGGAGGGGCAGGAGCAGACCAGGTGGCGGTCGCCGTACGCCTGGTCGATGCGGCGCACCGGAGGCCAGTACTTGTCGGGGTCGAAGCCGGTCGGGAAGACGGCCGTCGCGACGTCGTAGCCGAGGTCGGCGCCGAGCACCTCGGCGGTGTGGGGAGCCCCGCGCAGCGGCGAGCGCTCGAGCTCCCACTCCCCCGTCGCGACCTTCTCGATCTCGCCGCGGATGGCGACCATCGCCTCACAGAAACGGTCCAGCTCGGCGAGGTCCTCGGACTCGGTCGGCTCGACCATCAGCGTGCCGGCGACGGGGAAGCTCATCGTGGGAGCGTGGAACCCGTAGTCGATCAGCCGCTTGGCCACGTCGTCGACGGTGACGCCGGTGCGCTTGGTCAGCGCCCTCAGGTCGAGGATGCACTCGTGGGCGACCAGGCCGTTGTGCCCGCGGTAGAGCACCGGGTAGTGCTCCTCCAGTCGGGTGGCCACGTAGTTGGCAGCGAGCACCGCGACCGACGTCGCGCGGGTCAGCCCGGAGCCACCCATCATCGCGATGTAGGCCCAGGAGATCGGCAGGATGCCTGCCGAGCCGTACGGCGCCGCGCTGACCGCGCCGATGCCCGACCGTCGCTCATCCTCGGGATGCATCGGGTGGCTGGGCAGGAACGGCGCGAGATGGGCCCGCACCGCCACCGGCCCGACGCCGGGGCCGCCGCCGCCGTGCGGGATGCAGAAGGTCTTGTGCAGGTTGAGGTGGGAGACGTCCCCACCGAAGCCACCGGGCTTGGCATGGCCGAGCAGCGCGTTGAGGTTCGCGCCGTCGACGTAGACCTGGCCACCGTGCTCGTGCACCACGTCGCACAGCGTGGTGATGGTGTCCTCGTAGGCACCGTGGGTCGACGGATAGGTGACCATGATCGCGGCCAGGTCGTCCTTGTGCGTCTCGCACTGGGCGAGCAGGTCGTCGAGGTCGACCGCGCCGTCCTCGCCGGACTTGACGACCACCACCCGCATGCCGGCCATCACCGCGGAGGCCGCGTTGGTGCCGTGGGCGGACGAGGGGATCAGGCAGACGTTGCGCTGGCCGTCCCCGTTGGCCTCGTGGTAGCCGCGGATGGCCAGCAGCCCGGCGAGCTCGCCCTGGGACCCGGCGTTGGGCTGCACCGAGACCCGGTCGTAGCCGGTGACCTCGGCCAGCCAGTCCTCCAGCTGGGCGACCAGTCGCTGGTAGCCGCGCGCATCCTCCGCCGGGGCGAACGGGTGCAGGTCGGCGAAGCCGGGGAGCGAGATCGGCTCCATCTCGGTGGTGGCGTTCAGCTTCATCGTGCACGACCCGAGCGGGATCATCCCGCGGTCGAGCGCATAGTCCCGCGCGGAGAGCCGGCGCAGGTAGCGCAACATCTCGGTCTCCGAGTGGTGCGACCGGAAGACCGCGTGGGTGAGGTACTGCGTCGTACGCCGCAGCGACTCCGGGATGGCGTGCGCGAAGCTGGCGCCCAGGTCGGGGGCGGCCTCCGGTGAGAAGGCCCGCAGCACGGCGCCCCGGGCCCGGTCGTCGTAGCTCTCGCCCACGCTGAGGCCCACGTGGTCGTCGTCGACCAGCCTCAGGTGCACTCCCCCGTCGCGGGCACGGCGCACGACCTCCGCGGCCCGGCCGGGCACACGGGCCAGCAGCGTGTCGAAGAACGAGTCGTGCACGACGTCGACACCCTCCTGCCGCAGCAGCGCCGCGAGCAGGGCGGTCTCGTGGTGCAGGCGCTCGGCGATGGCGCGCAACCCCTCGGGGCCGTGGTAGACGGCGTACATCCCGGCGACCACCGCCAGCAGCACCTGGGCGGTGCAGATGTTGGAGGTGGCCTTGTCGCGACGGATGTGCTGCTCGCGCGTCTGCAACGCCAGCCGGTACGCCGGACGGCCGGCCGCGTCGACCGACACCCCGACGAGGCGTCCGGGCAGGTGACGCTCGAGGCCCTGGCGCACCGACATGTAGCCGGCGTGCGGACCACCGTAGAAGAGCGGCACCCCGAAGCGCTGGCTGGAGCCGACCACGACATCGGCGCCCAGGGTGCCCGGCGCCTCGAGGAGGGTCAGCGCGAGCAGGTCCGCGGCGAGGACCGCGAGGCCGTTGCGCTCGTGGGTCTCCTCGATGACCGCCCGCGGGTCCCACACCCGGCCCGAGGCGCCGGGGTACTGCACCAGCACCCCGGCGAGCTCGCCGTCGGGCAGACCGGCGGCGAGGTCGGCGACGACCACGTCGACGCCCATCGCGCGACCGCGGGTGCGGACGACGTCGATGGTCTGGGGCAGCGCGTCCGCGTCGACGACGAACGGGCCGGCGGCCCTCTTGTTGGCGCGGCGCACCAGGGTCATCGCCTCCGCCGCGGCGGTGCCCTCGTCGAGCAGCGACGCGTTCGCGGTGGGCAGGCCGGTGAGGTCGGCGACCACCGTCTGGAAGTTCAGCAGCGCCTCGAGCCGGCCCTGGCTGATCTCGGGCTGGTAGGGCGTGTAGGCGGTGTACCAGGAGGGGTCCTCGAGCACGTTGCGGCGGATCACCGCGGGGGTCAGCGTGGCGTGGTACCCCAGCCCGATCATCGGCTCGGCCGGGTTGTTCTCCCCGGCCAGGTCCCGCAGCGCGCGGGCCGCCTGCTGCTCGGTGAGCGCGGCGGGGAGGTCCAGCGGCTTGTCCCAGCGGATCGCGGGCGGCACGGCGGCGGCCATCAGCTCGTCGAGGGAGTCGAAGCCGACGGCGCGCAGCATGGCTGCGGTCTCGTGGTCATCTGGTCCGATGTGCCGGTCGGCGAAGGTGTCGGTCATGAGGCTCCCTGCTGCTCGTGCTCGCCGGCCGACAGTCGGCCGGCCCCGGGTCGCCTCCCCCTCAGTCGGGCCCGTGCTCGTCGAACCGTGCTCGTCGAACCGTGCCCTCCAGAGTCGCCTGTCCCGCGCAGTCCTTGCGCCTGAGAGGTTCCGGGGAGGGGTTGCCCCTTCGGCGCCCCGGTGGCGGACGGCCGGCGTTCGACCGTCGTACCCCGGGGCTCTCCCACGCGGGATGTTCAGCGTGTCCGAAATTACCAGCCCCGGCGCCCGCAGGTGCGGGGCCGGGGCCGGAGGGTCGTGCGCGGGCGGCCTGTCAGCCGGTCATCCGTGCCTTGCGGCGGGCGGCGAGCTCGTCGCGGGCGTCGTCGGTGTCGGAGCCGGCGGTGCGCTCGGAAGGGAGCTCGGCCAGGGATCCCTCGATCTCGCGCCAGACACCGCCGATGGCGATGCCGAAGACGCCCTGCCCGCCCTGGAGCAGGTCGATCACCTCGTCGTTGCTGGTGCACTCGTAGACGCTCGCACCGTCGCTCATGAGCGTGACCCGGGTGAGGTCGTCGGTGCCCCGGGCCCGGAGGTGGGCGACCGCGGTGCGGATCTGTTGCAGCGAGATGCCGGCGTCGAGCAGGCTCTTGATCACCTTGAGCAGCAGGATGTCGCGGAAGCTGTAGAGACGCTGCGAGCCCGAGCCCGCGGCACCGCGCACGCTCGGCTCGACCAGGCCGGTGCGGGCCCAGTAGTCGAGCTGGCGGTAGGTGATGCCGGCGGCGTTGCAGGCGGTGGGGCCGCGGTAGCCGAGGTCGTCGGGCAGCGGAGAGACGTCGTCGTCGAAGAGCAGGCCCTGCTCGTCGGCCGCCTGCACCGCATCCGCGTGGTCGGCGTTCGCCGAGTCGTGCCGCACCGGACCCTGCCCCGCACCGTCTCTGTTCGTCACAACGACCTCCGCAAGTCTTCCCTCCGCTGAGCGTAACCCCGGGGGAAGACGGATGCCTCGGATTTGCGGGTGCAGATCTCATCCGTGGAGTTACAGCGAAGACAGCAACGACCGTAGACCTGTGGTCGAGGGTCGGTCAAAGAGCCTGCACGGCGTGTCGGAAACCTTCAACCCGAGGTTGAGGTTGAGGGTGTCGGGCGCCCGGAGGGCTAGCCCTCGAAGTCCTCGGGGGTGACGTGGTCGAGGAACTCGCGGAACTTCTCGACCTCGTCCTCCTGCTCGTCGTCCGGGACCGGGATGCCGGCCTCGTCGAGGAGCTCGTCGGTGCACAGGATGCGCGAGCCGGTGCGCAGCGCCAGGGCGATGGAGTCCGAGGGGCGGGCGCTGACCAGCACCCCCGAGCCCAGCACCAGGTTGGCGTAGAAGACCCCGTCCCGGACCTCGGTGATCCGGATCTCGGCGAGGTCGTTGCCGGTGGCCTCGATGACGTCCTTGAGCAGGTCGTGCGTCAAGGGCCGCGGCGGGACGACCCCCTGCTGGGCGAAGGCGATCGCGGTCGCCTCGACGGCGCCGATCCAGATCGGCAGGTAACGGTCGCCGTCACTCTCCCGGAGCAGCACGATCGGCTGGTTGGAAGGCATCTCCACCCGGACCCCGACGACCTCTAGCTCGCGCACGGGACCAGCCTACTCGTCGCACGCAGCACTCAGCGGACCGAGCGCAGGCCGTCCTTGACCAGGGCGGCGTGCAGCCGCACCGAGAGCGCGGCGAGCTCCTCGATGGCCTGGTCGGCGCGACCCCGGGCCCCCTCCTCACGGCTGCGCCGGATCGGCGCGACGACCTGCTCGACGAGCCCGACCTCGCGATCGGCCGCGGTCCTGAACGCACGCAGGTGCCGGGGCTCGAGGCCGAAGGCCGCCAGCTCCCCCGCCGCCTTGGCGATGACCACGGCATCGGCGTCGTAGTGCTTGCTGCCGGTGCGCGTGTGGACCAGACCGTAGGCCTCGAGCTGCTCGAGGAGCTCCTCGGTGATGCCGGCGGTCTTCACCAGCTCACGGCGGGAGATGCGGACGTCGGATCGCTCTGCGCGGAACGCCTCAGCACCCGGCGAGCCGTCGGCCAGCACGACGCGCGGCACCGTCGGGCTGCCGCCCTCCAGCGGCGCCTCGAGGCCGCGGTCCATCGCGTCGAGGTGTTCCTTGATCACCTTCAGCGGGAGGTAGTGCTCGCGCTGCATGCGGATGATGTAGCGCAGCCGCTCCATGTCGCGGGTGGAGTACTTCCGGTAGCCCGAGGGAGTGCGCTCAGGCTCCACGAGACCCTCCGCCTCGAGGAACCGGACCTTGGACTCCTTGATGTCCGCGTCCGGGAACTCCGCCCGGAGGTCCGCCAGCGCCTGGCCGATGGTCTTGCGAGCTGCCGACTGCCTCACCGGACCGGACCTCACCGACCCGTGGCGTCGCTGGCGAAGTAGATCAGGCGGAACTTGCCGATCCGGACCTCGTCGCCGTTCTGCAGGCTCACCTCGTCGATCCGGTCGCGGTTGACGTAGGTGCCGTTGAGGCTGCCGACGTCGTGCACGTGGTAGCCCTCGTCCTCGCGGCGGAACTCGACGTGCCGGCGCGAGACCGTGATGTCGTCGAGGAAGATGTCGCTGTCGGGGTGCCGGCCGGCGGTGACCACGTCGGTGTCGAGCAGGTAGCGGCTCCCCGCCCCGGGCCCGCGCTGCACGACCAGGAGGGCGCTGCCCGCCGGAAGTGCGTCCACCGCGGCGGCGTCGGCCTCGTTGAGCGCCTCACGCTCCTCCTGCTCGGCCTTGGAGGGCGCACCGAAGGTGATCGTCGCGGTGCTGTCCGCGGGGTTCGGCTCGGCTTCCGGGGGCGCCAGGCGATGACCGCACTGGGAGCAGAAGCGGGCGTCGTCGGCATTCTGGCTCCCGCACTGCGGGCAACTCTGCATCTCGGGCCTCCCCACTCGGGCGTCGATACAACCTTCAACCGCTAGTTGAGGTTCACGGTTGGTGCCTGAAACCTACCAGCGATGCGGGGGCAGACAAACCGCTTCCGGCAACGCCCCCGGCGGCTCTTCGCCCTGCCGGCTCAGGAGCTCTCGGTGAGCTGCTCGTAGGCGGCGGCGTCGAGCAGCTCGGTGCCGTCGCCGGAGGCGGCCACCTCGAAGAGCCAGCCCTCGCCGTAGGGGTCGCTGTTGACCAGCTCGGGGGTGGCGTCCAGCGCCTCGTTCCGGGCCACCACCTCACCGGAGACCGGCGAGTAGACGTCGCTGACCGACTTGGTGGACTCCAGCTCGCCGACGGCTGATCCGGCGCTGACCTGCTCCCCCACCTCGGGCAGCTGGACGTAGACGATGTCGCCCAGCGCCTCCTGGGCGTAGTCGGTGATGCCGACCCGGACCGAACCCGGCTGGCTCCCGGGGTCTCGGACCCACTCGTGCTCGGCGGTGTACTTCAGGTCGCTGGGGTTGGCCATCGCCTCGTGCTCCTCGCTGGTCGGTGGTGCTGCTCAGGGTCGCTGAGGGGCAGGTTACTGACCGCCGGCCGCATGCGCGTAGGTCGGTGCCGCCGGTGGGCGGGTCGCGGTGATCCGCACCTGCTGGAGCTTCTCCACCGCGACGTGTCCACCGTCGTAGCTGACGCCGTCCTCGAAGCCCCCGGGGAAGCTCAGCGCCCGGGCCAGCGTGTCGGGCGCCCCGATCACCTCGATGACGTACGGCGCGTGCAACAGCCGGCCGTCCACGCTCAGGCCGCCCCCGACCTGCTCGAAGGAGGTCTGCGCCACCACCCGCACCCGGCCGTTGATCTGCATCGCCTCGGCGCCCGCGTCACGCAGCTCCTCGACACCGTCGAGGATGTCGGTCACCTTCAGCTGGTTGCCGGGCTTGACGGTGACGGTGACGCGCAGGCCCGGCCCCTGCGCCGGGATGGTGCCGGCGAGGATGCCCAGCGTGGTGGCCTGCGACCGTGCCTGCTGCAGTGCCACCGCGCGCCGCTCACTCCTGCTGGTCAGCGACTCGCGGGTGGCCCGCAGCCGGTTCAGGTCGGACTCGGCACGGCGCGAGGCGGCGGAGAGACCGTTGAGCACCTCGACCAGGTCGGACTGCCGCATCCCGGCGTACCTGTCGTTGCCGCCGGTCAGCCGCACCTGGGTGACGGCGGCGAAGGCCAGCGCGGCAAGGAGGATCGCAGCGACGATCTGGCCGCGCGCCGGCCGGCGGATCGCCTGCCACATGCGCGCCCAGGCGCGCGGCTCACCCGCCTCCGGCGGACGGGGCGGTGCGGGGTCGGGTCGTCTCGGCATGGGCGGTCAGGCGTGGAAGAGGTGGCGGCGGATCGCCGCGACGTTGGAGAAGATGCGGATGCCGAGCACGACGACGACACCGGTCGAGAGCTGGGCACCGACCCCGAGCTTGTCGCCGAGGAAGACGATCAGCGCCGCGATCAACACGTTGCTGATGAAGGAGACCACGAAGACCTTGTCATCGAAGATGCCGTCGAGGTACGCCCGCAACGCGCCGAAGACCGCGTCCATGGCGGCGACGACGGCGATCGGCAGGTACGGCTCGGCCCACAGCGGCACGTCCGGATTGAGCACCAGCCCGAGGACGATGCCGAGCACGAGGCCGGCGATGGCGATCACGAGGCTCCTCCTTCATGGACGGGACGCGCGTAGTGCAGGTCCGGCGTCGCCCGGGGCAGCGCGAGGGCCTGCCGGGTGTGGATCGCGAAGCGGAGGCCCACCTGCTGCTGGAGATCAAACCACGCTTGGGCGCCGTCGGTTTCGGCGAACCGCGCGGGCAGCGTGTCGGGGTCACCGATGGCCAGCACGCGGTAGGGCCGGTCCAGGGAGTGGTAGTTCACCGTGATCGCGCTGCCCGCCTTGCGGATGGAGCTGAGGCTGGTCAGCCGCTGTCCGTTGATCGCGATCGCCTCCGCGCCGGCCTGCCACAGGCCGTTGACGAGCCGCTGGAGGTCGGAGTCGAGCACCTTCGCCCGGTCGTTGTTGCCGGCGTTCGGGGCGTCGTCGACGACCACGGCCACGCCCGGACCGTGCACGCGTGAGGTGCCGGCCAGCACCGAGAGGCGGCGGACCTGGGCGCGCAGCTGGCGGTAGCGGGATTCGTCGAGCTGCCCCTGCTGGGCGCTGCGCCGGTTGCCCACCTGCAGCGCCTGGACGCGCTGCTGGTCACGGTGCAGCGCCGTGGTCTGGTCGTTGATCTGGGTGATCAGGTCCTTGCGCTCGTCGGAGAGCGCCAGGGCCTCGCGGCTGGTCTGGGTGCCGGCGACGACCAGCAGCAGGCCGAAGGCGGCCAGCACGACGGCGGCCACCGCACCCCGGCTCCAGGCGCGTGCCGGCACCGCCTGCTCGCGGGACCCTCCGCGGCCGGATCGCCGTTCGGCGACCGTCTCGTAGTCCTCGTCGTAGGTGTGGGTCGACAGGTAGGCCAGCAGACCCATCGTCACCTGCGGCGGCGGCGTCCGCTCAGGCATGGGTACGGCGCCCCGGTCGCTCCGTGGTCGCCAGCAGGGTGCGGACCTGCCAGGCGTAGAGCAGCCCGGCCCACCAGTAGAGGCCGATGCCCCAGATCGCGAAGGCCCAGCCGAACACCAGGGCCAGCTCGGCGACCACGCTGCTGCCGTCGCCGAGGAGCAGCAGCGGGAAGGCGTAGAGCAGGTTGAAGGTCGCGGCCTTGCCGAGGAAGTGCACCGGCAGCGCGTTGTAGCCCCGGGTGCGCAGGAACGGCACCAGGCCCCAGAGGAAGACGTCACGGGCGGGCAGCACGACCGCGACCCACCACGGGATGATGTCGCGCCAGGCGAGGCCGACGACCACGGCCAGGATGTAGAGCCGGTCGGCCACCGGATCCAGCAGCTCCCCGACCCGGGACTGCTGGCCGAGCCTCCGGGCGAGGTAGCCGTCGAGCCAGTCGGTCAGCCCGGCGACCGCGAGCACGCCCAGCGCGACCAGGTCGGCATGCGGGCCGAGGACGAGCCACAGGAAGAGCGGCACGCCGAGCAACCGCAGCATGCTGACGAAGTTGGGCAGGGTCCACAGGGCCGTGCTGGTCCCCCGTTCCCGTGTGGTCACCACACCCGCTCCTGCGGCCCTGTGCTGCGTCGCCATTGCCACGTCACCCTATCCGGGGACGGTGACGGCTCAGAGCAACCGGCCGAGCGGACCCAGGTCCAGGTTCAGGTCCTCCGCGGTGAGCCCGAAGTGCTCGCGCAGCTCGGTCATCCGGCGGTCGAGCAGCATCAGTGTCCGGCCGAGCCGCTCGACGTCCTCGTCGTCGAGCCCGCCGGCGTCCATCCGGCGGATCGCCTGGCGCTCCATCAGCTGGCGGAGCAGCTCCACCAGGGTCAGCACGAGCTGCACCAGGCCGCGCTCGACCTCCTCGGGATCGGCGTCCACCCGCCCGTCGAGCGCCGAGGCCAGCGAGTCCGGCAGCTCGGGCGGGTCGGGCAGCGGCCACCAGGAGCCGCCGGGCACCTCGGGTCTCCCCGGTCGCGGCTTCACGACAGCCCTCCCTCGCAGAAGCTGAACGGCGGCCACGGTCCGGTGACCACGGGCGTCGCACCCGCCGGGCCCAGCGCAGCCAGTCGCTGTCGCACCTGGTCGGCGGCGGAGGTCGCGACGAGCAGGCTGACCCGCCGGCGACGCAGCGCCCGCACGTCCTCCACACCGTCGAGCCCGCGCAGCTGCTCCAGCTGCGCCTCCTGCGCGTGCACGGCCGCGGCGCGGGCCTCCAGGTAGTCCCGCCCGGAGTCACCGGGTGGCGCCGCCGGCACGTCCGGCTCCGGCAGGTGCACGATCAGCTCCACCCTGCCCCCGAGCGCGTGAAGCAACGCGTGCCACTCATCGTGGTGCTCCTCGACGAGGTCGTGCAGCGCTTCGCGGTCGGGCACGACGGAGCCGTAACGCATCGGCAGCACGGTGAGCTCGCCCGCGACATCGTCCGCGAGCTCGCGCAGGGCCTGTCCGAAGGCGAGCACGGCCTGGGCGTCAGGGGGCGGAGGATCCGCCTGCTCGCGGTGGAGCACGGCCAG
>DATDNR010000062.1:0-16226 GCA_036518175.1 Marmoricola sp.
GTCGATCCAGCCGGCCGAGCAGCTGGTCGCGTGCTTGATCAGGGCACCGACGGACAGCGAGCTCGGGGTCGGCGTGGCGCGGGCCTGCTCGTCGGACAACCCGAAGGCCACGGCTCGGAAGGCGTCGAGCTGCTGGGCGACATAGGCGACGAGGCCCTCGCGCTCGTCAATGACTGGTGGGGGCATGGCGGGCATCAGGAATCCTCTCGGTGGGTGTGCAGGTAGAGGTCACGGAGCAGGGCGATCTCCGCGCCGTGGTGGATCAGCTCGCGGTGGATGTGCAGCACGAGGGCGGCCATCGGTGCCTCGGCGAACGGGCCCTCGGCCGGGCCGCACGGCCGGTTCAGCCCCTCCTCGCCGAGCGCGGCGACCCCGGCGCACCAGCGCGCGTACTGCTCGTCGAGCTGCGCGAGCGCGCTGGCGGCGGTGCCGGCGTACTCCCAGCTGCCGTAGTCGGCGGCGGGCCCGCCGAAGTGCGCGGCGTTGCGCATCGCCAGCACCCCCACGATCACGTGCCCGAGCCGCCAGGAGATGTTCGTCAGCGGGGCCGGCTCCGGCTCCGGCCAGGCCCAGTCGATCGTGAAGGCCCCGGTGCCGGCGGCCATCGGCGCGCTGGCGGTGCCGCGGGGCCGGACGCTCCACGCGCCGGGCGTCGGCTCCCAGAAGTACTCCGCGTCGCTGAGCCCGGCCAGCCGGGGCCGAAGCTGCGCCTGCCAGTGCCACTCGAGCTGGTCGCGGAGCAGGGTGTTCCAGCCTGTGTCGGTCGCTCTCGTCTCGGTCATGGGACCAGCACAGCAGTGAAACAGGACAGGACCGGTCCGCTATCTGTGCGAGGCTGACCCGGTGAGCGAGACCACCCAGCGGGTGCTCCGGCTGCTGGACCTGTTGCAGTCCCGGACGGGCTGGACCGGGCCCGAGCTCGCCGACCGGCTCGGCGTGACCACCCGGTGCATCCGCCGCGACGTGGAGCGGCTGCGCGAGCTCGGCTACCCGGTGCACGCGACCCAGGGCGTGGGCGGCGGCTACCGCCTCGGTGCCGGACGGGCGCTGCCTCCGCTGCTCCTCGACGATGCCGAGGCCGTGGCGGTCGCGGTCTCGTTGCGGCTCGCCGCAGGCGGCACGGTCGCCGGCGCCAGCGAGGCGGCGCTGCGTGCGTTGGCCAAGCTCGACCAGGTGCTGCCCGCGCGGCTGCGCTCGGAGGTCGCGGCCATCCAGGGCGCCACCGACACCCTCGGCACCCCGCGCGAGGAGGTCGACGGCGAGGTGCTGCTGCTCCTGGCCAAGGCATGCCGCGACCTGGTGAGGGTGCGCTTCGGCTACACCGCGTACGACGGCGCCACCACCGAGCGTCGGGTGGAACCGGTGCGGCTGGTCGCGACCGCGCGCCGGTGGTACCTGATGGGCTTTGACCTCGACCGCGACGACTGGCGCACCTTCCGCCTCGACCGGATCGCCGACGCGCGCCCGACGACGTGGCGCTTCCGGCCCCGCGAGCACCAGGACCCGGTCGCGTTCGTCGGCCGCTCGGTGGCGTCGCCGTACCCCATTATGGCGCGGGTCCGCGTGCTCGCGACGTACGACGACCTCACCGCCCGCGTGGCTCCCACCACGGCCCACGTCACCCGGCTCGACGACGCCGCCTGCCTGCTGGAGGTGGGCGGGGACAACCTCTACGCGATCGCCTTCCACCTCGCGTGGCTCGGCTTCGAGCTGGAGGTGCTCGAGCCCGCCGGGCTCCGCGACGCGCTGGCCGACCTCGGTGCCCGGATGCTGCGGGCGGCGGAGGGGCAGCACCGTACCCTTGGGCCGTGGACGGACTGATCTTCCTGCTGGTGCTGGTGGTGGGTGGCGTTGCGGTCGCCGCGATGGTGCGCGCCAACCAGCGTCGCAGCGCCGACCGCCATCGCGCGGCCCTGGAGCCGGTGAGGAAGCTGGCCTTCGAGGACGTGACCGCGCTCGGCGAGGAGCTGCAGGAGCTCGACCTCGAGGTGGCCGGACGCCAGCTCGACGCCGGCGAGCGCTCGGACTACCAGCGGGCGCTGGACGCCTACGAGTCGGCCAAGGCCGCCGCGGACGCGATCAGCGCGCCGGACGACATCCGTCACGTCACCGAGATCCTGGAGGACGGCCGCTACGCGATGGCGTGCGTGCGTGCCCGGGTTGCCGGCGAGCCGCTGCCCGGCCGGCGGCCGCCGTGCTTCTTCGACCCGCGGCACGGCATGTCGGTGGCCGACGTGCCCTGGACCCCACCGGGTGGCACCCGGCGCGACGTGCCCGCCTGCTCGCTCGACGCCGAGCGGGTGCGCGCCGGTGCGGAGCCCGACATCCGCAAGGTGATGGGGGGCTCCCGGCGGGTGCCCTACTGGCAGGGCGGGCCCGCCTACCAGCCCTACGCCCGCGGCTACTTCGGAGCGTTCGGGCCGCTGGACTGGCTGTTCATGGGCTTCATGTTCGACGGCCTCGGCGAGGGCCTCGGGGCGCTCGGTGCCGGGCTGGGGGAGGGCCTCGGCGCACTCGGCGACGGCATCGGCGACGGGGTCGGCGACGTCTTCGACGGCATCGGCGACGTCTTCGACGGCTTCGACTTCTAGGCCTGCCCGGCGGCCTGGCGGGCGCGGTAGGCCGCCACCGCGGCCCGGTTGCCGCAGGTCGTGGAGCAGAACTTGCGGGAACGGTTGCGGGACAGGTCCAGCACGAGCCCGTCGCAGTCGGCGTCGGCGCAGACATCGAGCCGGGACAGCTCGTCGGCGCGGATCAGGTCGACCATCGCCATCGCGGTCTCGACCAGGATCCGGTCGGCCAGCCGGCGTTCGGCCCCGACCGCGTGGATGTGCCAGTCGTTGCCGTCATGGCGCACCAGCTGGGGGAGGGCGCCGGTCTCGAAGAGCATCTGGTTGACCAGGGCCGCCGCCGCGTCGCGGTCGCTGGTGAGCAGCGTGCGCAGCCGGGGCCGCAGCGCACGCACCTCGTCCAGCTCGGTGTGGTCGTGCCGGCGGCTGCCCGTGTAGCGGTGCGTGGTGAAGAACCTGTCGAGCTCGGCGACGGTGCGCAGCGTGTCGGGAGGTACGGCGGAGTTCACCAGCTCGACGGCCGCCACCAGCGCTGCCTCGGTGTCATGGGGGAAGACCACGTTGAGAACCTACTCGACGGGTACCGGCGGAGGTGGAAGCAGATTTCTTCGGCCCGCCCCATTGCGCGCTCGTCACGGGCCGCCTAGTGTTCCGGGCGGTAGAAGCACTCTTCCGCGTAGTGGAAAACTCGGACAGCACTCGAGGAGATTGTCGTGCAGACACCCGCTGGTATGGAGATCGCCGGTCCCGTTCACGAACGTTACGAGGAGATCCTGACGCCCCAGGCGCTGGAACTGATCGCGCGCCTGCACCGCGAGCTCGGCGGCCGCCGTCGCGAGCTGCTCCAGCGACGTGCCGACCGGGTGGCCGACCTCGCTGCCGGCGGCACGCTCGACTTCCTCGAGGAGACCCGCGCGATCCGCGAGGACGACTCCTGGCGCGTGGCCGAGCCGGCCCCCGGGCTGGTCGACCGGCGCGTCGAGATCACCGGTCCGACCGACCGGAAGATGACGATCAACGCGCTCAACTCCGGTGCCAAGGTGTGGCTGGCCGACCACGAGGACGCCAACACCCCGCTGTGGGAGAACGTCGTCGGTGGCCAGCTCAACCTGCTGGACGCGATCGCCGGGGCCATCGACTTCACCAGCGAGGAGGGCAAGAGCTACGCCCTGCGCGATGACATCGAGCTCGCCACCATCGTGGTCCGTCCGCGCGGCTGGCACCTGCCCGAGAAGCACATCCTCGTGGACGGGGAGCCGGTGGCCGGCGGCCTGGTGGACTATGCGCTGTACCTCGCCGCCTGCGGGCAGAAGCAGATCGACCGCGGCTTCGGCCCCTACTTCTACCTGCCGAAGATGGAGTCCCACCTCGAGGCCCGACTGTGGAACGACGCCTTCAACATCGGCCAGGACTTCCTGGGCATCCCGCGGGGCACGATCCGCGCCACGGTGCTGATCGAGACCTATCCCGCGGCGTTCGAGATGGAGGAGATCCTCTACGAGCTGCGCGAGCACTCCGCCGGCCTGAACGCCGGGCGTTGGGACTACATGTTCAGCGTCATCAAGAGCTTCCGCACTCGCGGCAAGGAGTTCCTGCTGCCCGACCGCAACTCGGTGACGATGACGGTCCCGTTCATGCGCGCCTACACCGAGCTGCTGGTGCGCACCTGTCACAAGCGCGGCGCGCACGCGATCGGTGGCATGGCGGCGTTCATCCCCAGCAAGGACCCGGAGGTCAACGAGGCGGCGTTCGCCAAGGTGCGCGCCGACAAGGAGCGTGAGGCCGGCGACGGCTTCGACGGCTCCTGGGTCGCCCACCCCGGGATGGTGGAGATCTGCCGAGAGGCGTTCACCGCGGTTCTGGGTGACCGGCCCAACCAGATCGACAATCTGCGCGAGGACGTCCACGTGACCGCCGAGCAGCTCCTCGACGTGTCCTCGACCCCGGGCGAGGTCACCGAGGACGGCCTGCGCAACAACATCAGCGTCGGCATCCGCTACCTGGAGACGAGGCTGCGCGGCTCCGGCGCCGTCGGCAACTACAACCTCATGGAGGACGCCGCCACCGCGGAGATCTCCCGCAGCCAGGTCTGGCAGTGGCTGCACAACGACGTCCAGCTCTCCGACGGGTCGCCGGTGACCCGCGACCTCGTCGAGCAGTTGATCGACGCCGAGATGGACCAGATCCGCGAGCAGGTCGGCGACGAGGCGTTCGGGCGTGGCCGGTGGCAGGACGCCCGGGACACGTTCACCGAGATGGCGCTGGCCGACGACTACGCCGACTTCCTCACCCTGCCCGCCTATGAACGGATGCCCTAGCGACGAGAGGGCCTGACACGGGGACGACGCCATGAGCGGAACGCACGGCACCAGCGCCACCTCGGGACCCACGCCCGACCCGGTGCCTCCCGAGGTCACCCGGTCCACGGGGCAACCCGGGGAGAACCCGGAGGGTGTCGCGGCCGTCGCGCGCCTGGCCCGAAGGCTGCTCGGGGACGAGGACAGCGTGATCACCGAGCGCAGCCGGCTGCGCACCTACGAGTGTGACGGGCTCGCGCACTACCGGGTCACCCCGGCGCTGGTGGTGATCCCCGAGACCACGGACCAGGTGGCCGCGATCATCGGCGCCTGCGCCGAGCACCGCGTGCCCTACGTCGCCCGTGGTTCGGGGACCGGCCTGTCCGGCGGAGCCCTCCCACGCGCCGACGGCGTGCTCATCGTCACCTCCCGGATGCGCCGGGTGCGGGAGGTGCGCCGCGCCGACCAGCGCGCCGTCGTCGAGCCGGGCGTGATCAACCTCGACGTCACGCGGGCGGCGACTCCGGAGGGGTACTACTACGCGCCAGACCCGTCGAGCCAGCAGATCTGCTCGATCGGCGGCAACCTCGCCGAGAACTCCGGCGGCGCCCACTGCCTGAAGTACGGCTTCACCACCAACCACGTGGTGGGCGCCGAGCTGGTCACCCCCGACGGCGAGGTCGTCGAGCTGGGCGGCCTCGCACCCGACGCCCCCGGCTACGACCTCCTCGGCACGGTGGTCGGCTCGGAGGGGACCCTCGGGCTGGTCACCGCCGCGACGGTGCGGCTGGTGCGCGCGCCGGAGCAGGTGCGCACCGTGCTCGCGGGCTTCGGTTCCACCGACGAGGCGGGGGCCGCGACCTCGGCCATCATCGCGGCCGGCATCGTGCCGGCCGCCATCGAGATGATGGACGCGCTCGCGATCGAGGCCGCCGAGGCGGCCGTGCACTGCAACTACCCGCAGGGTGCCGGAGCGGTGCTGGTGGTGGAGCTCGACGGTGCTGCCGTGGAGGTCGAGCACGAGTACGCCGGGGTTGAGCGGCTCTGTCGCGACAACGGCGCCTTCGAGCTGCGGGTGGCCACCGACGCCGCCGAGCGGGCCCTGATCTGGAAGGGACGCAAGTCGGCGTTCGCGGCCGTGGGCCGGATCAGCCCGGACTACATCGTGCAGGACGGGGTCATCCCGCGCACCGCCCTGCCCGAGGTGCTGCGCGCGATCGCCGACCTCTCCCGGGAGTCGGGGGTCCGGGTGGCGAACGTCTTCCACGCCGGCGACGGGAACCTGCACCCGTTGGTGCTCTTCGACGACTCCGTCGAGGGCGCCGGAGAGGCCGCCGAGAAGGTGAGCGGGGCGATCCTCGACCTGTGCATCGGCCATGGCGGGTCGATCACCGGCGAGCACGGCGTCGGCATCGACAAGGCGGCCTACATGCCGAAGATGTTCGGTGACGACGACCTCGACACGATGCAGCTGGTGCGCTGCGCCTTCGACCCCGAGGGCATCTCCAACCCGGGGAAGGTCTTCCCCACGCCGAGGCTGTGCGGTGAGGTGCCGGGGCGGCGCAAGGGTGCCCACCCGCTGCAGGAGGCCGGGCTGGGAGAGGTGTTCTGATGAGCGAGCGCCTCGACGAGACCGCCCGCAAGGCGCTGGACTCCGCCTGCTCCCACGTGGCCGAGGCCGGTGACGCCGACGCGGTCGACGGGGTCGGAGCGTCGCTGGTGGCCAGACCGGCCGACACGGCCGAGGCCGCGGAGGTGCTCCGGGCCGCGAGTGGACACGGGCTGGCCGTGGTGCCGCGCGGGCGCGGCACCAAGATGACCTGGGGTCGCCCACCCCGACGGGTCGACGTCGTGCTGGACCTCTCGGCCATGGACCAGGTGGTCGACCACGCGGCGGGCGACCTGATCGTCGAGGCCCAGGCCGGAACAACGCTGGCCGACGTGCAGGCCGTGGTCGCGCAGGCCGGGCAGCGCCTGGCGATCGACGAGACGGTGCCCGGGGCCAGCGTCGGCGGCACGCTGGCCACCGCGACCAGCGGACCAGGGCGGGTCGCCTTCGGCACCGCGCGTGACCTGCTCATCGGCGTCACCGTCGTGCGCGCCGACGGGGTGGTGGCACGGGCCGGGGGCCGGGTGGTGAAGAACGTCGCCGGCTACGACCTCGGCAAGCTGGTGATCGGGTCCTTCGGCACGCTGGCGGTCCTCACCCAGGCGGTGTTCCGGCTGCACCCGCTGCCGGCCGCCCGCCGGTTCGTGAGCGTGCCGGTGGCCGACCCCGCGGCCGCCCACGCCGCCACCCAGGCGGTCATCCACGCCCAGGTGGTCCCGGCGGCGGTGGAGGTCGACTGGCCGTCTGAGGGCACCGGCACCCTCACCGTGGAGCTGCAGGGCATCCCCGAAGGCGTCTCGGGGCGTACGACGACCACGCTCGGTCTGCTCGGCGGGGAGGCCTCGGCCGACGACGACCCGCCCCCGGGCTGGGCGTCGTACCCCTGGTCGCTCGAGGCGCGCGGCGACGCCCGCGACACCGCCCTCAAGCTCACCTTCGCGATCTCCGGCCTGCCTGACGTGCTCTCCGCCGCCCGCTCCGTCGACGTCCCGCTCACCCTGCGCGGCTCGGCGGGAGCCGGTGTCGTGTACGGCTCGGTGCCCGCCGAGGCCGACGACACCGCGCTGTCGGCCGCCCTCGACCGGCTGCGCGAGGTGTGTGCGCGGCACGGTGGCAGCGTCGTCGTGCTGGACGCGGCCGCCGGCGTCAAGCAGGCCCTCGACACCTGGGGCCCGGTCCCGGGCCTGGACCTGATGCGCAGGGTCAAGGAGCAGTTCGACCCCGACCACCGGCTGGCACCCGCCCGATTCGTGGGAGGCATCTGACATGTCCGCGACCGACGAGCAGCGCACCGGAGCCCCTGTCGACCTGGGCGTGCCGGCGCCCGGCGGTGCGTTCGACGAGCACCGGCCGCCCGATCCGGCGCTGGTGGGGGACTGCGTGCACTGCGGCTTCTGCCTGCCGACCTGCCCCACCTACGTGCTGTGGGGGGAGGAGATGGACTCCCCGCGCGGGCGCATCTACCTGATGAAGGAGGGGCTCGAGGGCGAGCCGATGACCGAGGCGATGGTCGAGCACTGGGACCGCTGCCTGGGCTGCATGGCGTGTGTGACCGCCTGCCCCTCCGGCGTGCAGTACGACCGCCTGATCGAGGCGACCCGGGCACAGGTCGAGCGCCGCCACGACCGCACCGCGAGGGACCGGGCGCTGCGCGGACTGATCTTCGCGCTGTTCCCGCATCCCCGTCGGCTGCGGCTGCTCCGCGGCCCGCTGCGCGGTGTGCAGCGCGCGAGGCTCGACCGGCTGCTGCGGCGTACCGGCCTCCTCGAGCGCCTCTCGCCCCAGCTCGCGGCCATGGAGGGCCTCGCGCCGCGGCTGGGCAGGACCGAGCGGCTGCCCGACAGCGTGCCCGCCCAGGGGCAGCGCCGGGCCGTCGTCGGGATGCTGACCGGCTGCGTACAACGCGAGTTCTTCCCGGGCGTGAACGCCGCCACCGCGCGGGTGCTCGCTGCCGAGGGCTGCGAGGTCGTGATCCCGCGGCAGCAGGGCTGCTGCGGAGCGCTCTCGGCGCACAACGGTCGCGAGCCGGAGGCGCAGGCCTATGCCCGAGGGCTGATCGACGCCTTCGAGTCGGCCGGGGTGGACTTCGTCGTGGTCAACGCCGCCGGCTGCGGCTCGACGATGAAGGAGTACGCCGACCTCCTCGCCGACGACCCCGCCTACGCGGGCCGGGCCGAGGCCTTCGCCACCAGGGTCCGTGACGTCTCGGAGATCCTCGCCGAGCTCGGCACCGTGGCGCCCCGGCACCGGCTCGACATCAGTGTCGCCTACCACGACGCCTGCCACCTCGGCCACGCCCAGGGCATCCGCACGCAGCCGCGCGCACTGCTGCGGGAGATCCCCGGTCTGGAGGTGCGCGAGATCGCCGAGGCCGAGCTGTGCTGCGGCTCGGCCGGCATCTACAACATCCTCAACCCGGAGCCGGCGCGCGAGCTCGGGGACCGGAAGGCGGCCAACATCGTCGCCACCGGGGCCGAGCTCCTCGTCACCGCCAACCCCGGCTGCCTGATGCAGGTGGCCTCCGCAATCGGTCGCTCGGGCCATCCGATGGGGATGGCCCACACCGTCGAGGTGCTCGACGCCTCGATCCGCGGGATCTCCGCGGACGATCTCATCAGGTCCCACCAGGAGAGGTAGGCGCAGATGTTCCAGCAGGACCTCACCCCGGTAGCGGGTTCGCTCGGGCTCAGCGCGCTCATCGGCGCGCTGCCACTGCTGACCCTGTTCGTGTTGCTCGGCGGCCTGCGGATGAAGGCGTGGGTCGCCGGCGTGCTCTCTTTGGCGCTGTCGATCGTGCTCGCCATCTTCGCCTACGGCATGCCGGCCGGCCAGACGCTGCTCGTCGCCAGCGAGGGCGCGGTGTTCGGCTTCTTCCCGATCCTGTGGATCGTGGTCAACGCGATCTGGGTCTACAACCTCACCCAGGCCACGGGGCACTTCGACGTGCTGCGGCGCTCGTTCTCCAGGGTCAGCCCGGACCACCGGGTGCAGGCCATCATCATCGCGTTCTCCTTCGGCGCGCTCCTCGAGGCGCTGGCCGGTTTCGGGACCCCGGTGGCCATCACCGTGGTGATGCTGGTGGCGCTCGGGTTCAGCCCGGTCAAGGCCGCCGCCACCTCGCTGATCGCGAACACCGCGCCGGTCGCCTTCGGAGCGCTGGCGATCCCGATCACCACCCTGGCCGAGACGGCTTCGGGCGTGAGCAAGAACCCGGGCCTCACGGTGGACAACCTGGGCGCGATGGTCGGGCGCCAGACCCCGCTGCTGGCCCTCGTGGTGCCGCTCATCCTGGTCTTCGTCGTCGACGGTCGGCGAGGGCTGCGCCAGGCCTGGCTGCCGGCGGTCGTCTCCGGCGTGGTCTTCGCCGTTGCGCAGTTCGGCGCCTCCAACTACGTCTCGGTCCCGTTGACCGACATCTTCGCCTCGCTCCTCTCGGCGGCGGCCGTGGTCCTGCTGGTGCGCGTCTGGAAGCCGGTCGAGGAGGTCACCGGACCGGCTGCGGAGGAGCCTGGCGTCGGTGGTGAGACGACCGGTGCCACCCTGGGTGCCGGTCGGCCGGAGCAGGAGCGCTCGGGTGGCTCGGTCCGCGCCGGAGGAGGTGGGACGGCCGTCGAGGCGCGGGAGGACACCCGCACCGAGGTGGTCATGGCCTACCTGCCCTACCTGATCATCATCGTGCTGTTCTCCCTCGCCAACGTGACGGCGATCAAGGACGCGCTGTCCGTCCCGCCGTGGAGCTACGAGTTCCAGTGGCCGGGCCTCGACCTGCGCAACTCCGCCGGTGACCCGCTGTCGCTGATGACCTTCAAGTTCAACTGGCTGCTGGCGGCGGGCACGCTGATGCTGATCGCGGGGCTGCTCACCTCGTTGCTGCTGCGGATCTCCCCCGCGACGATGGTGCGCACCTACGCCGGCACCTACTACGAGCTGCGCTGGGCGATCGTCACGGTGATGGCGGTGCTCAGCCTCGCCTACGTGATGAACGGCTCCGGCATGACCACGAGCCTCGCCGTCTGGCTGGCGGGAGCCGGCGCCATCTATGCGGTCATCTCCCCGATCCTGGGGTGGATCGGTGTCGCGGTCACGGGCTCGGACACCTCCTCGAACGCCCTCTTCGGGGGGCTGCAGGTGCAGAGCGCGGCCAAGGTGGGCCTCAACGAGGTGCTGATGGCTGCGGCCAACTCGTCGGGCGGGGTCCTCGGCAAGATGGTCAGCCCGCAGAACCTCGCGATCGCCGCCGCCGCGGTCGGCATGGCCGGGCACGAGGGCGCGATCTTCCGCAAGGTGCTCGGCTGGAGCCTGCTGCTGCTCGCGCTGATGTGCATCATCGTGGTGCTGCAGTCGACCCCGGTGCTCGGCTGGATGATCCCGTAGGGAGCGCCTGAGCCAACCCCGCGCGGAGGGCGCGTCGGGGCCACGGCTCCGGGCTGCCCCGTCATGAGTGACATTAGGTTTGACGCCTTACCGCCCGGCCCGTAGCGTCATCAGTCATGAGCGCTGTGACCGATGACATCCGCCGGCTGCGGGTGCCTTCGCGGACCGGGTCGGGGCTGGGCTTCGCGGTGCTCTCCGCGGCGTCCTTCGGTCTCTCCGGCGCCCTGGCCCGCGGCCTGATGGACGCCGGCTGGAGCGCCGGCGCCGCGGTCACCGTGCGGATCCTGCTGGCCGCGGTCGCGCTGGTCCCGCCGGCGGTGGTCGTGCTGCGGGGGCGCTGGGGGCTGCTGCGCCGCAACGCCGCGATGATCCTGCTCTACGGCGCGCTGGCGGTCACCGGGGCGCAGTTCTGCTACTTCCAGGCGGTCTCCTCGATGGCGGTCGCGGTGGCGCTGCTCATCGAGTACACCGCGCCGGTCGTGGTGGTCGGCTGGCTCTGGCTGCGGCACGGCCAGCGGCCGGGGCGTCGTACGCTCGCCGGAGCGGTGGTGGCCGCGGTCGGGCTGGTCCTGGTGCTCGACGTGCTCTCCGGCGCGTCGGTCAGCACCGCCGGGGTGCTGTGGGCACTCGGGGCGATGGCCGGTGCGGCGACCTACTTCGTGGTCTCCGCCGACGAGGGCAACGGGCTGCCGCCGCTGGTGCTGGCCGCGGGCGGGCTGGTGACCGGCGCAGCGCTGCTGCTGGTACTCGGCGCGGTGGGGCTGGTGTCGATGCACGCCTCCACGTCGCCGGTGAGCTACGCCGGTCACCGGGTCGCCTGGTGGCTGCCGCTGCTCGCGCTCGGCCTGGTCACCGCGGCGCTGTCCTACACCACCGGCATCGCCGCCGGCCGCAGGCTCGGCTCACGGCTGGCGTCGTTCGTCGCGCTGATGGAGGTGCTCGCCGCGCTGGTCTTCGCCTGGCTGCTCCTGGGACAGCTGCCGCACACCCTGCAGCTGGTCGGGGGCCTGGTGGTGCTCGCCGGTGTCGTGCTGGTCAAGCTCGGCGAGCCCACGGTGACCGCCGAGCCGTCGGAGCAGCCGAGGGTCGCCGCCTAGCGCTCGTCCTGGCGACGGACCCAGACCTCGCGCACCAGCAGCAGGATCGCGGCGGCGATCGGGATCGCCAGCAGCGCGCCGATCACCCCGAGCAGCGAGGCCCCGACCACGGCGGCGATCACGGTGACCACGCCGGGCACCTCCACCGATCGTGACATCACCCGCGGGTAGATCAGGTAGTTCTCCACCTGCTGGTAGACGATGTAGAAGACGACCAGCGCGATCCCGGTCTGGATGTCGGTGGCGAAGCCGATCGCGCAGACGATGAGAGCGCCCAGGGTGGCGCCGATCATCGGGATCACGTCGAGCAGGGCCACCACGAAGGCGAGCGCCACGGCGTAGCCGCCCATGCCGACGATGAAGAGGAAGATCATCGTGCAGACGCCCGCGCAGAGGGCGACCACGAACGCCCCGGAGACGTAGCCCCCGACGCCGCGGAGGATCTCGTCGCCCAGCACCGCGACCCGCTCGCGGCGCGAGGCCGGCGCGAGGTTGTAGATCGCCCACTTCGTGCGCGGGAGGGAGCCGAGGAAGTACAGCGTCAGCACCAGCACCACGAACACGCTGCCGAGGGTGGAGAGCACCGCAAGGCCGAAGTTCAGCGCACCCCCGAAGGCGTGCTTGAGCAGGTCCCCGGACGCGATGTAGCGCTGCGCCTTGGCGATGACGTGGTACTTGCGGTTCAGGCCCTGGATCTGCCGGTTGTGCTGCAGCTGGTCGAGCCACTGCGGAGCGTTCTGGCTGATCGCCTGCACCTGGTCGCTGATCACCGGTGCCAGCGCGAAGACGAACAGTGCCAGCACGACCAGCACCAGCAGCATCACCACCATCAGGGCGATGCCGCGCCGGAGTCCGCGGCGGACGAAGAACTCGACCGCGGGGTTGAGGCCGGCGGCCAGGAACAGCGCGACCAGGATCAGCACCAGCACCGAGCCGATCGCCTCGACCCGCCCGGCCAGCCACCATGCGAGCGCGAAGCCCAGGCCGCCGGTCAGCCCGATGAAGAACGGCGTCTGCCGGAACGGTCGTCCGGGGCGGCCGAAGTCCGCCGAGGTGTCCTCGGCCGCCTCCTCGCCACGGGCCACCACCTCCGGCGGCGCGGCGACCGGTGCGGCCGGGTCGACCGGTGGCACCGGCTCGTCAGCCGGGAGCGACGGCTCCTCCCTCGGCGTGCCCGGGTCCGCACCTTGACCGGACATGCCCGGCGGTCAGCTCTCCTCGTCGCCGAAGCCGGCGACCACGTCGCGCAGGGCGCCCAGCTGCGCCACGATCGCGTCCCGCCGCTTCGTCATCCGCTCGACCTCGGCCTTGATCGCGGCCAGCTCGCGCTCGTGGTCGGCGTGGCCGCTGCTGCGCAGCGCCTCGGCCTGCTTCTTGGCCGAGCTGACGATCTGCTCGGCCTCGCGACGGGCGCGCAGCATCAGCTGCTCGGCCTCGGCCGCGGACTGCTCGCGCTGCGAGGTCGCCGCGGCGATCGCCTCCTTGGCGCGCTGCTCGGCCGCGTCGGCGCGAGCCTCCGCCTCGGCGACCAGCCGCTGGGTCTCCTTGGTCGCGGAGTCGTGGTGCTCGGCCGCCTCGCGGGTCAGCCGCTCCTTCTCCACGGCGAGCGTACGACGTGCCTCCTGCACCTCGCGATCGGCGACGGCGCGGGCCTGCTCGGCCTCCCGCTGGGCGCTGGTGCGCAGCGCGTTGGTCTCCTGCTCGGCCGCCAGCCGGAGCTGCTCGGCCTCGCGGCGCGCAGAGGCGAGCAGGTCCTCGGCCTCGGCGTGCGCCCGGTTGCGCTCGGCCTCGATGTCGGAGGTCGCCCGGGTGCGCGCCTCGTCGAGCTCGCGCAGCTGCACCATCCGCATGTCCTCGGCGTCACGCTCCGCCTCGGCCTTGATCGCCGCGGCGTCGCGGGTGGCCTGCTCGCGGATCTGGCTGGCCTGCAGGTTGGCCTGGGTGAGCACGTCGTCGGCCTGCTCCTCGGCGAGGCGCAGCATCTCGCTGGCCTTGCCGCCGAGTCCGGCGTAGGAGGGCTTGTCGATCTCCGAGAGCTCCCGGCGGAGCCGCTCGGTCTCGGCCTCGAGGGCCCGCAACCGCTCCTGCGCCTGGGACAGGCTGGCCGCCATGCCGGCCTTCTCGGCCGCAGCGGTGCGCAGGTGGCGGTCGACGGCGTCCCGGTCATAGCCACCGCGCCGCACCACCGGCAGCTGCGGGACGCTGGTCGAGGCAGCTGCGGCGGTGGGTCGCGCGACGGTCTCCGCCCCCGGCGCGGCCGGGCTGCTGCCCGTCTGGCGCGCGGGAGGCTGGCTGGGGCGTGCCGGGACGACCGGCACCACCTGGGTCTCGTCCGCGTCGCCCGGCTTGGCGGCGGGCGCCTTCGCGTCGGTCCTGTCCTTGGCCGGCTCCGCGACCGACTCGCGCTCCACTCGCGGGATCACCTGCGTGGGCTCGTCGGTCTCATCGGTGTCGTGGTCGAAGATGGACAGGCCTCGCTGGTCGCTCATGGGTCCTTCTCTCGTCGGTGCTGGCCGGGCTCCAGTCAGTGACCAGTGTGTCCGATCAGGGACCAAATCCAAGTCAGGACACGGTGTCGCGCACGACCCGGCTCGTGAACCTCGCGCTCAGAGGTTGCGGAACCGGTTGATCTCGGCCAGGTGCTTCTCGCGCATCTCCCCGTCGCGCACGCCCAGGCCCTCCTCGGGGGCCAGGCAGAGCACACCCACCTTGCCCTGGTGGGCGTTCTGGTGCACGTCGAGGGTGGCCTGGCCGACCTCCTCCAGCGGGTAGCTCTTCGACAGCGTGGGGTGGATCATTCCCTTGGAGATCAGCCGGTTGGCCTCCCAGGACTCGCGGTAGTTGGCGAAGTGCGAGCTGATGATCCGCTTGAGGTTCATCCAGAGGTAGCGGTTGTCGTACTCGTGCATGTATCCCGAGGTCGAGGCGCAGGTGGTGATCGTGCCGCCCTTGCGGGTGACGTACACCGACGCGCCGAAGGTCTCGCGGCCCGGGTGCTCGAAGACGATGTCGATGTCCTCGCCACCGGTCAGCTCGCGGATCCTCGCGCCGAAGCGCTTCCACTCCTTGGGGTCCTGGGTGCGCTCGTCCTTCCAGAACCGGTAGCCCTCGGCGTTGCGGTTGATGATCAGCTCCGCGCCCATCTTGCGGCAGATCTCGGCCTTCTCGTCGCTGGAGACCACGCACACCGGCACCGCGCCCCCGTTCAGGGCGTACTGGGTGGCGAACCCGCCGAGGCCGCCCGAGGCACCCCAGATCAGCACGTTGTCGCCCTGCTTCATGCCGGCACCGTTCCTGCTCACCAGCTGCCGGTAGGCGGTGCAGTTGACCAGCCCCGGGGAGGCGGCCTCCTCCCAGGTGAGGTGGCCGGGCTTCGGCATCAGCTGGTTGGCCTTGACCAGGGCGATCTCGGCCAGACCGCCGAAGTTGGTCTCGAACCCCCAGATCCGCTGCTCGGGGTCCAGCATGGTGTCGTTGTGGCCGTCGGGGTGCTCCAGCTCCACCGACAGGCAGTGGGCGACGACCTCGTCGCCGGGCTTCCAGCTGTGCACGCCGATGCCGGTCTTGAGCACCACCCCGGACAGGTCGGAGCCGACGATGTGGTAGGGCAGGTCGTGCCGCTTGGCCAGCGGCGAGGTCTTCCCGTAGCGCTCGAGGAAGCCGAAGGTCGACAGCGGCTCGAAGATCGAGGTCCACACGGTGTTGTAGTTGATCGCGCTGGCCATCACCGCGACCAGCGCCTCGCCCGGGCCGAGCTCGGGCAGCGGCACCTCGTCGACGTGCAGCGACTTGCGGGGGTCCTTGTCGCGGGTGGCCAGGCCGGCGAACATGTCGACCTCGTCCTTCTTGACGAAGGCGGCGCGGTAGGAGTCGGGGACCTCGAGCGCGGCGAAGTCTTCGGCGCTGGTGTCGCCGGCGAGGATGGCGTCGCGGATCTGCTGCACGGTGGCTGCTCCTGTCGGTCAGAGGCCGGGTCGGTGGCGCGTTTCCGGCGAATCTACCGCCGGGTAACACTGCGGCGCAGCCCCCTGTGACCTACCCCGCACGCCCGGTTCAACGGATGGTCACCCGGGTCCGTTCCGGGGTCTCTTTCAGCGCGGGGAGGCAGCGGGCTGCACCAGCTCGACGAGGACACCGCCCGCGTCCTTGGGGTGCACGAAGTTGATCCGGCTGCCCGCCGTACCCCGGCGCGGCTCGTCGTAGAGCAGCCGCACCCCGCGCGAGCGCAGCACCTGCGAGACCTGCTCGACGTCGGTGACGCGGTAGGCGAGCTGCTGCA
>DATDNR010000063.1:0-12868 GCA_036518175.1 Marmoricola sp.
AGACCGGCAGCGACGGCCTGACCCTGGGCTACAACCTGCTCGGCCAGACCACCTCCATCGACCCCGCCGGCTCGGTCGGACCGATCACCATGAGCTACGACGGGGTCACCCAAGACCGCCGCGCCTCCAAAGGCACCCAGCAGTACTCCTACGGCTACACCGGCCTGGCCAGCCAATACACCGCCGGCACCGCCTCAGCCACCGACCGGTTCCTGCGCACCCCCGACGGCGACCTCATCGCCTTGGTCGACCCCGACGGCACCGACCCCACCCGCTACTACCTCACCGACGGACAAAAGAGCGTCATCGCCACCATCGACACCACCGGCACAGTCCGCCGCTACCTCTACGAACCCTACGGCCACCAAATCCGCACCTGGACCGACACCACCCCCACCGCCAACACCACCACCGGCACCACCCCACCCGACGGGGGTCAAACCACCCCCGCCGACACCAACCCCGACAACAACCCCTGGCGCTACGCGTCGGGCTACTACGACACCGAAACCGGCATGCTCAAATACGGCACCCGCTACTACCAACCCACCCTCGCCCGCTGGACCCAACCCGACCCTGAAGCCGACAAACCCCAGAACCCCCTCAGCCTCAACCCGTACCTCTACGCCAACGACAATCCGTGGGACGAAAGGGACCCGACCGGAAGAAGCGTGGCAGCCGTGCTCTCACTGCTGGGCGCCGGGATCGCTGGAACCGCCAACGGTTTAGCGTTGATTCTTGCTGGTGCAAGCGAATACGCAGGCGCCACAGCTCTGGCCGGAACCCTCTTCGGATTGCTGGGAGTAGCTACGGGCGCCGTATTCATTGGGCTTACAGGGCTGGCTATCGCCTACGCCGTGTCGGACCTGACAGGAGGCAGCTAATGCTGCAATGGGAAGTTGTAGGAGCCGAGTTCCTGGTGATGTCGTTGCTAATCGGGCTGGCCCTGAAGGTAGGAACGAAGTTCATTTCCATCCCTCAGAACGGTGCTCGCGATGCCAACGAGCTGAAGCGAAGACGTGACCGTGTATTCGTAGCGGGGGCAACTGCGTCGTTCCTAGTCGTTGCGGTAATCACTGTTTCCGTCCTCTGACTCGGCTTCAGACGTTGAGCGCCCAGTGTTGACACCACTCCTGATTGACGGGAAGACACTGCGGAGGACCATCTGTCCCGACACATCCCGCGGCCTAGAGCATCCGCCGCGGTGAGGAATGTCGTCTCTCGGTGTTACGTTGAACCCGTCCGGTGACCGGACCAGGATAGAGCCCCTTCTACGCGATACGCGCTTGCCTATTCATCGGCTAGTTCGCAGATTCCTCGCCCTGCTTCTCTTAGCCTCCGAATCGCTTGCCTTCGTTGACCGTCGACGACTCCCAGAATCGCGTTCAGATCGCTGCCCTCTTGCCGGCGCAATCCCTACTTCCTAAGCGGTACGCATGCTACGAAGGTTCGTAGATGGGTCGCCCGTGATGGGGCGGCCCACGCGGCATTTCCAGGGGTCCGTTGGTTGTCGACGGGCGCCGTTGAGGCGGTGGTCCGGTGCATGGCGGGATCAAGTTCTACCGCGGCGCAGCGAAGGCCGCGCGCGCATACGTCGAGCGCGATCGATCGCGGCCCGACGACTACTACCTCGCCGAAGGAACCGGCGTAGCCGAGCGGCTCACCGCGACCCCGGATGGGGTCGCGAGAGCCGGCTCGATGGACGGCGAGACCTACGAGCAGTGGGTCGCCGGCATCGACCTCGACATCGGACGCAAGAAGGGCCGGGTCCGCGAGGACCCGAATGCACTGCGGTTCGTCGAGGTCACCGTCAACGGACCCAAGACCTGGTCACTGGCCGCCTCGCTTGATCCCGAGATCTCGGACGCCCTGGACGAAGCCCAGGACAAGGCGGCCACCGAGATCGTCGGCTGGCTCGCCCAACACGCCACCACCCGTGTCGGGCCGAGGGGCCGGCAGGTGCAGGTGCCGGTCGAGCGGATCGAGGCTGCGGTGATCCGGCACTACACCTCCCGGGCCGGCGACCCGCACCGTCACCTGCACCTGCAGATCAATGCCCGCGTCTGGGCGGCCGGCACCTGGCGGGGCCTCCACTCGGTCGGGGTGCGCGACATGATCGAGGCGATCAACGGCATCGGGCACGCCACGGTCGCCACCGACCCGGAGTTCCGGGCGGCCCTCGCCGCACACGGCTTCACCCTGGACGCAGAGACTGGGGAGATCGAGCAGCTCGCGCCCCACGTCGGAGGGTTCAGCTCTCGGGCCGCGCAGATCCACCGCAACATCGACCGGTACGAAGCCGAGTGGCGGCGCGAGCATCCCGGCCACGAGCCGGGGCCGCGGCTGCGCGCGGCGTGGGATCGGCGGGCATGGTCCGAGGCGCGCCCCGACAAGGTCGTCCCAACGAACGGTCCTGACCTGGTTGCGCGATGGAACGACGAGCTGCGCGCCCTGGGCTACCGCGACCCAGTCACCCCCGCCGTCCTGGAGGCGACCCAGGTGGGCTGGATCGACCGGGACGGGGCGGCGGACTGGGTCATCTCCCAGCTCGGGGCGAAGCGGTCAGCCTGGAACCGCGCGGACATCCGGGGCAAGGTCGAGCTCCTGCTCGCTCAGACCAACCTGGTCGCCGAGCGCGCGGCACGCATCGAGCTCGCCGAGGACATCACCGCCCGGACCGCCGCTCGCTGCATGCCGCTGCTCACGGCGCCGAACGTGCCCGAGCACGTCCGGGCCCTGACCTCCCAGCAGGTCCTCGCCGTCGAGGGCGCGATCATGCGTGGCCTCGCCCGACGTGCCGAGACTCCCGCAAGGCGGGTCCGCCTTCAAGGTCGCGGGCTGACGCGGATCGACCCCACCCAGGCCGCCGTCGTCGGCACCCTGGCCGGTGACGGCCCGTTGGTCGTCGTCGAGGGCGCGGCCGGTGCCGGCAAGACCACGGCGCTGAGGACGACTCGGGAGCTGCTGGCACGACAGGGGCACCGTCTCCTGGTGATGACGCCGACGTTGAAGGCGGCCGAGGTCGCCGTCGCGGAGACCGGCGCCGACGGGCATTCGGCTGCCTGGTTGATCCACCAGCACGGCTGGCGCTGGGACGACGACGGGCACTGGGCACGGCGTCCCGACGCCACACCAGACCCGGCCGCGCGGCTGCAACCAAGGGACCTGCTGCTCGTCGACGAGGCGGGAATGCTGGACCAGGACACCGCCCGCGCACTCCTGACGATCGCCGACGAGGCCGGGGCGCGGGTCGCCCTGGTCGGCGACCGGCACCAGCTGCCGGCAGTCGGACGCGGCGGCGTACTCGACCACGCCCTCGCCTGGGCCCACCCCACCGCCGTCGTGTCGCTGGAGAAGGTGCACCGGTTCACCGACCCCGACTACGCCGCACTCAGCCTGAAGATGCGCAAGAGCGACAACCCGGAGGCGGTCTTCGACTCGCTCCACCGCCGCGGACAGGTCGTCATCCATCCCAGCGACATCGAACGCGACCTCGCCCTCGCCCAGGCCGGCGCCAGCGGAGAGCTCGTCGTTGCCGACACTCGCGAGCAGGTCGCCCGCCTGAACGCCGCGATCCGCGACCAGCGCCAAGTCACCGCCGAGTCCACCGTCTCGATGACAACGTCCCGCGGTGAACGGATCGGGATTGGTGACCGCATCGCCACCCGCCGCAACGACCCCGACCTCCAGGTCGCGAACCGGCAGACCTGGACCGTCACCGGCCTCGGCGAGAACGGCAGCCTCACGGTCCGCGGACGGGGACGTGACCGGGTGCTCCCCGCGGAGTACGCGAACAGGTTCGTCGAGCTCGCCTACGCCACCACCGTCCACGGCGCCCAAGGAGAGACCGTCGACCGAGCACACGTCGCCATCGGCGACACCACCGGCGCCGCCGCGGCCTACGTCGCGATGACCCGAGGGCGGAACGGCAACACCGCGCACCTGGTAGCCGAGACCGTCGACGAAGCCCGCAGGCAGTGGGTCGAGGTCTTCGCCCGTAACCACGCCGACCTCGGCCCGGCGCATGCCACGAGGCTCGCCGTCGACGCGATCGACCGGTACGGACCCAACGCACCCCGACGCCATACGCAGCGCGACTGGGCCAGCAGCGGCGCCAGGTCCCCGGCTCCCGCAGCGTCCGGCCCCTCCCTCGGACGCTGACCACCGCACGTCCCCCAGGGGCCGATCCAGTCAGGAACGCGTGTCGTAGACCTCGACTATCCGGCCCGCCGAGCCCGCTTGGACGGCTGGCTCCCACGCCGCACGGATTCGGGACGGCAGGTCCAGCTCGTCCCACAGATCGATCAGAAGCGCGCCGTCAACCCAACGCATTATCTGCTCCGCATCCCCCTTCACCAACAGGTTCTCGTACAGGCGCCGACGGTGGTCCCGGTGGCGCAGATCCCACTCCTCCGGGCCGGTGCCGCCGACATGGTCGACCATCCGGACCGTGTCGAAACACCCCGGCACCTCCACCCGCCACAGCCGATCGGGGTAGAAGAACCCCGAGGCCGGCGTCACCAACTCCGCCTCCCACCGCACTAAGGTGACCATCCCCAGGTCGACCCCGGCAGCCTGCATCAGCCGCTCCGCGACATCGAGCAACGGCACCTTCCGACGCCGCTCATACATCGACACCGCCGACTGCGTCGTCCCCGCACGCGCCGCCAGTTCCCCTTGCGTCAGCCCAGCCCCACGCCGTGCCAGCTCGATGATCGTCGGACGCACCACACCACAAGTATCGCCTTCCGGCGATACTTCTCCAGCATTCGGGAACCCCTGCACACCTACCCTTCGAAGCCAGGACCTCCCTGTCTCCCGCCCACTAGGGCGGACCACCCCAGGAGTCAGCGCATGACCGCCCAGCCCACCAACCCCGACCCACGCCACAACGCCGGCGACGAGATGCTCACCCTCCCCGAAGCCTGCGCCTACCTCCGCCTCCCCGAGGGAACCCTGCGCTACTGGCGCCACCTCGGCGCCGGCCCCCGAAGCTTCAAGATCGGCCGCCACGTCCGCTACTGGCGAGCCGACCTCATCCTCTGGGTCAGAGAACAGACCAACCATGCACAGCCCCATGAATGACGACACGAGAACCGGCACCGAAAGGGGCACGATGAGACATGGCCAGCATCGAGAAACGCATCCGCGATGGGCAGAGCACCTGGCGGGCGCACTACCGGACTCCAGCCGGGGCCCAGCGCAACAAGACGTTCCGACGCAAGATCGACGCCGAGCGGTTCCTCGCCAGCGTCGAGAGCGCCAAGGTCGTCGGAACATACGTCGATCCGGCACTCGCGAAGGTCAGCGTTGGCGAATGGGCGCAACGGTGGCTCGACGGACAGGCCCACCTCAAACCCACCACCCGCTCACGCTATGAGGGAGTCGTTCGCAAGCACATCCACCCGAAGTGGGACCGGGTCAAGCTCGCCAACGTCTCCCATGGCGACGTTCAGGCCTGGGTCACCGACCTCACCAAGGACCACTCCCCCGCCACCGTGCAGAAAATCCATCGAGTGCTCAGCCTGGTCCTCGACATGGCGGTCAAGGACGGCCGGCTCGCGCGCAACGTCGCCAGCGGCGTGAACCTGCCACGCGTGGGCAGGCTCGAGCACCGCTACCTCACCCACGACCAGGTCGATGACCTGGCGACGGCGACCGGCTACCCCGCGGAGCCGAACAAGCACAGCAGCCTCGACACCCGGGCCAACGCAACCTACCGGCTGGTCGTGCTGTTCCTCGCCTACACCGGCGTGCGTTTCGGTGAGATGGCCGCGCTTCGTGTCGCACGGCTCGACCTCCCACGCAGCCGCGCCGTGATCATCGAGTCGGTCACCCCCGTGCAAGGTCAAGGGCTTGTGTGGGGCACCACCAAAACCCACCAACGGCGGGAGGTGCCGATCCCGCGCTTCCTGGCTGCCGAACTAGCCGTCCACGTGGAGGGCAAGCAGCCTGATGACCTGGTGTTCGCCGGTATCCGCCACGGCCAGCCGCTGCGGGTCAGCACGTTTCGCACTGCCTTCAGCGCGGCGGCGAGCGCGATCGGCGTGCCCGACCTGCACCCGCACCGATTGCGGCACACGGCCGCCAGCCTCGCCATCGCAAGCGGCGCTGACGTGAAGGTTGTCCAGCAGATGCTCGGCCACAGCTCGGCGACAATGACACTAGACACCTACGGGCACCTCTTCGAGGACCGGCTGGACGAGGTCGGCGATGCCCTCGACGCAGCACGGGCGGCCGCTCAACAACGCCGCAACGCCCTACCAGCGTTGCCCCGTGTTGCCCCAGCGTTGCCCGAGCCCGGCCCAGGCCTTAATGCCGAAGCGGCCCCTCCCAGCGTTTCCGCTGGTCAGGACCGCTTTTCGGACGAGTACCCCCGACCGGATTCGAACCGGCGCTACCGCCTTGAGAGGGCGGCGTGCTAGGCCACTACACAACGGGGGCGAGCGCACGAGACTCTATCGGCTGGCCGACGAGGCGACCAAATCGTGCTCTCGCTGGGGTACTAGGACTCGAACCTAGACTAACTGGACCAGAACCAGTCGGGCTGCCAATTACCCCATACCCCATGGGTGATCCGCCCTTGCTCTGCACGGCGGACCGAGGGATGAGGTTACACGACCGGCGAGCCCGTCACCAATCGAGGGGCCCCCGGCTCGACGTGCGGCGGGGTGGTCCGGTTGCGCAGCGCCATCCGCTTCGCGAGCCACAGCACGAGCAGCAGGTAGACGCCGTTCTGCACGATGGTGACGGGGATGTTCCACCACGACACGGTGCTCACCGTCAGCGTGCTGTCGATGCTCCCGAAGGCGAGGGCGAAGCCGAAGGCGATGAAGTTGTTGAGCACATGCATCGCGATGCCGGCCTCGAGCCCGCCCACCCGGACGACCACGTAGCCGGCCATCAGACCGAACGCGAACCGGTCGAAGAAGAGCGGGAAGTTCTGCACTCCGTGGGCCAGGGCGAACAGCACCGAGGTGACCACCACCGCGGTCACCTTGGCCCACAGCTCTGCTGCGCGCCGGTCGAGGTGCCACCGCTCGAAGGTCGCGTGCGCGAACGAGCCGAAGGCCTGCATCAGGTAGCCGCGGAAGGCGTACTCCTCCCCGATCGCCTGCAACGGCGTGGTGACCAGGATGACCAGGGCCAGCGCCACGATCCGGCCGGTCGAGTAGTGCGCGTGGCCACCGAGGTCGGTCGTGTCGCCGGGCAGCACGGAGCCGACCACCAGCTGGGCCACCAGCGCGATCACCGCGAGCCCGAAGCAGGGCAGCATGAAGCGCCACCGCATGCCGGGCCGTACCGAGGCCAGCCAGCGCGGCCGGAGATGGTGGTAGAGCCGCATGATGGCCCAGGTGATCGGGATCGCCGACGCGAGCGTCAGGTTGAGGTAGAGCATCGACGCCGGGGTGACCGAGGTCAGCGACCCCGCCCGGGTCACCCGGTCGAGGAAGTCACCGCGGCCACCCTGGAGCGCGACGCCGATCATCAGCACCGGGAACAGCACGATCGGGGCGATGACCGGCACCCCGATCAGCAGGGTGACGAAGCCCGCGAGCGGCCGCCACCAGGCGTAGTTCCAGGTGCGGAGCATCAGCGGATAGCTGCGTGGCTCGGGGTGCGGGTGCGCTGCCTGCGGCAGCATGCCGGGCACCGGCGCCGCACCCACCGGACCGCTCACCGACCCGGGGCCCTGGCCGCTCATCGGTCCACCACAGCGTCGAGCCGCGCGAGTGACTCCTCACGCCCGAGCAGCTCCATCGACTCGAACAGCGGTGGAGAGACCCGGCGGCCGGTGATCGCCACGCGGACCGGCCCGAACGCCTTGCGGGGCTTCAGGCCCATGTCGTCGACCAGCTCGCGCCGCAGGGCGTCCTCGATCGCCTCGGTCGTCCAGTCGGAGAGCCGGTCCAGCGCTTCGCGCGACGCGCGTACGACGGCCTGCCCCTCCTCGTCGTGCAGCAGGGCGGCCACGTCGGCCTCGACGTACTCCACCTTGTCGCGGAAGAGGAAGCCGAGCATGTC
The DNA here is from genome assembly GCA_036518175.1 of Marmoricola sp. GTDB lineage: Bacteria > Actinomycetota > Actinomycetes > Propionibacteriales > Nocardioidaceae > Marmoricola. Next base: position 8,026 of record DATDNR010000063.1, read on the forward strand.
CACCGACTCCGCGAGCGTGTTGATGCGCTCGTGCACCAGCGGGATCGCCGCGTCGAGCAGCCGGCGCTGCTCCTCGGTCGGCGGGTCCGAGACGAGGCCGGCACCCGCGAGGAAGGGCACCACCCGTGCTGCCATGTCGGCCACGCTGATCATCCGCATGTGCGCTGCGTTGATCGCCTCGCACTTCTTCATGTCGAAGCGGGCGGGGTTGGGGTTGACCCGGCGGATGTCGAAGGCCTCCGCCATCTCGGCCATCGTGAAGACGTCGCGGTCCTCGCTGATCCCCCAACCGAGCAGGGCGAGGTAGTTGAGCACACCCTCCGGGAGGAAGCCGCGCTCGACGTACTCGGAGAGCCCGGAGCCCTTGTCGCGCTTCGACAACCGCTTGTTGCCCTCCCCCATGACGATCGGCAGGTGGCCGAACCGCGGGACGCCACGGCCGATGCCGAGGTCGAGCAGCGCCTCATAGAGCGGGATCTGTCGCGGCGTGCTGGAGAGCAGGTCCTCACCGCGCAGCACGTGGGTGATCTCCATCATCGCGTCGTCGACGGGGTTCACCAGCGTGTAGAGCGGGGTCCCGTTGGCCCGCACCAGCACGTAGTCGGGCACGTGCTCGGGCAGGAAGGCGACCTCGCCGCGGACCAGGTCGTCGAAGCTGATCGGCTGCCGGGGCATCCGGAAGCGCAGCACCGGCTGCCGCCCCTCGGCCTCGAACGCGGCGCGCTGCTCGGCACCGAGGTCGCGGCAGAAGCCGTCGTAGCCCTGCACCTTCGAGCCGGAGGCCAGGCGCCGCTGCTCGACCTCCTCGTTGGTGCAGTAGCAGTCGTAGGCATGGCCGGCATCGCGCAGCCGGGCGGCGACGTCGGCGTAGATGTCGAAGCGCTCGGACTGGCGGTAGGGGCCGTGCGGTCCGCCCACCTCCGGACCCTCGTCCCAGTCCAGGCCGAGCCAGCGGAGGGAGCCGACGATGGAGTCGTAGCCCTCCTCGGTGTTGCGCGCGAGGTCGGTGTCCTCGATGCGCAGCACGAGCTTGCCGCCGTGGTGCCGGGCGAAGGCCCAGTTGAACAGCGCGCTGCGCACGTTGCCGACGTGGATGAACCCGGTCGGGGACGGTGGGAAGCGGACCCGGACGTCGTGGGGAGCCAGATCACCCAGCACCGGATCGGTGGTGCCGGTCACCGTCGCGCCACCTTGTTGGTCAGCGCGCCGATGCCCTCGACGTACACCTCCACCTCATCCCCCGGCTGCATCGGCCCCACCCCTTCGGGGGTGCCGGTGAGGATGACGTCACCGGGGAGCAGCGTCATCACCGAGCTGACGTGCGCGATGAGGGTGGGCACGTCGAAGATCAGGTCCTTGGTCGAGCCGTCCTGCTCGAGGTCGCCGTTGAGCCACGTCTGCACCCTCAGCGCACTGATGTCGAGCTCGGTCTCGATCCACGGGCCGAGCGGGCAGAAGCTGTCGAAGCCCTTGGCGCGGGTGAACTGCACGTCGCTGCGCTGCAGGTCGCGGGCGGTGACGTCGTTGCCGACGGTGTAGCCCCAGATCACGTCGTGCGCACGCTCCTTCGGCACGTCCTTGCAGATCCGGCTGATCACCACCCCGAGCTCGCCCTCGTAATGCACCTCGTTGCTCTGCTCGGGATAGAAGATCGGATCCCCCGGGCCGATCACCGCGGTGTTCGGCTTGAGGAAGATCAGCGGCTCCGCGGGGACCTCGCCACCCATCTCGGCGGCGTGCGCCGCATAGTTCTTGCCGATGCCGACGACCTTGCTGCGCGGCAGCACCGGCGCGAGCAGGCGCACGTCGGCGAGGTCGTGCTCCTTGCCACTCAGGTGGATGCCGACGTGCAGCGGGTCGCCCATCAGTGCGACGACCCTGCAGTCGTCGGCGGGGATGCCACGGTCGTCGACATCGCCGGTGACCACGCCGAACTGGGGATCTTCTCCGGTGGTGAACCTTGCGATACGCACTCCCCGAGCCTATCGACGTACCCTCGGGCGCGTGCACGCTCTCCCCAGGGCCGAGTGGACCGCCCGCGCGGCCGCGCACGAGCAGCGGGTCGACGCCTGGGTCCGCCCGCACCTCGAGCGGCGCCGGCGCGGCCAGAAGCATCCCGTGCACGACTTCCTGTTCACCTACTACTCCCAGCGGCCGGCCGCGCTGCGCCGGTGGCACCCGGGGTACGGCGTGGCGCTCCTCGATGCTCCGGAGTACGCCGACCTCACGGGCTACTCCCCGATAGTCCGAGACGTTCGGCCGCCTTCTGCCGGCGTGTCGGCGGCCGAACGTCTCGGAGTATCGGAGGGGTATCTGCGATCCCGGCAACCGCTGGTCGAGTCGATCCGCCGCCTGCTGATGGCCACCGCCTCCCGGGCACCGACGCTGGGCTGCTTCGGGCTGCACGAGTGGGCGATGGTGCACCGCGGTGAGGGGATGGCCGATCCGCGGCGCCACGAGTGGCCGCTGCGGCTGGGACAGCAGGGCACGAACGTCGTCGTCGAGTCGCACCGGATCACCTGCTCGCACTTCGACGCCTTCCGCTTCTTCACCGCCAGCGCCCGGCCGCTCAACACGCTCGCCCCGGGCCGCGACGACCGGGAGGCGTTCGAGCAGCCGGGCTGCCTGCACGCCGGGATGGACCTCTACAAGCACGCCTTCCGGCTGAGCCCGCTGATCTGCTCCGACCTGGTCGCCGACTGCTTCGCCCTGGCCCGGGAGATCCGCGAGCTGGACATGCGCGCGTCGCCCTACGACCTCTCCGGCCTGGGCTACGCCCCGGTGCGCATCGAGACCGCCGCGGGCAGGCAGGAGTACGTCGCTGCGCAGCGCGCGTTCGCCGAGCGAGGCGCTCCGCTGCGTCGCCGGCTCGTCGACGAGTGCGACCGGCTGCTCGCCTGCCTCGGCTGAGGAGCCGTCTCGGGGTCGACTGTGACGAATGTCAGGGTCGGATCAGGGCGAAAACCCGTGGTGGGCACCGTCGGCGGACCCTAGCGTTCGGGGCGTCATCGAAGTTCTCGGGCCGAACCGGGATGGAGCACCCTGAACATGCCTGACACAGCCGCACGCGCGGCGGGGGTCACCAAGGTCTACGGCAAGGGCCAGGCCGAGGTGCACGCGCTCGACGGCGTGACCCTGGACCTGTACGCCGGTGAGTTCACCGCCATCATGGGGCCCTCCGGCTCCGGCAAGTCCACACTGATGCACTGCCTGGCTGCGCTCGACACGGTCACCGCCGGCAGCGTCTACATCGGCGAGACCGACCTGTCCACGCTGAACGACAAGGCGCTGACCACGCTGCGACGCGACCGGGTGGGGTTCGTCTTCCAGGCGTACAACCTGGTGCCGACCCTGACGGCGCAGGAGAACATCCTGTTGCCGCTGTCCATCGCCGGCAGGAAGCCCGACCCGCAGTGGTGGCAGACCGTCATCGACACGGTCGGGCTCGCGGACCGCCTCGACCACCGGCCCAGCGAGATGTCCGGGGGCCAGCAGCAGCGCGTCGCCTGCGCCCGCGCGCTGATGAGCCGTCCCGAGATCGTCTTCGCCGACGAGCCCACCGGCAACCTCGACTCCACCTCGGGGGCGGAGGTGCTCTCCTTCCTCGAGCACAGCGTGCGCGACTTCGGCCAGACGATCGTGATGGTCACCCACGACCCGGTCGCCGCCTCCTACACCGACCGCGTGGTCTTCCTCGCCGACGGCAGGATCGCCGACGAGATGCGCGAGCCCACGACCGAGGCGGTGCTCGAGCGGATGGCGTCGATCCAGTCCCGGGCGATGCGCGCCTCGCAGGCGTCGTACGCCCCCGCCGGCACGGAGGCCTGAGCCGTGCTGAAGGTGACGCTGCGCAACCTGCTCGCGCGCAAGGTCCGCCTGGTGCTCAGCGCGTCGGCGATCGTGATCGGCATCGCGTTCGTCGCCGGCACCCTGGTCTTCACCGACACCATGGGCCGCAGCTTCGACGGCATCGTCAAGGGCAGCACGTCCGACGTCGTCGTCCGGCCGGCCAAGAAGAGCGGCTGGAGCGACGGCTCCTCCCAGCTCGACACGCGCACCATCTCGGCGGCCACGGTGCACGAGCTGGCCTCCACCCCGGGCGTCGCCCGCGTCGACGGCACCGTGGAGAGCCAGGGACTGCACGTGGTCGGCAGCGACGGCAAGCTGATCGGCGGCACCGGCGCGCCGACGCTGAGCTTCAACTACAACGACGCCCCGTCGATCACCGGCAAGCCCTCGGTGAGCATCACCCGTGGCCACCAGCCGCGCGGCCCGCACGAGGTGGCGCTGGACGCCAAGACCGTGAAGATGGCCGGTTACCACCTCGGTGACACCGTCCCGATGGTCAGCTCGGAGGGGCGCCCGCGGCTCACCGCGCGCCTGGTCGGCATCGCCGAGTTCGGCGGCGGCGGCCTGGCCGGCGCGACCTTGGTGCTCTGGGACACCCACACCGCCCAGGAGCTGTTCCTGCACGGCCGGGACGCCTACACCTCGGTCGCGCTGACGGCGAAGCCCGACGTCTCCCAGGCCCAGCTGGCGGCGAACGCGCAGAAGCTGCTGCCGTCCGGCGACGAGGCGGTCACCGGCGACAGGGTGGCCAAGGAGACCCAGGACGCGGTCGGCAAGGCACTGAACTTCATCAACATCTTCCTGCTCGTCTTCGCCGCGATCTCGCTGGTGGTCGGCAGCTTCCTGATCATCAACACGTTCTCGATCCTGGTCGCCCAGCGCAGTCGTGAGCTCGCGCTTCTCCGGGCGCTGGGTGCCTCGCGCCGGCAGGTGAACCGCTCGGTGCTGCTCGAGGCCGCGGCCGTGGGCGTGGTCGGCACGTCGATCGGGCTGC
>DATDNR010000064.1:0-17272 GCA_036518175.1 Marmoricola sp.
CGGGGGCGGAGAAGAGGCGTCGCCGCCCCCGGGGTGAGGGCGGCGTGCGTTGGAGCGAGGCCCGACAGCGGTGGATCGCCGAGAAGACCGTCGGCTACGACCCGCGCGGCAAGCGGATAGTCCGGACCGGCACCGGGACGAGCCAGTCTGCTGCCCTGCGCGATCTGCGGCGGCGGATTCAGGACTACGAGGCGGGCCTGGTTGCCGGGTCGGAGCATTGCCGGGTCCGCGAGGCGGTCGAGGACTGGTTGCGATTCGGCCAAGGCCAAGCAGGCGAGGCCACCCGGAGACGCAACAGCGACCTGTGCAAGGTCCACGTGATCCCGAAGCTCGGGGAACGGAAGCTGCGCCAGCTGGAACCGTCCGAAGTGGATCGATGGCTGGAGGGCTTGGCCCCGGTGCTGGCCACGAGCACGCTCCACAGGGTGCACTCGTGCCTGAACCGCGCGGTGCGGCGGGCGATGAAGCGTGGCCTGGTTGAGCGTAACGTCGTCGAGCTGGCGGAGGTCCCCACCGGTCGCATCGGTCGCCCCTCCAAGTCGCTGACACTCGACCAGGCGCGAGATGTGCTCGTTCTGACGCAGAGCGACCCCCTCCACTGCTACATCGTCACGTCGCTTCTGACCGGTGCCCGCACCGAGGAGGTGCGCGCACTTCGTTGGCGACACGTCCATCTCGAGGGTGGCCAGATGGGAATCCCTGCCCACCTGGAGGTCTGGCGCTCGGTCCGCACCGGTGGTGACACCAAGACCAGGAGGTCTCGCCGCACGCTCGCGCTCCCCGAGCTCGTCGTGGTCAAGCTGCGCGAACACCGGGCACGACAGGCGGCCGGGACACTCGCACGAGGCAGGTCCTGGGACGAGGACGCGCTGGTCTTCCCGAGCTCCGAGGGTACGGAGATGGATGCCGCCAACGTTCGACGTGACTTCCGCCGGGCGCTCCGGGTGGTTGCCACGAAGCAGAGAGAGCGACACGCCGCCGGCGGAGACGCCCCGCCCGCGCTCGACCCGGCCGACTGGACGCCGCGCGAGCTGCGGCACTCGTTCGTGTCGCTGCTATCGGACGCGGGCCTGTCCATCGAGGACATCTCGCGGCTCGTCGGTCACAAGGGCACCAACGTGACAGAGCTCGTCTACCGCAAGCAGCTGCGACCGGTGATCGAGCACGGTGCTACGGCCATGGACACCCTGTTCGCGGCGCGGAGGGACGACGGCCCGCGTGCATAGTCAGGCAGTTGGTCAGGCAGTCGACTCCTGGGCCGATTTGCCCGAACAGACGACAAGCCCCCGACGAGACGTCTGTGCAGGTCAGGGGCTTGGCGCGATGGTGGGCCTAAGAGGACTTGAACCTCTGACCTCTTCCTTATCAGGGAAGCGCTCTAACCGTCTGAGCTATAGGCCCCGGAGTGGTCGGGCGTCTGGCCGGCGGACCGACCCGGACGAACCGACAGGGAAGGCTACCCCATCGTCCGAGCCCGCCACAAAACGGCCCCGCCTGGGTCTCAGAGGTCCTCGGCGAGGGTGACCTCGACACCGCCGACGAGCGTGGCGGCGAGGTTGTAGACGAACGCACCGAGCGTCGACAGCGCGGTGATCAGGATGACGTCGACAACCGCCACGATCATCGTGAAGCCGAGCACCCGCGAGGTGCCCACGTAGTCCTGGATGTGGAAGGGCGTGGTGCTGTCGCTCCCGACGGTCTGCTGGACCATCGCGTTGATCGAGTCCCACACGCCTGCGGCGCCGAGCACGCTCCAGATCACCGCGACCGCGACGACGGTGATGATGCCGATCGCGATGGACAGCAGGAAGGCCGTCTTCATCACCGACCAGGCATCGACCTGCACCAGGCGCAGCCGGGCCTTGCGGATCGACCGGCGCGAACTGCCCGACGGTGTCACCGGCCGCTCGCGCACCGGCCGCTCACGCTCCGGCCGCTCGCTGCGGCGGGCCTGCGAGGTGGTCCGGGCGCTGGCGGCAGCCGCCTTCACCTTGCCCATCGCCTTCTGCACCGCGGCAGGCACGGACTTGCCCTCCTCGTCCCCGGTGCTCTCCGCCGCTCGCGACGAGGAGAGGGTACGGCGCGGCGCGACGGGCGCTTCTTCGGCACGGCGGTCGGCCATCAGCCCTCCTGCGGATCGGTGTCTGACCCGTCGATTGTTGCACCCGCGTCGGCAGGCTCCGAATTCTCCACCGCGGACGCGCCGTCGGCGTCCCCGTTGCCGTCGCCGTTGCCGTCGCCGTTGGCATCGCCGTTGGCTTCGCCGTTGAGGTCACCGTTGTCCCGGTCCACCGCGCGGGCCACGACCGCGACCGCGTCGCCGTTCTTCGGGCCGACGAACCGCACGCCCTGCGTCGAGCGCCCGGTCGGCCGGAAGTCGGTGTTGATCGGGCTGCGCACCACCTGGCCGGAGTTGGTGATCGCCAGGATCTCGTCACCCTCCTCGACGATGAACGCGCCCACCAGCTGGCCGCGGTCGGAGTTGTCCAGCTTCATCGCCTTGATGCCGATGCCGCCGCGGGACTGCAGCCGGTACTCGGTGATCCGGGTGCGCTTGGCGTAGCCGCCGTCGGTGATGGTGAAGACGTACTGCGGGTGCACCCCGAAGTACTGCCCCCGCGCAGCCGCGGCCTCGGCCTCCTCGGCCTTGGCGACGCCGGCGGCGGTGTCCTCGCCCTCGTCGAGGCCGGCGTCCTGCTCGGCGGCCACCTGGGCGGCGCGGATGACCGACATCGACAGCAGCGAGTCGCCGTCACGGAACTTCATGCCCGAGACCCCGGAGGTGGCGCGGCCCATCGGCCGCAGCTGGGTGTCGTCGGCCTGGAACCGGATCGCCTGTCCCTTGCGGGAGACCAGCAGGATGTGGTCCTCGGGGTTGACCAGCTCCGCGCCGATCAGCTCGTCGTCCGCCTCGCGGAAGTTGATCGCGATCACGCCGGCCTGCCGCGGGCTGTGGTAGTCGGCCAGCCGGGTCTTCTTCACCAGCCCGCTGCGGGTGGCCAGCACGAGGTAGGGCGCCTGGTCGTAGTCGCGGATCGCCAGCACCTGCGCGATCTGCTCGTCGGGCTGGAAGGAGAGCAGCCCGGCCACGTGGCCGCCCTTGGCGTCGCGGGACGCCTCGGGCAGGTTGTAGGCCTTGGTGCGGTAGACCCGGCCGGCGGTGGTGAAGAACAGCAGCCAGTGGTGGTTGGTGGTCGCGATGAAGTGCTCGACGACGTCGTCGCCCTTCAACGCCGCGCCGCGCACGCCCTTGCCGCCCCGCTTCTGGGTGCGGTAGTTGCTCGCCAGGGTCCGCTTGGCGTAGCCGCCGCGGGTGATCGAGACGACCAGCTCCTCGTCGGGGATCAGGTCCTCCATGGAGAGGTCCCCGTCGGCGGCGACGATCTGGGTACGCCGGGCCACGCCGTACTTGCCGACGATCTCGGCGAGCTCCTCGCTGATGATCCGCCGCTGGCGCTCCTCGCTGGCCAGGATGTCCTCGAGATCGGCGATGGTGCGCTCGATCTCGGCTAGGTCGTCGATGATCCGCTGCCGCTCCAGGGCGGCGAGCCGGCGCAACTGCATGTCGAGGATCGCGGTGGCCTGCAGCTCGTCGATGTCGAGCAGCGCGATCAGGCCCTGGCGGGCCTCGTCGACGTCGGGCGAGCGCCGGATCAGCGCGATGACCTCGTCGAGCATGTCGAGCGCCTTGACCAGGCCCCGGAGGATGTGTGCCCGCTCCTCGGCCTTGCGCAGCCGGTAGCGGGTGCGCCGCTGGATGACCTCGACCTGGTGGGTCACCCAGTGGCTGACGAACTGGTCGAGGGTCAGCGTGCGCGGCACGCCGTCGACCAGCGCGAGCATGTTGGCCGCGAAGTTGGTCTGCAGCTCGGTGTGCTTGAAGAGGTTGTTGAGCACCACGCGGGCGACCGCGTCGCGCTTGAGGACGACGATCAGCTGCTGGCCGGTGCGCGAGGAGCTGTTGTCCTTGACGTCGGCGATGCCCTTGACCTTGCCGGAGTCGGCGAGCTCGGCGATCTTCAGCGCCAGGTTGTCGGGGTTGACCATGTAGGGCAGCTCGGTGATCACCAGCTGGGTGCGGCCCCGGCTGTCCTCGTCGACCTCGACGACCGCGCGCTGGGTGATCGACCCGCGGCCGGTGCGGTAGGCCTGCTCGATGCCCTGGCGGCCGACGATCAGCGCACCCATCGGGAAGTCGGGACCCTTGACGCGTTCGAGCAGGGCCTCGAGGAGCTCCTCGCGGGTGGCGTCGGGGTGCTGCAGCGCCCACTGCACGCCGTCGGCGATCTCGCCGAGGTTGTGCGGGGGGATGTTGGTCGCCATGCCGACCGCGATGCCCGCCGAGCCGTTGACCAGCAGGTTGGGGAACCGGCTGGGCAGGATGCCCGGCTCCTGGGACTTGCCGTCGTAGTTGGGGACGAAGTCGACGGTGTCCTCGTCGATGTCGCGGACCATCTCCATGGCCAGCGGCGCCATCCGGCACTCGGTGTAGCGCATCGCGGCCGCGGGGTCGTTGCCCGGGGAGCCGAAGTTGCCCTGGCCCTGCACGAGCGGGGCGCTCATCACCCACGGCTGGGCGAGCCGGACCAGGGTGTCGTAGATCGCCGAGTCGCCGTGCGGGTGGTACTGCCCCATCACGTCGCCGACGACGCGCGAGCACTTGGAGAAGCCGCGGTCGGGACGGTAGCCGCCGTCGTACATCGCGTAGAGCACCCGGCGGTGCACCGGCTTCAACCCGTCGCGCACGTCGGGGAGCGCGCGGCCCACGATGACCGCCATCGCGTAGTCGATGTAGGACTGCTGCATCTCGTCCTGCAGCTCGACCTCACGGATGCGCGGGTTGTCGGGAGGCAGTTCAGTCATGTGTCAGCTTTCGGCTCGAGGAGTCCGGCTCAGGCGGCCAGGTCAGATGTCGAGGAAGCGCACGTCCTTGGCGTTGCGCTGGATGAAGGAGCGGCGCTGCTCGACGTCCTCGCCCATGAGCACCGAGAACGTCTCGTCGGCGCGCGCGGCGTCCTCGAGGCCGACCTGCAGCAGCAGCCGCTGGTCGGGGTCCATGGTCGTCTCCCACAGCTCGTCGGCGTTCATCTCGCCCAGGCCCTTGTAGCGCTGCACCGGCATGTCCTTGGGCAGCTTCTTGCCCTCGGCCTGCCCGGCCCGCAGCAGCGCGTCGCGCTCGGCGTCGGAGTAGACGAACTCGTGCTCGTGCGGCTTGTTCCAGCGCAGCCGGTACAGCGGCGGCTGGGCGAGGTAGACGTAGCCCTGCTCGATCAGCGGCTTCATGAAGCGGAAGAGCAGCGTGAGCAGCAGGGTGCGGATGTGGTGGCCGTCGACGTCCGCGTCGGCCATCAACACGATCTTGTGGTAGCGCAGCTTGTCGAGGTCGAACTCGTCGTGGATGCCGGTGCCGAGGGCGGAGATGATCGCCTGCACCTCGGTGTTCTGCAGCACCTTGTCGATGCGGGCCTTCTCGACGTTGAGGATCTTGCCGCGGATCGGGAGGATCGCCTGGATCCTCGGGTCGCGACCACCCTTGGCGGAGCCCCCGGCCGAGTCACCCTCGACGATGAAGACCTCGCACTCCTCGGGGTTGGTCGACTGGCAGTCGCTGAGCTTGCCCGGCAGCCCCCCGCCGCCCAGCAGCCCCTTGCGGTTGCGCGCGAGGTCGCGCGCCTTGCGTGCCGCGATGCGGGCCGAAGCAGCAGCCTGGGCCCGGCGGACGATGTCCTTGCCCTCGGCCGGGTTCTTCTCCAGCCACTCACCGAGCTGCTCGTAGACGGCCCGCTGCACGAAGCTCCTGGCCTCGGTGTTGCCGAGCTTGGTCTTGGTCTGGCCCTCGAACTGCGGTTCGCCCAGCTTGATCGAGATGATCGCGGTCAGGCCTTCGCGGATGTCGTCGCCCGAGACCCGGTCGTCGCGCTTCTTGATCAGCCCCCACTCCTCGCCCCAGTTGTTGACCAGGCCGGTGAGCGCGGAGCGGAAACCCTCCTCGTGGGTGCCGCCCTCGTGGGTGTTGATCGTGTTGGCGAAGGTGTGCACCGACTCGTTGAAGGTGGTGTTCCACTGCATCGCCAGCTCGAGGCTCATCTCGGAGGCGCCGTTGTCGTCGGCCTCCTGGAAGGCCTCGAAGTTGATCACCGTGGGGTTCGCGACCTGCTTGCTGCGGTTGAGGTGCTCGACGTAGTCGACCAGGCCACGGTCGAACCTGAAGCGGCGCTCCATCACCCCGCCCTCGGCGTGGATGGCGTCGCTGCCGGCCGAGTCCACCTCGGCGGCCACCGTCTCGTCGGCGACGGCCTCGGCGATCTCGGCCGACTCGGGCCGCTCGTCGCGCACCACGATCTCGAGGCCCTTGTTGAGGAAGGCCATCTCGCGCAGCCGCGTGGTGATCGTCTCGAACGAGTAGGTGGTGGTCTCGAAGATCTCGTCGCTGGCCCAGAAGCGGGTGATGGTGCCGGTCTCGTCGGTCGCCTCGCCCTGCTCGAGCGCGGCGTCGGGCACGCCCCGGGTGAAGGACTGCCGCCAGCAGTAGCCGTCGCGCCGGATCTCCACCTCGACCCGCTGGGAGAGCGCGTTGACCACCGAGACGCCGACGCCGTGCAGACCACCGGAGACCTTGTAGCCGCCCCCTCCGAACTTGCCGCCGGCGTGCAGCACGGTGAGCACGACGGTGACCGCCGGGAGCTCCTGGCCGGGCGGCGGCGTCACCGGGATGCCGCGCCCGTTGTCGCGGACCTCGACACCGCCGTCGGGGAGCAGCGTCACCACGATGCGGTCGCAGTAGCCGGCCAGCGCCTCGTCGACGGAGTTGTCGACGACCTCCCAGACCAGGTGGTGCAGGCCCCGCTCACCGGTCGAGCCGATGTACATGCCGGGCCGCTTGCGGACCGCTTCGAGCCCTTCGAGGACCTGGATGGCGCTTGCGTCGTACCTGCCTGCTTCGACCTGATCGCTCGACACGCTCGGCTGCCCTCTTCTCCTCGGATCCCGCGGACACCAGGCCGGAGCCGGCTGGCGGCCCCTGACACAGGTGTGGCCGTCCCTCGCAGCGTCTTGACGCGCAGATCGCAGGACGGCCTGGTGGTCCCAGTTTACCCGGGAGGGGTCCGAAATCACGCATGCCACCCACCGGGTGTGGGTTACCGGCCCGGAAAACCGTCCACAGAGGCCCTCAGCGGGCCCGTGAGCGCCCGCGGACGGGGGCGTCCGGGTCCCCATACGTCCGCGCCTGGCTCAGATCGCCACATCTCAGCCGTAGGTGTCGCGCGGCCCGCGGCCCTTGACCCGGTAGCGGCCCCGCGACCAGCTCGGCGCCCGCGGACCGACCACGTCGATCACCTCGACGGTGCCGTCACCGAGCTCCTCGTTGAGGCGCCGGACCACGGAGCCGGCGAGCAGCTTCATCTGGGTGGCCCAGGCCGTGGAGTCGGTGCGTACGACGAGCCGGCCGTCGGCGTAGGACTCCGGCACGACGTGCTGGCCGACCTCGCGCCCCACCACCGCCTCCCACCGGGTGAAGACGCCGTGCACCCGCAGCTCGGTCTCCCAGCCCTGCTCGGTGACGAACCGGCCGAGGCTGGCGTCGAGGAGTTGGGGGTCACGGGCGTCCGGATGGGCACCGGAGACACCCGCCGCGTGGCCGGTCTTGCTGTAGCCGGTCCGGCCGCGCGCCGCGGCGCGAGGGCCGGCGCCGGGGCCGGGTCGGGTCCGTCCGGCGAGGCCGCGGGCGATCGCCCGGGCCAGCTCCAGGCCCTCGTCGCGATGCTCCGCCTGCTCGACGGCGGGCTGCTCGTCGGAGGGCGGCTCGTGCCCAGGGTCAGTCATCACGGACGACCCGCCCGTCGGCAACGGTGAACCGCACCCCCTGCAGCGCGTCGGGGATGTCGTCGGCGACCGCAGCGGTGACCAGGACCTGCTCGGCGCCCGCCACCAGCTCGGCGAGCTGGCTGCGGCGACCCGTGTCGAGCTCGGCGAAGACGTCGTCGAGGACGAGGATCGGGTCGTCGACCGGACCGCTGCCCGCCCCGGGAGCCCGGAGCAGGTCGTAGGAGGCCAGGCGCAGCGCGAGCGCGAACGACCACGACTCGCCGTGGCTGGCGTAGCCCTTGACCGGCAGCGGTCCCAGGGCACACAGCAGGTCATCACGGTGCGGCCCGACCAGGCTCATTCCCCGGTCGAGCTCGTCGGCGCGGCGGTCCTCGAGCTCGGCCAGCAGCGCCTCGGTGAGCGAGTGCGGGTCGGGCTCGGCGCCAGCGAGGTCGAACGACGGCCGGTAGGCCAGGGTCGCGTCGTCCCGGCTCGCGCCCCGGGCGACCGCCTCGTAGGCCTTGCCGAGCAGCGGGTTCAGCTCCTCGACCAGCCCGATGCGGGCCGCCATGATCTCCCCGCCGAGCCGGGCGAGATGGGCGTCCCAGACCCCCAGGGTCTGCAGCGCACCGGCGGCCGCCGAGCCCCGGGACCGACTGCCACCGGCCGCCCGGGCGCTCCTGAGCAGCGAGTTGCGCTGCTTCAGCACCCGGTCGTAGTCGGCGCGGGTGCCCGCGAACCGCGGCGTCCGCAGCACCAGCAGGTCGTCGGCGAAGCGCCGACGCTCGGTGGGATCGCCCTTGACCAGGGCCAGGTCGTCGGGGGCGAAGACCACGGTGCGCACCAGGCCGACCAGGTCGCGCGCCCGCGGCAGCGGCGAGCGGTTCACCCGGGCCCGGTTGGACCTGCCCGGGTTGATCTCCACCTCGAGCACTGCCCGACGCTCGTCGCGGACCACCGCGGCGCGCACCACCGCACGCTCCGCCCCCTGCCGGACCAGGGGGGCGTCCGCGGCCACCCGGTGGGAGGAGAGCCTGGAGAGGTAGTCGACCGCCTCGACGATGTTGGTCTTGCCCTGCCCGTTGCGTCCCACGAAGGCGGTGACCCCCGGACCGAGCTCGACCTCCAGCTCGGGCCAGGAGCGGAAGTCGTGCAAGGACAGGTGGGCGACGTGCATGCGGGGCTCGTGCTGCGGCTCGGGCTGGCTGGCGGTCCGGGCGGCGCTCAGCCCTGGCCGCGGGTGGCGTGGCCGCCGAACTCGTTGCGCATCGCCGCGACCGCCTTCATCGCCGGGCTGTCGTCCTGGCGGGAGACGAAGCGCGCGAACAGCGCGGCCGAGATCGCGGGCATCGGCACGGCGTTGTCGATCGCCTCCTGCACCGTCCAGCGCCCCTCGCCGGAGTCCTCCGCCCAGCCCCGGATCTGCTCCAGGTGGGGGTCCTTGGTGATCGCGTCGGTGAGCAGGTCGAGCAGCCAGGAGCGGATCACCGTGCCCTCGCGCCAGGAGTTGAAGGTCGCCGGGACGTCCTCGACGAGGTCGACCTTCTCCAGCAGCTCCCAGCCCTCGGCGTAGGCCTGCATCACGGCGTACTCGATGCCGTTGTGCACCATCTTGGCGTAGTGGCCGGCGCCCGGCTTGCGACCGGCGTGCACGAAGCCGAACTCGCCCTCGGGCTTGAGCGCGTCGAAGGCCGGCTGCACCTTGGCGACGTCCTCGTCGGAGCCGCCGCACATCAGCGCGTAGCCGTTCTGCAACCCCCACACGCCTCCGGAGACTCCGCAGTCGACGAACCCGACGCCCTTCTGCGCGAGCAGGTCCGCGTTGACCTGGTCGTCGGTCCACCGCGAGTTGCCGCCGTCGACGACCAGGTCGCCGGCGTCGAGCAGCTCGCCCAGCGCCTTGACCGTCTCGCGGGTCGGGTCACCGGCCGGGACCATCACCCAGACGACCTTGTGCTCCTGCCCGTCGCGCTGACCGCTCTTGCCGAGCTCGGCCACCATCTCCTCGAGGCCGGCCACGTCCGACACGTCGGGGTTGCGGTCATAACCGACGACCGTGTGACCGGCGTTGCGCAACCGGGTGCGCATGTTGCCGCCCATCCTCCCGAGGCCGACGAGTCCGATGTGCATGCGCTCCTCCTGCGGTTGGTCGGTGGTGTCCAGGACACCCCCGTTCGGCACCCGGATCGTCCGGGGCTCGGACGTCAGGAGAGCAGCCGGCGCGGCATCAGCAGGTAGCGGAAGTCGCTGTCGGCCTCGCCGTCGAGGGAGTCCACCCCCGAGATTACGACGGGCTTGCTCGCCTGGGTGAAGGCCAGCTCGACGAACGGCGACTCGATCGCGGTCAGCCCGTCGAGCAGGAACTGCGGGTTGAAGCCGGTGGTGATGTCGTCGCCGTTGATCGTCGCCTCGATCGACTCACTGGCCATCGCCTCCTCGCCGCTGCCGGCGTCGAGGGTCAGCACACCGCCGGAGAAGGCCAGCTGCACCGCGGTGTTGCGCTCGGCGACCAGGGCGACGCGCTTGACCGAGTCGACCAGCGCGGCCTTGTCCACCCGGGCGACGGTCAGGTGCTCGGACGGGAAGAGGCTGCGGACCTTGGGGAACTCGCCGTCCAGCAGGCGGGTCGTCGTACGACGGATGCCGCCGCCGGCGGAGCCCTCGAAGCCGATGATGCCCTCACCGGCGCCGCCGCCGGAGAGCGCGATGCTGATGTCGGCGCCGCCGGTCAGCGCCTTCGCGGTGTCGTTGAGCACCCGGGCGGGCACCAGCGCGGCGGCGCTCACGTCCGGAGTGGACGGAGCCCAGGTGAGCTCGCGCTGCGACAGCCGGAAGCGGTCGGTGGCCAGCATCGAGATGGTGTCGCCGTCCATCTCCAGCCGGACGCCGGTCAGCACGGGCAGCATGTCGTCGCGGCCGGCGGCGGTGACCGCCTGGGCGACCGCGTGGGCGAACAGCTCGCTCTTGACCGTGCCCCGGGCCTCGGGCATCTGCGGCAGGGTGGGGTACTCCTCCACCGGCATCGTCTGCAGGCTGAAACGCGCCGAGCCGCAGGTGAGGGTGACCCGGGGGCCCTCGATGGCCATGTCGACCGGCTTGTTGGGCAGGCTGCGGCAGATGTCGGCGAGCAGGCGGCCGGAGACCAGCGCGCGGCCCTCCTCGGACACGTCGGCGTTCAGCGTGGCACGGGCCGAGGTCTCGTAGTCGAAGGTCGACAGGGTCAGGCCGTCCCCCGAGCCGGCGGCGTCGTCGAGCTGGCCGGCCTCGATCAGCAGGCCGGCGAGCACCGGAGCGCTGGGACGCAGGGGCAGGGCGCGGGCGGTCCAGGCGACGGCGTCGGCGAGGACGTCGCGTTCGACGCGGAACTTCACTTCTCAGGCCTCCTGGATCGAAGTACAACGATGTGCCGCACGACGGTGGGAAAGCATCCTGCCACGCGCCTTGTGCTTTGTCCCCAGGAAGGGCCCCGAACCGGGGTGCGGGCGACGAGGATCAATTGGTAATTCCGTTGTCGTCGTAGGGGCGGTGGATCCTGTGGACAACCTGCGTCGTCGCAGGTCGGGGCCGAAATCGGCATCCACGGGGCCTGTGTGTCGTCGGTGGACGGACCAGCCGCGGGTGTGCGTGCCGGGGCGGCCTGTGTGCGGCGTCCCCCGTCCGTCCACAGGCCGTGCACAGCCCCTCCACGACATCGGCCCGGACGAACCACAGGAAACGTCCGGGCCGGTCGGCGGTCGCAAGGTGACTCTCAGGACTGCTTGGCCTGCTGCTTGATCCGGGTGGTCAGCTCGGTCACCTGGTGGAAGACGTTGCGGCGCTCGGCGAGGTCCTTGCGGATGCGCCGGTCGGCGTTCATCACCGTGGTGTGGTCGCGCCCACCGAACTGCTGGCCGATCTTGGGCAGCGACAGCTCGGTCAGCTCCCGGCACAGGTACATCGCGATCTGCCGCGCCGTGACCAGCGCCCGCGTGCGGCTGGGGCCGCACAGGTCCTCGATGGAGTAGCCGAAGTACGACGCCGTCTGGGCGATGATCAGCCCGGCAGTGACCTCGGGCTCGCCCCCCTCGGGAATGAGGTCCTTCAGCACGATCTCGGCCAGGGTCAGGTCGACCTCCTGGCGGTTGATGCTGGCGAAGGCGGTGACCCGGATCAGCGCGCCCTCGAGCTCGCGGATGTTGGTCTGGATCCGGCTGGCGATGAACTCGAGCACGTCCGGCGGCGCCGAGAGTCGTTCCGCGGCCGCCTTCTTGCGCAGGATGGCGATCCGGGTCTCGAGGTCGGGCGGCTGCACGTCGGTGAGCAGGCCCCACTCGAACCGGTTGCGCAGCCGGTCCTCGAGCTGGGTGAGCCGCTTGGGGGGCCGGTCGGAGCTGATCACGATCTGCTTGTTGGCGTTGTGCAGCGTGTTGAAGGTGTGGAAGAACTCCTCCTGGGTCTGCTGCTTGCCCTCGAGGAACTGGATGTCGTCGATGAGCAGGACGTCGACGTCGCGGTAGCGCCGTTGCAGCGCGGCGGTGTTGGCGTCCTTGATCGCGTTGATCACGTCGTTGGTGAACGCCTCGGACGAGACGTAGCGGATTCGCGCACCGGTGTAGAGGCTGCGCACGTAGTGCCCGATGGCGTGCAGCAGGTGGGTCTTGCCCAGCCCGGAGTCGCCGTAGACGAGCAACGGGTTGTAGGCCATGCCCGGCGCCTCCGCGACCGCCACCGCCGCGGCGTGGGCGAAGCGGTTCGACGACCCGATGACGAAGGTCTCGAAGCTGTAGCGGGGGTTGAGCGGGCTGTCCGGGATGCCGGTGGTGAGGCTCGCCGCGCCGTGCAGGTGGGCATTTGTCGACAAAGCGGCTTGTGGACTTGTCGGGAAGTCGATCGGCGTCGCCGGCGCGGGGGCCGGTGCCGCTCCCGGGTGCGGCAACGCGGGCTCCACTCCGGGTGTCGGGATCTGGCTGGGCGGATGGAGACCGGGCCCGGGATGGGTCGGTCGGCCGGTGGCCTGGCCGGCGGACGGACCGGTGCCGTTCTCACCGGTGGTCACCGGGCGCTGGTCGAGGGTCTCGTCCACGCTCACCGCGATCCGGATCGGCTTGCCGAGCCGCTCGCTGAGCGAGTCCTCCAGCCGGGTGCGGAGCCGGCCCTCGAGCTGGTTGCGGGTGAACTCGTTGGGCACCGCGATCACGGCGGTGTTCTCGGCGAGCATCACCGGCTGGCTGGCGGTCAGCCAGACCCGGTGGTTCGGGGCGAGGTTCTCGATGATCAGGGGCCATAGACGGGCCAGTTCGTCCCTGGCCGGGTTCGATGCCTCCACGGGCGGCTCCCGCTCCCCTCGCTCTTCGTCAGCCGGTCGCCCGGTCAGGTCGTCCGCCCGCCGTTCGGCAGGCAGTGTCCACACGCTTTTCCACAGGTTGTGCAGCACCACCGGTGACGTCCCGACACCGTGGCCCAGGGCCCGAGTCCGAGGGTCGAGGGAGACGGTGTTCGTGCAGGTCAGCGCGGGATTCGCCGGTGGGCCGGCAGGTGCGGCCGCTCGGTGGCGGTCCCGGTGCGCCAACGCTGTCGACGGGTGACCGGTGCAGCGGACGCTAACAATCCCCGGCCCTGTGGATCAACCGGTTCTCCACAGGTTGCGCCTGGAACTGGACCACCTCTCGGCGTGTCGCGTCCGCCGCGTCGGGCAGCACTGTCATCCTGACCGGTTCGAGGGGTCCACCAGCGTTCCGCTGGAGGCAGGTGGGCGCCGAATTGACCCCCCTTGTCGCGACCGCGTACCGTGGAGCAGTCGAGATCGGTGTCGACCGGTGCCGCATGTCCACGACGAGGTGCGTGGGCGCGCGGTGCCAGTTGACAGCCAACCGCGGTTGGCCAGCTGGTGACCTCGCGTCTGCCGACCCGGTCCGCGGACTGTCCCATCCCCTCCACGGAGAGTGCTCGTGAGCAAGCGTACGTTCCAGCCGAACAACCGGCGCCGGCACAAGACCCACGGTTTCCGCCTGCGGATGCGGACCCGAGCCGGCCGCGCGATCCTGTCCGCCCGGCGTCGCAAGGGCCGCAACCGCCTGGCCGCCTGAGCCAGTTACTCCGGATGTGCTGCCCGCCCGTCATCGGCTGAGGAGCTCGGCCGACTTTCGTGACACGGTCCGGCGAGGCCGTCGCTCGGGCGGTCGCGCGCTGGTCCTGCACCTGCTTGCTGCGCCGGCCGCGGTGAGGGATGTCCCCATGCCCGGCGCCGTGCTCGAGCCTGTGCCCGGCGGCGCTCCGGTGCCGGATGCGCCGGCCCGCGTCGGGTTCGTGGTCTCCCGCGCTGTGGGGCCGGCCGTCACCCGCAACCTCGTGAAGCGTCGACTGCGTCACCTGCTGCGCGAGCGGCTCGGCCGGCTTCCGCGCGGCTCGCTGCTGGTGGTCCGCGCCCTGCCGGCGGCGGCGGGCACGTCGTACGCCGAACTCGCGGCCGACCTGGACCGCCGTCTGGACCGTTTGCTGGATCGGGTGGCTGCCTGATGAGGTACGACCCCCTGCGCTACCTGCTGATCGGCCTGCTCACCGGTTACCGTCTGCTGATCAGCCCGTTGTACGGCCAGGTGTGCCGCTACCACCCGTCGTGCTCCACCTACGCCCTGGAGGCGGTCAAGACGCACGGCAGCATCAAGGGAAGCTGGCTCGCGGTGCGCCGCCTGGTCCGCTGCCATCCCTGGGCACCGGGGGGATATGACCCGGTTCCTCCCGCAAAGTCCTCCATGACTCGAGGAGTCTGAGTGTCCTTCTTCAGCCAGATCGGCAGCTTCATCATGACGCCGCTGTACTACCTGATCTCGGTGGTCATGGTCGGCTTCCACACCGTCTTCAGCCAGGTGCTCAACCCCAACGGCGCCTGGGCGTGGGGACTGTCGATCGTCGGCCTGACCATCGTGATCCGGGCGGCGCTGATCCCGCTGTTCGTCAAGCAGATCAAGTCCTCGCGCAACATGCAGCTGCTGCAGCCGAAGGTCAAGGAGCTGCAGAAGAAGTACGGCCACGACCGCGAGCGCCTCGCTCAGGAGACGATGGCGCTGTACAAGGAGACCGGGACCAACCCGCTGGCCTCCTGCCTGCCGCTGCTGATCCAGATGCCGATCTTCTGGGCGCTGTTCCGGCTGATCGACCATGCGGCCAAGCAGAACGAGGGCCACGGCGTCCTGACAAACCAGCTGGCCACCAGCTTCGCCAACGCCCCGTTCTTCGGCGGCACCCTCGCATCGAGCTTCACCAACTCCAACGGCAACGTCAGCGTGAAGATCGCGGCAGGCGTGCTCGTGGTGGTCATGATCGCCACCACCTTCATGACGCAACGCCAGCTGATGGCCAAGAACATGCCGCCGGACGCGATGACCGGCCAGTACGCCCAGCAGCAGAAGATGCTGCTCTACGTGCTGCCGCTGGTCTTCGGCGTCGGCGGCATCGCCTTCCCGATCGGCGTGCTGTTCTACTGGACGACCTCCAACCTGTGGACGATGGGCCAGCAGTTCTACGTGATCCGCAACAACCCGGCGCCCGGCACGCCGGCGTTCGAGGCCAAGAAGAAGCGGGATGCGCAGAAGGCCTCCCGCCACCAGCCCGGCGGCACGGAGGTCGCCCAGGCGGCGACCGGCCAGGCGACCACCACGGTCGAGGAGCACGCCGATCGTCGTCCGGCACAGCGCCAGCAGCCGCGACGGCAGTCGCGCCAGCAGCGACGCAAGGGCGGTCCCGCATCGGGCGGTCCGGGCAGCGCCAGCCCGAGTGGCGGCGCGAGCGGCAGCGCCGGGCCTGGGGGCAACCCGACCGGGCGGGCACGCACCGGCCGCGCGAACGCGCCCGGCAAGGACGACGAGAAGGCGGGTAGCGCTGGCGGCGACCGCCCAACCGAGGGAGAGGACCAGTGAGCGAGTCAATGACCGGAACGACGGGCGAGGAGCGCGAGGAGATCGACGCGGTGATCGAGCCCGACGACTCGACCGAGCCGGCCCTGGACCCTGACGAGGAGTCGGTCGACACCCAGGCGGCGCCTCCCGAAGCCTCCTCGAACCGGGTCAAGCGGCTCGAGGCCGAGGGCGACATCGCCGCGGACTACCTCGAGGAGCTGCTCGAGATCGCCGACCTCGACGGTGACATCGACATGGACGTCGAGGGCGATCGCGCCACGGTGTCCATCGTCGGCGCGGAGCTTCCCCAGCTCGTCGGCGAGCGCGGCGAGGTGCTCGAGGCGCTGCAGGAGCTGACTCGCCTGGCCGTCTATCGCGAGACCGGCGAGCGGTCCCGGCTGATGCTGGACGTCTCCGGTCATCGCGCGGGACGCCGGGTGCGCCTGGAGCAGCAGGCCGCCGAGGTGGTCGCTCGCGTGCGCGAGACCGGCGAGCGGGTGGCGCTGGAGCCGATGAGCCCGTTCGAGCGCAAGGTGGTGCACGACGTGGTCGCGGCCGCCGGGCTCACCTCCGAGTCGGAGGGCGCCGAACCGCGACGCCATGTCGTCGTGCTGCCCGACTAGAGCGTGTTTCACGTGAAACGCCGCTGGCGGTGGGCGTAGCGGTGGGGGCCGAACCGCCCGACGCTGCACCGGCGGCGCCGGAGCCACCCCCGGAGCCACCTCCGGCGGCCGAGACCGTCTTCGGCGAGTACCTGCCGACCGCTGTCGCCTACGCTGACCTCCTGGCCCGGCAGGCGACGCTGCGCGGACTGATCGGTCCTCGTGAGGTGCCGCGCCTGTGGGAGCGGCACCTGCTCAACTGTGCCGTGGTCAGCGACCTGGTGCCGCCGGGCGCAACGGTGTGCGACCTGGGGTCGGGTGCGGGGCTCCCCGGCATTCCGCTCGCCCTCCGACGCCCGGATGTGCAGGTCACCCTGCTCGAGCCGCTGCTGCGGCGTACCCGGTTCCTCGACGAGGCGGTGGCGGCCCTGGATCTGCGGAACGTGCAGGTTCGCCGCGGTCGCGCGGAAGAACTCGCCGGAGCGGCGAGCTTCGCGGTGGTGACCTCGCGCGCCGTCGCCCCGCTGGACC
This sequence comes from Marmoricola sp., assembly GCA_036518175.1. Lineage (GTDB taxonomy): Bacteria > Actinomycetota > Actinomycetes > Propionibacteriales > Nocardioidaceae > Marmoricola. Next base: position 16,814 of record DATDNR010000064.1, read on the forward strand.
GGTTGGCCCGATGGTCTCTCCCGCTCACCACGAGTGGCGGGCTGGTGCTGGCCATGAAAGGCTCGACCGCGCATGACGAGGTCGTGGAGGCCCGACGCGTGCTGCGCCGCCTCGGTGCCGGTGATGCCGAGGTGCTGGCGGTCGGTGCAAAGCTGCTCGTGGAGCCGACGACGGTCGTCCGGATGGTCAAGGCATGACGCCGACGGGCCGCCGCAGGTGGGCCCCGGCGGTGGCGAACTGTGAGGGCGAGGCAACGATGTCAGGAGGAGCGTGCGGGTGGAGCAGGTGACCTCGAGCGTCGGGCTGGGCTGGCCGGACGGCTCCAACGGCCCGACCGACGCCACAGGCCGCGTCGACGGAGACACCTCGACAGCCGAGCGTGCGTCGGCTGAGTTTTCCACCGGTCTGGGGTGGGGCGCTGAGCGGGGGGCTCCACAGGTCCCGGCCGGTTTTCCACAG
>DATDNR010000065.1:0-11186 GCA_036518175.1 Marmoricola sp.
GTGCTGGACCGCGCCCACCGCCGGCAGCTGCACCAGCCCGCCGACCGGGGCGACCAGCTACGGCTACGACGCCAACGGCGCCTTGGAGACCGGCAGCGACGGCCTGACCCTGGGCTACAACCTGCTCGGCCAGACCACCTCGATCGACCCCGCCGGATCCGTCGGGCCCATCACCATGACCTACGACGGGGTCACCCAAGACCGCCGCGCCTCCAAAGGCACCCAGCAGTACTCCTACGGCTACACCGGCCTGGCCAGCCAATACACCGCCGGCACCGCCTCGGCCACCGACCGGTTCCTGCGCACCCCCGACGGCGACCTCATCGCCTTGGTCGACCCCGACGGCACCGACCCCACCCGCTACTACCTCACCGACGGACAAGAGACCGTCATCGCGACCATCGACACCGCCGGCACGGTCCGCCGCTACCTCTACGAACCCTACGGCCACCAAATCCGCACCTGGACCGACACCACCCCCACCGCCAACACCACCACCGGCACCACCCCACCCGACGGCAGCCAAACCACCCCCGCCGACCCAGGCCCCGACAACAACCCCTGGCGCTACGCGTCGGGCTACTACGACACCGAAACCGGCATGCTCAAATACGGCACCCGCTACTACATCCCCACCCTGGCCCGGTGGACCCAACCCGACCCCAAAGCCGGAAACCCACGGAGCCCGCTGAGCTTGAACCCTTACTTGTACGGCAGCGACGACCCAGCAAACAGAGTGGATACCAACGGTCGTTTCGATGTTGTTCGATTTGCAATAGGCGCTTTCGAAGTTCTGTCCGGTGCCGGCAACTTTGGACTTGGAATCTTCATCATCGGCGTTACCGGGGGCACCGTGATCGGGCCAATAGCTGGCGGTTTCATCGCCGTAGGCGGGCTAGTTGAGGCGTCGACAGGCGTCTTTGACATAGTCGAGTCGTTCTAGGCGAGGCAAGAAGAATGACCGCCATCCTGATCGCCATACTTGTCCCACTTACGCTCGGCGTATGCCTCACGGTCTTGTCCGGACCTCTCGCGAACCAAGTGCAACACATGCGTCGTCAACTAGGCTTGCCCCCGGTCACATTTCGAGTTACGCGCCGCCGATTACTGATCAGTCTCTGGATAATCGTGCCCATCGGTATTGCCGTGTCCTACCTTGCATTGACATCGCAGCCGAACGGCTGAGCCAACCTCATGAACGAGCGTGACTGGCTGCTGCCATTAGCTGACCAGCCAGAAGATCGGGGCCGGTCCGTTGGCGACGAGCACCGCACACAAGGGAGCCCGGCAAGGGTTAGCTGTAGTCCCCACAGAGGTTATGAACGTGTGCTCCCCCCTCCCTCGGGTCGGGACGTGCTGGGCTGCTTAGCAGCAGTAGGCCCCTTCGGCCTGACAACTGGCGTGGGCGCGCTCGGCCTTCTCTCGCTCTTCCTTGCTCCCGGCGTCGGGGCGATTGCGCTCTTCGTCGGCATCGAAGCCTCGCTCGTGTCCTTCCCCCGATTTTCGGCCCATCTCCGGTGTGAGGGGTCGGTACTTTGAGAGTCCTTGTGGAGGGGTGGGATGGCTGCGAGCAAGCGGTTCACGACGGAGCAGATCGTGGCGCAGCTGCGGGAGGCGGAGAAGCTGCAGGCGCAGGGGTCGACGATCCCGCAGGTGTGCAAGCGGCTGCAGATCAGCGAGCAGACGTTCTACCGATGGCGGATCAAGTACGGGGCGTTGAAGGAGGACGAGGCTCAGCGGCTGAAGGCGCTGGAGGCCGAGAACGCCCGTCTGAAGCGGATCGTGGCCGAGCAGGCTCTGGACATCAGCATGTTGAAGGAACTGCAGAAGGGAAACTGGTGAGCCCGGCTCGGCGCCGGGCTGCCGTGGTCCATCTGGTCACGAAGTTCCAGGTCCGAGCGGCGCGCCTGCCAGGTCGTGGGGCAGCATCGCTCCAGCCAGCGGTACCGGCTGGTGCCGACCGATTGCGAGCAGCGGTTGGTCGAGGCGATGCGCAAGGTCGCCGATCGGCATCCCAGGTTCGGGTATCGGCGGGTTCAGGCGATGCTCGTGGAAGAGGGCTCGGACGGGAACGTCAAGCGCGTCGAGCGGTTGTGGCGTCGCGAGGGGTTGCGAGTGCCGCCACCGCGCAGCAAGTCTATGGCACGTGCTCGTCATGCACATCGCACGCAGAGCGCGGGGCCCGTGGATCGGCCGCTCGGTCACTTTCTGGCAGAGGCATGCAGATCTCGCGGACGCTCGGATGATCGGACTCGGCCCACGGGCGACGCGGTTGCGAGAACGGCCGGCGGGCAGAGTGGGCTGTCGGTCAGTGGCGCTTGCGGTTCGGACTGCCCCAGTCGTGGTTCTTGATGACCTGGGCGGTCCGCTCGGGGGGGTCGATGGGCGGGAGCAGGTCGTCTGTTCGGTTGCAGATGTCCTTGTCGATGATCTGCTCGGCGGTGTCTGGGTGGCCGCTGGCTTCCGCGACTTTGGCGAGGTCGAGCCGGCAGATGTCGTCGTGCGGCGCGGCCTTGCAGCCGGTCTCGGCGGCGAATCTTGCTCGGGCGAGGTCGCCTCGGGAGAGGGCGTCGGTGGCGACGATGTGGGCGACGTCGACGGCTGCGGAGGCGGCGATTTCGTGGAGCCGTTCGCCGTCGAGGAGCCAGCTCCAGCCGTGGTTGCGCAGGCTGCTGAACGGTGGTCCGGTGAGGAGTTCGAGCGCGGCGACCAGGTCGGGCATGCCGTCAGTGCCGTGGGCCTGGGCGCGGGCGCGGAGCCGGCGGAACAGGTCGAGGTCGACGAGCACGTCGTGCAGTTGGTAGCCGCCGGTGCCTCCGTTGGCGGGCGCGGGCGATGTCGTGGCTGTCGGGAGGTGGAGGTCGCCGGTGCGGGGGTTGGTGCCGAGCCAGCGGCGCAGGAGCGCAAGGTCGGTGCGCGCGCGGGACTTGCTGACGCCGAGGGCTTCTTCGATCTGTGCTGAGGAGACGCCGGCCGGGTGGAGGGCGAGGTAGGTGGCCAGCTCGGCGTAGTACGCCGGTCTCTCCGTCACGGCTGCGGCCTCCAAGGTGACTGGGCCGAGCAGGCGCAGCTTGGGCAGCGCGCTGGCCGGGTTGCGCCATTCGGCGAGGTCGTCGTCGAGCTGAGGGTCGGCGTTCTCGACGAGCGTGCGGGTGGTCTCCGGCACTGCTGGTGCCAGCGTGGCGACATCCTCGGCGGTGGCCGCTGCTACGGCTTCGTATCGCTGCGTCGCTTCGGGCAGGAGGGAGGTCGCGCCGGCCACCCCTGCGGAGCGGTGCTCTGTGAGGTCGTCGACGAGCGCTCCGGCCTGGTCGGCGAAGGCTCGCCATCCGGTGGCCGTTTCGTGGCGGGGTATCGGGATGGTCGCGTCGGCGTCGAAGGTGAGGTCGACGATCGCGGCGCAGGCGGCGGCTTCCTCGACCGTGAGGCCGGCGGCGGTGAGGTCGAGCCCCAGGTGGGGAATGCGCAGGCGGCCACCGGCGGTGAGTTCGAGCACGACGTCCCCGGATTCGGCGTCGCCGACGGTGACGATGCCCAGCCCGGAGCGGGATTGTTGGCGGCGGACGATGTCGACCAGAGCGGTCACGTCGTCGTCTCGCGCCGTCGCTGGCAAGAGCACGGCGTGGTAGGGCTCGGGGTCGCTGTACGTGTGGCAGGTGGCCGGTTCGGTCTGCTTGCGGATGTCGGTGAGGAAGTCGGTGTCGTCCACCGCGTGATGGCTCACCCGCCATGATTCGAGCGGCTTCAGCTCGGGTGCCAGATCGATGGTGTGGATCTCGGCGATCACCGACCAGGGGTTGAGCGTCAGCTCGACCGTGAGGTGCCGGGCGAGCGCCTGGGCGTGCTGAGCGTCGCCGGTCAGGCTGACGACGCCGAGGTGTTCCAGGTCCAGCAACCACAGGTGGCCCTGGTCGTCCTGGCCGACGCTGGCGAGCAGCGGGTACGGCGAGAGCGTGTCCACCTCGCCCACGGGCGAGTCCAGGTCGGCAGTCCAGGTGGTGTCCGATCCGCTCCACGGCTCGGGCAGGCTGGTCGGCTCGACGAGGTGCAGGGTGACGGTGCGCTTGTCGATTTCGACCGAAGCCAGTTTGGGCAGTGGATCGGTGGTGGCCGCGAGGTGGTGCAGGAGGTTGTCCAGCTGCAGAACGAACTCGGCGGCCGGGCGGCCGGTTGCCGTGAGGGTCTTCTCGATGTCTCGCACCTGGGGTGGTGGCGGGGCGAGGGTGAAGCCTGGTCGGCGGTAGCGCTGCTGGGTGCGCCGGTGAGCTCGAACAGTGATCAGGAGCGACCCGGCCAGCAGTGCCCCCGACCCGGCCAGCCCGGGGAGCAGCCAGCCGGCCGCGGTGTCCGACGGGGCATGGTGCGGTGTTGCGGTGGCGGCGGGACTGTTCGGTGAGTCAGCCGAAGTCTCTGCCGGCGTCTCGGCCGGCTTCTCGGCAGGCGGAGGCGGTGTGGGACGGGTCTTTTGTGGCGCGAGGTGGGTCTGCTTCTGGGTGGTCTCTGGGATCGTCAGCTTCCACCCCGGGCGGATGAGGTCGGGGTCGGTGAGGTGGTCGCCGTCCGGCTGCACGGTCTGGCGTGAGGCGGCGGCGATCTCCCGGTACTGCGCCGGGTCGCCGAGTTCGGCGGCGGCGATGTCCCACAGCGTGTCGCCGCGCTCGACGACGTAGGTCTCCTCGTCATTGGCCGTGTGGTTGTCGGTTGGAGGCGTCCGCTCGGTCTCGGACGGTCCTTCGTCGGGGATAGCGAGCACCAGGCCCGGGGTGAGGAAGTCAGGTCGGCCGCCAAGGACATCGGCGTTCAGGGCGACGAGCTCGACGTATCGGGTGCCGTCGCCCAGTTGTTGTTGCGCGATCTTCCACAGACTGTCGCCCCGCTTGACGGTGTAGCGGGTCGTGGCCGCTTGGTCTTGATGGCCTCGGCGGGGAATGGCGTTGTCCGCGGGGGTCGAGGCGGCGACGGGTTCTTCTTGTGGGGTCGAGCGGCTGGATGTGGCCGCATGCTCGTGCATCACGGCGGTGGGGAACGCCTGCGCGGGCGCGGCGTCGGCTCGAGCGGCGAGGACCGTCTGCGTCGCCAGCGGCAACGCCACAAAGAGCAGCGAGGCGGCGGCGACGAGTTGGCCGGCCGCCAGCTGCGGGACGGCAAGCCCCGGCAGCCTCGGGGCGCGGACGCCCCGGACGCGGGCCACGATTTCGATGACGACCGAGGCGGTGAAGACCAGCCAGGCCAGCCACGCCACGACGCCGATCACGGCGAGCGCGACAGTGCCGTCGTCGGGTGCCCTCAGCGTGTTCCAGCCGAAGTTGACCGGTGACGGGACAGCGTGCACAGCGAGGAGCACCATCGGGGTCCCGCACACGACGGCGAGGAGCAGCAAGGTCGCCAGTAGCCCGCGGAGCCGCGAGGTCAGGAGTTTAGGGGTGGTCACCGTTCTGTTCCTCCCACGCTGCGGACCAGGCGTGCGGTGGCCGAACCGCTGACGTCGAGTCGATGGATGCCGAGCAGTCCCAGGAAGCGGGGCTGGTAGATGTCGGTGACGTGCACGGTGATCATGGCCCTTCCGGTGGTGGACCCGGCGACGGTCACGGTGCCGTCGACGCCGGCCGCGGTGAGGTAGTCCTGTGCCGCTGCGCGGGCGGCGACGGCGTCGATGTCGACGTAGCGGCCCTCGATCGCGGGTGCAGCCTGCACTCGTTCGCCGCCGGCGCGGGCTGCCTGTGCCGCGAGGTCGTGGGCGCGTTGCTGGGCGTGCACCTGCCCGGACAGGTCGACCGCGAGGCCGACGAGAATCATCATCACGAAGCTGGACAGGACCAGCCACAGGCTGATCGAGCCCCGCTCGTCTCGAGTTCTGTGAGGCGTCATGAGGTGTGCTCCCGCCACTGGTCCAGCGGGCTTGACATCGTCGCGGCGATGACGCGGCTGCCTGGCACTCCCGGAACCGACAGATCGGAAAGGTTCAGGCGGCAGGAGACGGTGACCGCCACGGATGCGGGTTGTCCCACTCGCGCGGCGAAACCGCCGGTGTCGACGTGCACGGTCACGGACAGGCAGTCGAGGTGCTGGTTGGCCAGGCTGTCGTGGGCGGCCTGCTTCGCAGCCTGCTGGGCATCGCTGCTGCCGCGGGTGATGGAGGCGGACCGGGCGGCGTCCGCGGCGGCCGACTCGACGGCCTGGTGGGTGGTGGCGGTGCGGCCGCCGAAGATGATCAGTGCGACGAAGAGTGCGAAGGCCGGGACGCCGACCGCTACTTCGAGCGAGGCAGACCCCGACTCGCCACGGTGCCAGAAGATGCGTGGTCTCACGGTGTCGTCAGTCTCTCGACCGTCACCGACGCGTGTTGGACGACCATCGGTGACCAGCCGGGGATGACGCTTAGGCTGCTGCCTCGGATGGTGACGGTGACCGTCGTCGCGGTCCGGTCCACTTCGGCAGTGGCGCCGCGCAGGACGTCCTGGCCGCCGGCGTCGGTGAGGAAGGCGTGCGCGGCGGAGATGCCGTCGGAGGCACTCGCGTTCTCGCCGCCCGCGGCGCGGGCGCCCTCTTCGGCGGCGGCGATCGCGGTGCTGCGGGCGTGGTAGAACAGCGCGGCCTGCATCCCGAGGAACATGACCGCGAACAACGCGGGCAGCAAGAGCACCAGCTCGACGCTCGCCGAGCCGCGCTGGTTCCGGACCGGCCGCCTACTGGATGTTGCCGGCTTGGCTGGTGACATAGGCCTTCACCGCGGCGACGACGATGGCGACGATGGCGATCACGGCCACCGCCCAGAGCACGTACTCGATGGTGACCGAGCCGCGCTCGTCGCGGCGGTGCAGCCGCCGGGGGTTCAGGTGGAGGCTGCCGGCCACGAACGTGGCGAGCAGTGCGGTGTGCAGTCTGTCCATGGTGTGTGCCTTTCTTCGATGGGTCCCCTCGGGTTGGGTGGTGCTCAGGTGTTGGAGAACATCCGGAGCAGGGAGGGTGCGACGAGCAGGGTCATGAAGATCAGGCCGAGCAGCGAGCCGGGGATGGTCATGCGTTCACCGACCGCGTTGGCTTCCGCGATCTCGTCGTTCAGCATGGCGGTGCGCATCGCGGCGGAGCGGGCTCGCAGGGTGGCGTAGACACTCGCGCCTTCCTCGCCGGAGATGCGCATGATGTCGGCGAAGTCGTTGAGTTCGGGCAGGCCGAGTTCTTCGGCGAGGGTGTGCAGTGCGTCCCAGGGTGGCAGTCCGGACCAGCGGGACCTGGTGAGCTCTTCGGATAGTCGGGTGAACACCCAGGAGTCGCCGACTTCGGCGGCGGCTTCCATGGCCTGGCGTACGCCGGAGCCGTTGTGGCGCTCCAACGCGACCAGGTCGATGTAGGCGCCCAGTGCCCGGGTGAACTCCAGCCGGGCCTTCTTGGCGTCGTCGACGGCGTTGTAGTTGGGCAGGAAGAACATCACGGCTGCGAGCCCGAACGAGCCGATCGCGGGAATCGGGTACGGCAGACCGAGGCCCAGGATCTCGAAGAGGAAGCCCAGCAGCGGTGGGATCACCAGCCCGAGCGCGGCGAAGGTGAGTTTGTCGCCGTAGAACCGGGCCAGCGGGATCCGCAACAGGGCCAGCTCCCGGGTGGGTGTGCGGACCCAGAGGTTTGGCGGGAGCGTGCGGATCGCCCACAGCCCGATCCGTTCCTTGCCCGAGCCGGCCGTCGGCATCGACGTGGCGCTGGTTCTACTGGGTGTCAGGCGGCCGAGGGCGTCGGCGAGATCGGGTTCGGCAGGCAGGAGCCGGATGAGAAGCAGCGCTGCTCCGAGACCGAGCAGGGCGCCGGCGGCGATCACGAGCTGGAGTCCGGTCGTCATCGTGTACCGCCCGCGGCGAGGTGTTGCGCAGAGTCTGCTTTCCCGGTCCCATCGTGGAGAATTCTGGGCATCGGGCGGCCGTTGGCCATGCGTCGCATCCAGATCAGTGTCGCGACGTAGGCGGTGAGCAGGACGATCAAGATGACCTGCCCCAGCGGGCTCCGGTAGGGCGTGACGTAGCTTCCCGAGACTGCGAGGATCACCAGCACCGAGGTGCTGATCAGCGTCACCCAGCGCGCGGTCGAGCGGGGCTTGGCGCGGTCGGCCTCGACCTGCCGGCGAGCCCGCACATCGGCCGCGACCGATTCGGCCAGTCCGTCCAGGACACTGGCGAGCCCGGCGCCACGCCGGCGGGCGCCGAGGATGAGGTTGGCGGCGACCAGATCGCCGGTGGCGTCGTCGAGGTCGTCGGCGAACGCGCGGATGGCCGCTTCGGTGGCCCAGCGGGCCCGCAACCGGGCTACGAGCCGGTTCACCTCGGCCGCGATCGGCTCCGGGGTGGAGCGCAGGGTGGCGACCAGCGCCTGCTCGAGTCCCACCCCGACGGTCAGGACGCCGGACAGCGACCGGGTCCACTCCTCCATCGCTTCCAGTCGCGCGATCCGGGCCGCCGCGGGCGGAGCCGAGACCAGCATGGGCAGACCGACGGCGGTGATCGGCACGGCCACCAACGCCAGCACCCAGCCGGTGACGAGCCAGGCCAGGATGCCGCCGCCGAACCCGGCCAGCAGCAGGATCCGGGTGCGGCGAGACAGGTGTCGGAGTCTCGACAGGCGGGTAGACCGGACGCGGACCGGGGCCGGCAGGGCGGTGCGCCGAAGCCCGGTGACCAGCCCCAGCAGGCCGGCGACGAGGAGGGCGCCCGCCAGCGCCGGGACCAGGGCGATCACGCCAGGCTCCCGTGGTAGGGCTGCTGGCCGGCGAGGTAGCCGGGCAGGTCGAATCCGTGCGACGCCAGCGCCCGGTACTCATCAGGCAGCACCGCCGGGCTGGCCACCCCGGTGGCGTCGGGCGCGAAGACGTGGGTGGTGGCGTAGCCGGTTTCGCGCTCGCCCGGCGTCAACGCGATGATCTCGGCGACGCGGCGCCGGCGTCGCGACCGGTCGTTGCTGGTGGTGGTCTCCATGGCGAGCTGAACGATGACGTCGACGGTGGCGGCCAGCTTGCTGGTGGCCAGCGCCTGGGTGATGTGAGGGCCGGCTTCCATGGCGCAGGTGACCAGCTTCCGCACGGCGGCCACGGCATCGGCGGCGTGGGTGGTGGAGATGGAGCCGGTGCCGGACTCCATCGCCTTGATCATCGCCCAGATCTCCTTGCCGCGGACTTCGCCGACGATCTGCCGGGACAGGTTGAACCGGAAGGAGTCGACCAGCGCCTCATCGAGGGTGAACTCGCCTGCCTGCCGCCCGTCGGCGCCGCGTTCGCCGGAACCGGGACGGGCCTCCCAGGCGTGCACGATCTTGTGCCGGGCCAGCTCGTGCAGATGCAGTTCGTACTCGGTCTCGAAGGTGCCGATCGCCTCGGACGGATCGATCTCGGCGCACAGCGCGCGGACCAGGGTGGTCTTGCCTGAGCCCTGGCTGCCGGCCACCACGATCGATTTGCGGGCGCGCACGGCGGCGCGCAGGAACGACGCCGCCACGGCGGTGAGCATGTCGCGGGCCACCAGGTCCTCCAGCGTCACCTGCATCAGCCGGTGCCGCCGGATCACGACCGAGGGCCTCGGGGTCACCCACGCGGCGGCCGCGAGCCGTGCCCCGCCGTCGAGCCGCAGGTGCAGCCGAGGCTGGGATTCGGAGAAGCGGCGGGCGCTCACCTCGCTGCGTGAGGCGAGGAACACCAGGAAGTCGACCAGCTCCTCGTCGGAGTCGGCGACCGGTGGCCCGTCGATCAGCGATCCGTCGACCAGCTCCAACATCACGTGGTCGTGGCCGGCAATGATGATGTTCTCCACCCGGTCGTCGTCGACGAGCGGCTGCAGCCGGCCGAGCCGGAACAGCGAGTCGAAGACCGCGCGAGCCAGGCCGCCTTGGTGGGCGGGTGTCCACGCGGTGTCGCCGGCGTTGACCCGTTCGGCCATCGCCGATTCGATCAGGTCCAGCACGATCGAGCGGCCGAGCTCCTCCTGGGCCGCCCGGTCCAGCCGGCCGCGTTCGGCTGCGACTGCCTGGCTCAGCTGCTCCGAGGCCTGCGCCCGCAAGGCAGCGACCAGCGACCAGTCCACGCCCAGGTCACTCGGGGTCGGTGAATCGGCGCGAGGCGCCGCTCCGACACGTCGGGTCGACTGCCCGGGCAACTGGGTAGTCAGCGACTGGGTGAACAGCGGGAGCGCCGTCAGGTCGACCCGCTCGACGCCATTGACGTGGGCCCGGATATGGGCTGGGTCTGTCACGGCGACACTCCTTCGAGCAGCTCGGACCGGCTGCGGGCCACGCCCGCCCGGATCGACTCGGCCGCCGCGAGCAGGCCGCGGGCGTAGGTTCCGGATTCGAACCGGCGCGGCGGGGGAGCGCCACGGTGATAGACCGCCGCCGCGTCCGGATCATCCGGCAGGCTCGCGACGACCGGCAGACCGAGCACCTTGGACACCTCGCCGGCGCGGTAAGGCTGACCCTCGCCGACCAGAAACGCGCCGGCCTGCCGCCATCCCGAGCCGGGTCGGCGCACGGTCTCGGCCCACGACCGTGTCGCGGCCAGGGCCGGCAGCGAGGTCCGGGTCACCAACAGGGCCAGGTCGGCGGTGTTCAGCAGCGGTTCGGGTGAACCGGCCAGACCGAGGCGACCGGCGTCGATGATCACGTCCTGACCGGTTGAGTCCAGATCCGCCAGCGCTTGGCCCAGCGGTGCCCACAGCTCACGCAGCCCGGCGGCCTGCGCGTGCGAGCGGGTGCCGGCGATGAACGACACCGTCGAGGCCTCGATCGGCTGTGCGACGTCGGCGAGTGCATCGGCCAGGTCGACGGGTGCGAGAGCCAGCTCGATCAGGCCTACGAGGTACTCGCGGGTGCCGCGGAAGAAGCCGGCCAGGATCCCCGAGGCACCGGTCGGATCTGCTTCCACCAGCAGCACTGGGCGAGGCCAGGAGAACGCCAGGCCCAGCGCCGTCGTGGTGACTCCGGGCGATCCCGCGGCAGAGGCCAACGCGATGACAGCCATCACTTGGCTCCGGAGTCCAGGACCAGGGCGACGTTGCCGGTCGCGGCGCGGGCAGCCAGGACGCTGGCGTCGGCATAGGGCACCAGCACGTCGACCACCGCCTGTCCGTTCGCTGCGTCGGTGCGGGAGTCGACCACCTGGGCGGCGGTGAACTGCGGAGAACCCGACGGCTGGTCGCCGCCCTCACCGGGTGTCA
>DATDNR010000066.1:0-92980 GCA_036518175.1 Marmoricola sp.
TGAGCTCCTCACGACCAGCACACCCGGTCGGATCGCAGGTTTCGTTGCCGGCGCCGTCGTCTTCGTGGTGGCGACGATCGTGCTGAGGAAGCCCCTCCACCTGAATGCATTCCTCGAGCGACGTAGAGCTGGTCGGATCACCGGGGCACTGGCAGCCGACCAGCGGAGGTCCCCGGCGAGGCCGTCGGGGACCTGAACGTTGCGGCCTCAGGTGAGGCGCCGCCAGGCCTTCACGGCTCGCGCGTAGGGAGTCAGCCGCCAGTCACCGTTGTACTTGTTGGTTTCGAACCAGAGCACGAACTGGGCATGGTCCACGCGACCGACCTTGACCAGATCCTTGACGACGCGGACCCGGGAAGGCGGCTTCCTCATCCTGTTGTCGACCGACGTCTCCGCAATACCGAAGCCCATGCCGTACGACTCGGAAACCTTGGCGGCCGGATCATAGGCGTCCCGCACGGTGGGACACCACGAGCGGACGTACGCATCCCAGGCGAGCACGTCGATCCCCGGAACCACGTAGTCGGAGACCTTGCGATCCCCGTCTTGCAGGTCCCAGCGCATCAGGATCATCGTCGAGCGAAGGTTGCTCCTGGTCGGCACGATGCTGAGCAGATGGCTCCAGGCCGCACGATACTGGCGTGCCGTGAACTCGCCGCGCGCGATGTGCTCTTCCGGCTCGTGATAGAAGGACCACCACACCAACCGGCCCTGCGGAATCGAGTCGAAGAAGGACCTGAGTCGCGCGTCGTACCTGCCGGCAGCCACGCGGACGGGATCAGCCTGGAAGGACATCACCACCGGAGGACCCAGATCCGCCTTCGAACCTTGGAAGACGCGAGGCGGCAGTCCGCGGAAGTAGACGCGGTACACGGCGGGCCTACCCAGCGAGCTGGCGACCTTGTCCAGTCGCTGGCGCACGGACAACGTCCAGCCGCCCGGGCTCTCGACACCCGGGTAGAAGCCGAATCGGGTGGGCTCGCTGGCCGGACGACTGTAGAGGTAGAAGGCCGTCAGGGTGACCGCGGCCAAGAGGCACAAGAGCGCAGGGACGCTGCGCCTCAGGCGAGAGGAGGCCTTCCGGGTTCTCGGCAATCGTGCCGCGACTCGCACCGCACGGATCACACGAGGACTGCCGAAGGGGTCATCGGCATCCCGAGCTGGTCAAGCTCCGCCGCCGCGATGGACTGGATTCGTTCGACGACATCGCGGTCCCACTGCCCATAGCCGCCGGTGCTGAGGGCGATGCCCCTCGAGAGCTTGGCCTTGTTGTCGGACTTCCCGAAGTCGTGATCCTTCTTGTAGTACTCCAGCACGCTGGCGTCCCAGCGCTCCCCCAGGAAGTCCAGGATCTCTCGAGTCCTCGCCTCGGGCGCCGCGCACAGGTCCTCGTAGCGCAGAAGATGACAGGCATCCGGGTGAGCGGCCCGGAAGGTCAGCTGAGCCCTCACCGCAGCTCGCCAGTACCGGGCAGCGCACACGCGGATGTCGTCCCCCTCGGACAGTCCATAGTCCGCCAGCCGGGACTTCAGATCATGTGGCGTCATCACGTGGGAGTGCACCTGGTCGAGGACGTGACGGACGATCAGCACGAACTGGGCGTCGGGGAAGAGGTCCGCGAGGAACTCGAGATGCCAGACGTTCTCCGGACTCTTGTCCGCCCACCGAGGCTTCCCGCACGATGCCGCGTACGACTCGTAGAAGTAGGACACGTAGCGCCTCGTCGCCGAGAGCACGTGGTCACGATCGAAGCCGAGACCCTCGAGTCGTTCGAGTGATCGAGGAGCAGACGCCAAGGGGTCCAGGTAATTCATGATGATGGTCTCAGGCGGGCAGGCGATGCGCGGATGGGAGTCCATCAAGAAACGGACCAAGGTGGTCCCGGACCTGTAGGCGCCCACCAGGAACACCGGTGGCTCGGAGGCGTTCGGCTCCACGGCTGGGACGACGCGAACCCTGGACCGGCCGCGCACCAATTCGGCATAGACCTGCCTGGCCTTGGCCTTGACGCTCATCGCATCCTCCGGAAAGTGGGCGCTGAGCTGAGAGACTTCCCCGTCGGAGTTCCCGCCCTCGGCTCACGCCGTCTGGACTCCGGGCCGTACTGGCCCGCTGCCCAAACGCTAGGTCCGCTGACGCGGAGGCGGTTCCCCAAGAATGGTGAAGCAGCCCGATCGGCCGCCTCACTACCGTGGGCCGAGGCGTATTCGGGCGAACGCACAAGGCGCCCGCGAAAGGGTCGGGATCCGTATGACCGTGGAGATGTGGGCAGGTGTGGTCGCGCTCGTCGTCATTCCCCTGCTCGCTGCGCTGGCAGCGCGCGCGGTCGTCTTGCATGCATCGGCGATCACCGGCTCCCGCGTCGCAGGTCGCGTTCGACGTACGCTCAACGCCGCATGCTTCGAGTTCGGCGTGCTCGTGCCGGCCGCCGTCATCGTGCTGGCGGGTCTGTCATTGACCACGACGATCATGTGGCTCCTCGGTCGCCTTGCCCACGCACTCCAAGGGCCCATCGACTGGCCAGTGTGGCACTGGTTGGGCGCCCACCAGAACCAGGCCTGGACGAACACCTGGTGGCACATCACCAACATGGGAAGTCCCAGCAACACCCAGCGCCTCGTCATCGTCGGCTCTGTCGTCCTCGCCCTGGTCTGGCGCAAGAAGCTCTGGTGGCTGCCACCCTTGACCCTCTGCCTGGGCTACATCGCTGAGAAGTACGGCCAGATCATCCTGAAGCTGGTCGTCGACCGGGGTCACCCGCCACACGCCGCTGTCAAGTTCGGCGCGATCGCCGGCACTCACGGCACGTGGCCCTCGGGCGGCTGCGCTCGCGTGCTGGTGGTCTACGGTCTGATCATCTACTTCGCGATCCGCAGCTACCGCAGCGGACGCAGCAGCGGACTGTGGGTCGCCGGGGCGTCGTTGCTGTCCCTGTCCTACACCACGGAGGCCTACGCCCGGCTCAACAACATGGAGCACTGGTTCACCGACGTGATCGGAGGGGCGATCTTCGGTGTTCTCCTCCTGGCTGTCTTGATCAGTGGAGCCGAGATCGTCCAACGGGCGACGAGCCGGCGCCGCGCCGGCGATCAAGCATCGGAGGCGGCGTCACGCCTCCCGGTGTCAGCACCGGCACCGTAGGCCTACTCCGCCGTCGGGTCGGTCACGCTCCGCTCCCAGGAGTCGAGAGTGCCTCACCTGCTCGGCGACGTCGGTGCCGCGCCTGTCTCGGCGTCGTTGAGCGGAGTCCCGAGCGCGGCACCCAGCCAGCTACCCACTGCGCCGAGACCAGTTCCGCGCTCACCTTCCCCGTCAGCGAGGTACCGGGTCGCCATGTCGATGGCGTAGAGGCGGCCGAGCAGCCGCCTTGCTTCATCGGCTTCCTGGAAGGCCGGCGACACAGTGGCGGCCTTCGCGGACAAGCCAGCCATCGCCACATCCGGGCGCGTGCCAGCACGGACGGCGCTGTGGACATGATGGTGCAGAACGTCGTAGCCGAGTGGCACGGGTGACTCGAAGTGCTCCCAGTCCCAGATCAGGAGACGGTTCCCGTCACCGGCCATGTTCCACGGCGTGAGGTCGCCGTGCCACGCTCCGAACCGGAATGGAGCGTCCCCGGCAGCCGCCACCACATCGTCCAAGGCACGGGCCAGGACCTCACCGCCGGAGTGCGACGGAAGTGCTCGTATCCGGGCGCGGAGCTTGTCGGTGTACGGGTGGTCGCCGAGCCGTCCGATGCTGCGGCCGCACAGATTCGAGAGCTCCAGCAGCCCGCTCTCGAGGAGTGCTTGGTCCGGACGCTTGACCGTCGCCGGTCGCAAGGCCGACTGGACGAGGACTTCCATCCCCCGCCACTCACCGTGGTGCATGACGAGCGGCGCCACGATCGTCTCGAGTCGTCGCTGCTCCAGCTCGGTGAGGTTCGAGGCTTCGCGAGCGACGAGCTGGCGGGTCAGGTCGTTGACACCGACCTTGGCGAAAGCGACGACCTCACGCGTTGTCGGGTCCAGGACCTGGAGCACCGGCTTCCGCACCGCGCGAGGTGGCCCGACATGGACGCTGACCTGGACCGGCCTGTCCAGCACCTCTTCCAGGTAGGCGCCGATGTCCTGTCCATCGGCGCCTGGGCCTATGCACCAGGTCGGGGGCAGCACTCCCAGTGCGCCGACTCGCGCCAGGGCTGCGGCGAGCCGTCCCTTCGCCCTGGCCCGACCGGTCGCTGACGTCTGGTAACCGCGCAGCTGCGCCGCAGCAAGCCGACGATCGCGTGTCACCAGCAGCCGAGGCCGGCCGCCGTGCGGAAGCACCACGAAGCCGTGTCGACCGTGCTCGCCGGTCCCGGCCATGGGCCACAGTCGGCGTTGGATGGCAGCTCCTGGCCACAGCCGGGCCACGATCTCCTCGAGATACGCCGTCTCCGAGCGGTCAGCCTTCATGGTCCGCGCCCGTGAGTGACCACACGGACGCCATTCCTGCGACCGGATCGTCCTTGACGGCCGTGGGCGACTCACGCCAGGAAGTGCTGCGGTCTCGGGCCCTGCGGCGGCCGCCTCGGCGATCGGCCACGAGGAAGACCCCACAGAAGGAGACGCCGAGGGCGCTGGCCCGGCCCTCGATGTGCTGGATGTCGCGCAGCCGCGTGCGGTTCCGATGCACCACCAGGAGCGTGTGATCCGCGGCCAGAGCGGCGACCTCGCCATCAGCAGTCAGCAATGACTCCCCCACCACGAGGATGTGGTCCGAGGTGCCCCGATGCTGTTGTATCACCGCGAGAAGCCGTTGCTCGTCGACGTGGGTCAGGTAGCCTGCCGGCTCCGCGACGCCGTTGAGCACGATGGGGAACGGGGAGCCCACATCGAGGCGCGCCCCTTGTGGCGCGTAGGCATTGCCCACGATACGGTCGCGCAGCCGTTCCAGGGTGGAGCCGTTGGGACTGGCATCGACGACGGTCACGCGAGAACCTCCCCGCGCCATCAGGAAGGCCAGGTTCAACGCGTCCGCACTGACATCACCGGTCGGCTCAGCACTGCTGATGCAGATCGCACGGTCGCCCGTCAGCCGCGCGCGCACGCCGACCTCCAGCTGACGGTAGGCCTCGACGGCCGCCTTCCGAGGTGACTCGCCCGAATCCGGCTCGAGGAGCAGCGGGCGCGACAGCTCTCGTCCTCGCAGCTCCGAGAGCACCGGCATCCTCACACCAGGCAGAGATGCATCCCGGACCACGTCATCGGTGGCTTCCCGCGCGATCGCCCCGAACACTCCGATCCCCAACCCGAGGAACAGGCCGGCCACGATCAGGAACAGCGGCTTGATGCCGGCGGCACCGTTCGGTTGGCGTGCGGGGTTGGAGATCGTGCCTGGATGGATGTCGGTGGCCTGCAGCTCCCCGATGCTGGCCTGAAGGGCGGCCATCCTTCCCACCAGGATCTGCCTGTGGGCCGTGGCTGCCGGGCCTGTCCCGGAGGCGATCTGCTGCAGCTTTGCATCGGCACCGGCCACCTGTTCGCTGAGCTTCGCCTCCTGCCGACCCAGAGCCCCTTCCGCCAGGCCCTGCCGGAACTCCAGGAACGCCTGCGCGAACGCCTGGGCGCCTCGGCGGGCAGCGCCGGGGGTCCCGGCCTGGAACTGGATCTGCACGATCTTGGTGTTCGTCGGCACTGACGCCGAGACATGCTCGACGAGGTCACCGCTGGGGATCCCCGTGCTCCGAGCGACCCGACTGACGACTTCTGGTGAGTCGACCAAGCCTGCCTCGGTCTCCATCGCCACGGTGACCTGCTGCCCGTTCACGGTGGCGTCGGGCGACAGGGCATTGCCAGGGATGGGTTGCAGGAACACGGAGGCGCTGGAGACGTACTGCGGTGCTGAGTGCAACGCAAGGGCCACGACGGCGAGTCCGACGAGCACGGTAGAGGAAAGAACGATCAACCAACGTCGGCGCATCGCGTCGCGAAGCAGGTGGACACGGCCGGGTTCGTCAAGCAGGGAGCTCATCTTGTGCACCTCTCTCGGCCAGCGAAAGAACCCGAGGGTGGAGGGCGTGCTCGAGGACTCGGGCGGTCATGACCATCCCCAACGAGAACGAAGCGAGATGCCGAAGGTGGACTCGATGCCGATGAGCTCGGTCTCGAGCTCCTCCCTGATCCGGGCCGCTTCCGCTTCCGGGATGGTCGGTCGGTCACCGAGGGGAACGTACAGCGCCTGCTGCACGAGACGGGAGCGCTTCACCCTGCCGACCAGCTCCGCACCGTTGTGCCGACGGGCCAGCACGGCACCGGTCTTCGTCATTCTGGCCATGGCCGCGGAGCGGGGCCGGCTGGCCGGCAACTGGGGTCGGCGGGCTTCCTCCGACAGGGGCTGCCTGTCGATACCCAACCAGCCCGTGACCTCGTCGAGGAACGCCTGCGGGTCGGAGCGCAGGTCGTCGAAGAGTGTGAGGTGGATCTGTTCGGCACCGAACTCGCGCAGGTAGCGCTGCAGGTGCGTGTGGTACCGGCCGATGTCGATCATGTCCGGCGAGGCCTCGAGAGCCTGGCGAAAGCTTCGCCCGGTCACCCCGTGCTTCTGCTGGTACAGATACGCGGAGAAGGCGCGCGCAACGGGATCACGGAGCGTCACCATGATCCGGACCTTAGGTCCCAGCGTCTCCCTGACCCGCCCGGCCGACAGCGGGTACCAGAGGTACTCGGGGCACACTTCACCGATGATGCGGCTCTCCGCGGGCGCTTCCTTGAACTGGTTGGCGTACCACCCGGCACCTCGGTCGTAGAAGCGGCTGAAGAAGTACAGGTCCTTGGCCGGCGTGAGGTAGGTCTGCGGATGCATGGACAGGGTCTCGTGGACCCACGTCGATCCCGCCTTGCCCGGGCCGATGTGCAGGAAGTTGGGCATGACCGTCGTCATCAGGACCTCGCTTCAGGTGAGTCCGCGTCCGAAGAGACGCGCCAGTTCGAGCAACCGTTCGGGACGCATCCGGGTGACCAGGTGGGTGACGGCGAGCCAGCCGAAGGGCGCCGCCGGCCAACGGCGCAGCGACTGGCTGGCGAACCGCAGTGCCGTGCCGCGGTGCCCGGCGGTCGAGTGCGCATAGGCGATCTGCCCGAGCAGCCTGGCATGTCCTCGTCGCGAGTTGGTGATCTCCGGATGCTTGGCGAGCAGCATCTCCAGGCCCGCCGCGGTCGTCTCCGCCTTGCCCAGGTAGAACGAGGAGACGTCCTTGCGGATGTCGGCGAGGGGCTCGATGACGCAGCCGACCTTGCCCACGGCGGCCGCACGCAGCACGAAGTCGTAGTCCTCGCCGTAGCCGTTGGGCAGCTCCTCGTCGTACCTGCCGGCCCGGGCGATCACCTCCCGGCGCATGAGCATGGTCGACGAGTGCAGCTCCTTGACGCGACTCCTCAGGACGAACTCCCGCTCGAACACCTCAGCGCGGGCAGGCCAGGCCACCACACGGGAAGGAAAGAGCAGCCGCAGCCCCGTCCCCACGACGAGGAGTGCGGGATCCTGCAGCATCCGGGCGACCTGCTTCTCGAGCTTGGTCGGGTGCCACAGGTCGTCGTCGTCACAACTGGCGATCAGGCTGCCGCTGGTCTGGTCGACCCCCGTGTTGCGAGCGCCGGCGAGGCCGGGCGTGCAGGCGTTGGTCGTCACGCGCACCTCCCGCCCGGGTTCCGACATCCGGGTCAGTGAGGGGTCCGGCTCCTCCCGATCATGGACGACCAGGCACTCGATCTCGCCCGGATACGTCTGTGCCACGATGCTGGCCACGGTCTGGCGAACCAGGTCCCGGCGGCCATGGGTCGGCACCACCACGGAGACCAGTGGATGCCCGAGGTCGTCGTTCGTCGGCGAAGTGACCTCGGCAAGGTCGCGTGGCACCGCGTTCATCCTGCCGCCGCCGTCACCCATCGTGGGGGCCTGCGCAAGAGGGCTGCGAGACGCGCGTCATGCTCGGCATAGTGGGCCTGGAGCCGCCTTCGTGCCCCCTGAGGCATCGGCGCACCGGGGCGCGCGTTGTGCTGCTCGAAGCGCATGGGCGACCACGGCCGCAGACCGAGGAACTCGAGCAGGAGCGCGAACTCGCCCGCTGGGTTGGCGAAGAAAGCCTCACTGTCGATGACATGGAGCTGTTGCGCGGGGAAGTGGTGAAGCACCCGTTCGAGCTGTTCGGCGTACTGCCCGCGGCGCGCATAGGCGAGATGCCGATGGGCGAAGGACTCGTAGTCCTCGTCATCCCGCATCCGCTCGACCTCGCCGTCGAGTCGCTCATCCTCGAGCTCGAGGGCGCGCTCGAAGTCGGTCTCGGTCTCGAAGCCGCGCGCCAGTTCGTGCTTGTACGCCGAATAGGCGCGTTCCACCGGATCGCGCAGCATGACCACGAGCTTCATCTGCGGGAAGTCCGCGGCGATGCGCTCGACGGCAAAGGGGTGGAACAGGTAGTAGGTACACGCCTCGAAGGCGACCGGTTCGCCATGTTTGCCTGTGCGCAGCCGGGAGGTGGCCACGAGTGGGAAGTGGCCGCGATACCACTCCAGGCCGCGGCTGTGCCTCAGCGAGTAGTAGTCGGTGCCCTTCTCCACGGGCGGCCGCATGACCTGGGGATGTGCGGCGAGCGTCTTGAAGATCGTCGTCGTACCGCAGCGTTGGCCGCCGATGACCAGGAACGACGGTGACATCCGCAGCCGGGACGTCGCAGGACCGACCTTGAGGTACGCCCGCCGTACTGCGGGCTGGACTGGTTCCGGCACCAGGTGACGAAACTGTCGCAGGTCGACATCCATGTGGTTGCCTTCTCCCCGTTGGCCGATCGGCGGCGTCACTGCTCCGACCCCTCGGATGCTAAGGACGGCCCGACTGCCGACGACTCGCCAAATTTGGGGATTGCCCTGCGTTGCCGCCGCGAGTCGTCGGCTCTACCCCAAATCAGCGACGCGGCATCCCCCTACCGGCAACTAACTTCCCTCAGAACGAGGGGAAGATGCTGATGAACCTGGCCCTGCACCACCCACCGGCGCAGCGGAACCGCCTCGACGGGTCATGGATCCGTCCTGGGCGCAGCCTGCTGGTGGCCTCGACCGGAGGCCACCTCGAGCAGCTGATCAGGTTGCGCGACCGCTTCGCGCCCGAACTGAGCGACGTGGAGTGGGCTACCTTCGACACTGGCCAGTCCAGGCACCTCCTCGCCGGCGAGCGCGTCCACTACGTGCCGTTCGTCAAGCCGAAGGACGCGCACGGCACCATGCAGTGCAGTCTGGCCGCCGCGCGCATCCTCCGCCTGGGTGACTTCGTCCGCGTCGTGTCGACGGGTGCTGCGGTCGCCGTGCCCTTCCTGGTCCGAGCGCGCGCTCTCGGCCTCGCCGCGCACTACATCGAAAGCGCGGCACGTAGCGAGGGGCTGAGCCTGTCAGGCGCCATGGCCGCGCGCATCCCCGGCGTGCGGCTGTACGGGCAGTACCCAACCTGGACCGCGGGCCGGTGGCAGTTCCGCGGGTCGGTCTTCGACGGGTTCCTGCCCGGCCCGACCCGGGAAGGTGTCATCGACAAGGTGGTGGTCACCTTCGGGACCCAGCGCGACTTCGGGTTCCGTCGTGCCGCCCTGCGGCTGGCGAAGCTCCTTCCGGAGGTCTGCACCACATCTCCCACCGTCCTCTGGCAGACGGGTGTCACCGACACCACAGGGCTGCCGATCTCCGCGGTCGAGTCGGTGCCTGCCCGTGAGATGATCCAGGCCGTGGCCGAGGCGGACCTGGTCGTCGGCCACTCGGGCGTCGGGACCGCGCTCCTCACCCTGGAAAGCGGCAAGTGCCCTGTGATGCTGCCACGGCGGCGTGAGCTCGGCGAGCACACCGACGACCACCAGCGCCTCATCGCCACAGAGCTTTCGCGGCGGGGACTCGGCGTCGGGGCGGACCCGGACGATCTCACCGGCGAGCACCTGCTCAGGGCATCGCGCATGACAGCAGTCGGGGCGTCGGTTGCGCCGAGGTTCTTCTTGCAACCCGACTGACCGGGCCAGGTCTGTGCTTCCCCTGTGCGGCCGCGGGAGCGGGTGACCGGCTGCCAGGGGAGGTCAGCCGGCCACCCATTCCACGATCTCCGACGAGGGAGGTCTCTGCATCACCAATCCTGGTAGATGACCGGTGGCTCCCACCGCACGCGATGGGCAAGCGCCACGGCCCCGATCTGAGAGCCGACCTGGAGCTTGGCGAGGATCGACTTCACCTGCGTGCGCACGGTGGATTCCGAGACGAAGCAGAGCTTGGCGATGTCGCCGACCTGCCGACCGGTCATGAGCAGCCCGAGCACTTCTGCCTCGCGACGGGTGAGGCGGCCCAGCCGAGTGCGGACGTCCTGCTCCTCGGCGACCTGGACACGCCATTCCCGCACCAGTGCCCGGCGCTCGTCGTCCGCCATCAGGGGAAGGCCGTCGACAGCTCGGCGAATCGTGGCCACCACTTCGTTCATCGGCGTGTTCTTCGGCAACACCTTCCGTGCACCCTCGTGAACAGCCGCACCCCAGCTGGATCGATCTGCACTCGCGGTCACCAGGATCACCGCGATGCCTGCCCGGGCCAGGGGATTGATGAGCGGCAAGCCCGTCCCGAAAGATCCCAGGTCCAGATCGAGCAGCACCACAGCCGGCTGCATCGACAGGACGGCCTGGGTGAGATCGTCGGTCGTCAGCTCTCCGGAAGGCGGAATCCGCTGTGCCTCGTAGCCCTCCAACCGCAGAGCGGTCTCCAGCGCCTCGGCGAAGAGGGCATGGTCCTCCACGAGGAGCACCCGGGTGGCATGCATCGGTGTCATGACGACGAGCACACGAACTTCGGCAGGGTCAGGACGAACGCAGCGCCCGGCCCCGGACGATGTGCGACGCGCAGGGACCCACCCTGCGCCGCAGTCAGACGCCGGGCCAGGTGGAGACCGATCCCCTGGCCGCCGCTGTCGCCACCACGGAACCCCGCCTCAAAGATCCGCTCCGTGAGCGCCGGAGGGATGCCGGGTCCTTCATCGGAGACCAGCACCTGCACCTCCTCACCGAGCTCGGTCACCTCCACCCGCACCCGTGACCCGCTGGCGTGTTGCGCCGCATTGGCGAGGAGGATGTTGACCGCTTCTGCGAGGTGATCTCCGACGCAGAGCGCTGTGCCGCCCGAGGTGTGCCACTCGATCGTCTCGCCGGCGAGCCGCCGGGCGAGAATCACCGGAGCAATGACGTCGGCCACCACCACCCCGGTGGGCTTGCGCTCCTCACTTGGGAACAGCAGGCGCTCAAGCCTGGACAACTCCGATTCGAGCATCGTCTCTAGGCGGCGCTTGCGGCTGCCGGTCAACCCGGAATCGGGTCGGACCAGCAGACGGACGGCGCACGCGACGCCCGCAACACTGGCACGCAGCTCGTGGAGCTGTTCCTCAGCGGACTGGTGAAGGGGCGCCACCTGGCGCGCGAGGTGAGCACTGGCCTGGCGCAGGGCTTCCCCCACCACCTCCCGGGCGGGCCCACACCCCGCCACGTCGAGGCCTGTGACGACCGTCATCCGAACCCCCCGATCCCGCCCTGTGGTGCTTGCCCAGGTCCGTGTTTTTCAGACCTGTCTGAATAAGTCGCGCGATCACGCTAGATGCCCACTACGGGCCCGCGGCTCCACCATCTGGCGTATCCGTCTCCCGGTCGCCGTCCTGACCTGCTTGACGATCGATTCGTCCGATTCATCCCGCTTCGGCGCGGCGACGGCGCTCTAGCCCACCGGCGGCGGCCCGCTCTGTCCTTCATTTCGGTGATGTCGAGGGCCAGATTTCCGGGTGCCATGGAGCAGTTCAACCGACTCAGGGAGTCGGGAAGGTGCGGGGCTCTGGGGAGCCAGGAGGAGCCATGACGGTTCAGCTGCCTCGGTTCACGGAAACACCAGCAGCCGTGAGAGCCAGTGCACGGGTCCTCGTCACGGCCGACCGGCGCCTGGTCGGTGACGCGGTGAGCATCGCCCTCGTGTCTCGTGGATTCGACGCACACAGCACCCGGCTGCCGGTCACCACTGCCCAGATCCTCGATCTGCGCCGCACTCTGGCCGGGGTCGGCCCCACCGTCGGCCTGCTGATCAGCGAGGTGACGGATGCGGCTCAGCTGCGCGACGTCACCGCGGTCATCACAGGTGTCGCCCTGGGCTGGGTCGTGCTGTGCGGCAGCGCGCCAGGGCCCGCATGGTGGGCGTTGGAGGATGCCGGAGCGGCGCGAGTCCTGCCGGACACCACCTCGCTGGACGGTCTGGTCGCTGCCCTTCAGGCAGACGGGCCGGGACAGAAGGTCGACGGGCGACCGAGCCTGCTCGGCGCTGAGCAGGACCGGGCATCCACCCAGCGGCACCGAGACCTTGCCCATCAGTTGGAGAGGCTCTCCGCGCGTGAGATGCAGATCCTCCAGGCGCTGAGCGGGGGCTGCTCGGTCAAGGCCATCGCCACCACCGCCGGTGTCAGCGAGGGCACCGTCCGCGCCCAGGTGAAGTCGATGCTGCGCAAGCTCGAGTGCCGCACCCAGCTGCAGGCCGTCGCGGCGCTGCGGCAGGCCAACGAGTGGCTGATGGGCTGACGCGGAGCCGGTTCGATACGTTCGGGGCGTGATGCTGACCCGCTGGGGCCGTGAGCTCGACCCGGACGATCCGCTGCCCGAGTATCCCCGCCCGCAACTCGTGCGCCCGGGCTGGGTGAGCCTCAACGGGCGCTGGGAGTACGCCTTCACCAGATCTCCCGAGCGGCCCGACAGCTGGGACGGCGAGATCGTGGTGCCGTTCTCACCCGAAGCACCACTGTCAGGTGTCGGTCGCCAGCTGAGGCCGCGCGAGTGGCTCTGGTACCGACGCCGCCTCGAGCCGCCCGCTCCCCCACCGGGCGGTCGGGTGCTGCTGCACTTCGGCGCGGTCGACCAGTCCTGCGCCGTCTTCCTCGACGGCGAGAAGGTCGGGTCGCACACCGGCGGCTACCTCCCCTTCACCGTGGACGTCACCGCCGCGTCGCCAGGTTCGCTGCTGGAGGTGCGGGTGCGCGACCGGTCGGAACGCGCGGTGCACGCGCGTGGCAAGCAGCGGCTGGACCGTGGCGGCATCTGGTACACCGCCCAGTCGGGGATCTGGCAGACCGTCTGGCTGGAGGCAGTGCCGGCGGCGCACGTGGAGGACCTGCTCCTCGTGCCGCGACTGCAGGACGGTGTGCTCGAGGTGACCGTGGAGTCATCGGCAGCGGCGCCCGTCGAGGTGGTCGTGTCGAGTACCGCCACCGGCGTGGTGGGCCGGGCCACCGGCACGGCCAACCAGGTGCTTGCCATCCCGCTGTCGGAGACACGGCCGTGGTCGCCGGAGGACCCGTTCCTGTACGACGTGGAGGTGGTGCTCGGCTCGGGTGACCACGCCGACCGGGTGTCGTCGTACGCCGCCATGCGCAGCTTCGGCACCGGCCGCGACGAGCAAGGGCGACTCCGGCTGCTCCTCAACGGCGAGCCCTACCTGCACGTCGGCGTGCTCGACCAGGGCTACTGGTCCGACGGCCTGCTGACACCGCCGTCGGACGAGGCGATGGTGCATGACATCGAGACGATGAAGGCCTGCGGCTTCAACATGCTGCGCAAGCACGTGAAGGTCGAGCCGCTGCGCTGGTACGCCCACTGCGACCGGATCGGCATGCTGGTCTGGCAGGACATGGTCAACGGCGGTGGCCGTTACCGCAGCGTGGTGATGCACCGCGGTCCCCGCCGCAGCCGGCTGCAGAAGCCCTGGCTGCCCGATCGGCTCTACGGCATCTACGCGCGCGCGGACGCCGCCGGGCGCGAGGAGTTCCGGCGCGAGGTGCGCGAGACGGTCCGGCTGCTGCGCAACGTCGTCTCGCTCGCGGTGTGGGTGCCTTTCAACGAGGGCTGGGGGCAGTTCGACGCGAACGCCGTGGCGCGCGAGGTCGCCCGGATCGACCCGACCCGGCAGGTCAACCACGCCAGCGGATGGATCGACCAGGGCGGCGGCGACATCCGGGCCTTCCACTGCTACGGCGTCCCGTTCCGGATGCCACGCCGGCTCCTGGGCGGGCGGCTGCAGCGCCGGGTCGTCGCGCTGGACGAGTACGGCGGCTACAGCCTCAAGGTGCCCGGCCACCTCTGGCGTCCCAAGCGCAGCTTCGGCTACCGCATGTATGACGCCGCCGAGGCGCTGGCGGAGGGCTTCGAGGAGCTGCACCGCGACGAGCTCGCCCCGGCCGTCCGGGAAGGCCTGGCGGCGACGGTCTACACCCAGCTGTCCGACGTCGAGGTCGAGGTGAACGGGCTGCTGACCTGGGACCGGGAAGTGCTCAAGATCCCCGTCGACCGGATCCGGGCTGCCCTGGCCGCGGTCTCGGGTCAGTCCAGCACCCAGCGCACCTCGTCGTCGGGCAGCGGCCGGTAGGCGCAGGCCACCCCGGTCTGCACGCGGTCGTGCAACCACCGGCCGGTCTCCGGATCGGCCTCCGCGACGCGGGCCAGCGCAGCCACCAGCGCCTTCCGCACGGCCACGCGTGCCCGTTCCCGGCTGCCGCCTCCCCTTCGGGGTCGGCCACCGAGCCCGGTGGCCGCGGCGAGTGCGGTGAGCAGGGCTTCCCTCTCCTCCCGCAGCGAGCGCTCGCGCCCGGCGTCCGCCCAGCGGGAGGCCTCGTCGAGCTCCGCGTCGAGCTGGGCGAGCCGCTCCCGGAAGTCCCGCCGGGCGCGCTCGTCCAGCAGCTCACCGAGGTCGTCCTCGACCACGACCGCCCCGGCCACCGAGGCGACCAGGTCCAGCACCGGCAGCTCGACCCCGGGACGGCGCAGCAGCGTGCGCAGGTACTCCAGCCCGCGCAGGGGCGGCAGGGTGACCGGCCGGGACTCCGGACCCACCCGCCACAGCCCCCCGGGCAGCGGGTGCAGGTGCAACACCTTCGGCTCGACCCCCGGCATCCCCGCGGCGAGACGTTGCCGCCACCAGGACGCTCCGAGGCGCTGATAGGTGGCCAGCGCCCGCTGCCGCAGCCGCTCACCGCGCTCGGCATCGCCGAGGACGCCGAAGGCGCGACCGAGGGTGTCGTCGGTGGTGCCGTGGAACATCACCGCACCGGCATTGACCACTGCCCGTGACTCGTAGGGCGCGAGCAGTCCGGTCGCCCGTTCCACGAGCTCGTCGTCGCCGAGGCCGAGAGTGCCCAGGACGAGGGCCACGTCGAGGACGCAGTGGACGGTGAGCAGCCAGTCCACGTCGCGCGGCAGCCTGTCGAGTGTCTCCCCGGCGAGCATGCCCACCAGCGAGCGCGCGCGGTCCGCATCCCCGGCGCCCAGCCAGAGCACCGCCGCCTCCACGGTCACCGCAGGCACCCCTTCGCGGAGGGCGTGCTCCTCGTACGCCCGGGCCTCGAGTGCGCAGCCGGCCCGGTCCCCGCCGACCAGGGCGGTGTAGCCGCGCATCGAGTGCAGCACGCCCGCTGCGTCGGGCACGAAGGCGCGTGACGCGGCGGCCTCCGCGCCGGCGATCAGCTCGGCAGCCGTGTCGGTGCGGCCCCGCGCCAGGTCCAGGACGAGCCGCCGCGACGCGGCGAAGAAGCGGGCCCGGACCGACTCCTCGCCCAGGCGCTCCAGCGCTCGCACCTCCCGCTGGATCCGGGGCAGATCGAGGACCTCCCAGGCGACGGTCAGTCCCCAGAGGTGGGCACGCAGCCGGGCGTCGGGATCCCGCAGGTGAGCGACGACGTCGGCCAGGCCGCCCGACCAGTGGCGGCGCGCCTCCAGGTCATCGGGTCCCCAGTGGGCGGCCAGGGCCGCGTCGAGCGCGTCGGCGACCAGGGCCGGCTCCCCGATGCGGCCGGCCCCGGCGAGAGCCTCCTCCGCGAACCCGGTCGCGCGGTGCGGTTCTCCGGCGTACGCCCAGCAGCGGGCCAGCGCGGCGGCGAGGCGGACACGGTCGGTGCCGTCCTGCACGCAGGAGTACGCCTCGTGCACCCGCGCCGGCAGCAGCCCGGGCTCGGCGTTGAAGGGCTGGCCGGCGGCCAGGCCGAGCACGGCGCGCGCCCATCCGGCGAGGTCTCCGGCATCCCGAGACCGCTCGGCGGCCTCGTCGTAGAGCCCGATCGCCACCCGACCCCGGCCTGCGGCGAGCTCGGCGTCCGCCCGGGCGAGGAGGGCGGCGACGTCGACCACGCCCGTCGCCACGGCGTCATCGTAGGCCCGCGCCGCGCTCACCGGCCACGCGATCGGGTCGGCAGCCCGGCCCTGCTCACCGCTCCGTCACGGGCGAGGCAGTCGTACGACGGCGGCGTGGTGCCGCTGGGTCGCCTCGTCCCAGTCACCGGTGCAGTAGAGCGCGAAGTCGATGATCCGGCCGTCGCGGAGGTCGGCGCGGATCGCCTCCCGGCAGTACCAGTGCTGGTCCCCGTCCTCCCAGCGCTCCTCGAACTGCATCCAGAAGCCCGCCTCGCTCTCGTCCAGCCGCTCGACCCGGACACTCCCCGGGCAGGGGTGCCTCTCGGCACGGACTGCGGCGAGCTCCGCCGCCGTGGTGGTCTGCAGCCGCCAATGCGGGAAGGTGAGGTCGGCGAACAGGTCGGGATCGAAGAGCCCCGCGGGGACACGGCCGGTCTCGAGGTAGGTGACCAGGCCCGCGGCTGCAGCCGTGATCCGGTCGCGTGCCGGGCTGGTCAGGGTGCCGGAGCTGGTGCTGGTGCCCGGTCTTGCGGCGGGCCTGGTGCTGGTGCTCATCGTCGTCTCCACGGTCGGGCGCCCCCGATGGGCGCTTGTACCCGGACGGCGTGAGCGTCGACCTCACGGGTGTGACTCACCGCCTCACGCCACCGGTTGGCGTCCGCGGTTTGGGGGTAAGCGCTGGTCATGACGCGATTCGGCTACACCCTGATGACCGAGCAGAGCGGCCCGAAGGAGCTGGTCGAGCAGGCCGTGGCGGCAGAGCGGGCCGGCTTCGACTTCGAGGTGTCGAGCGACCACTACTTCCCGTGGCTGTCCAGCCAGGGGCATGCGCCGTACGCGTGGACCGTGCTCGGGGCCGTGGCCCACGCCACCGAACGGGTCGAGCTGTACACCTACGTGACCTGCCCGATCCTGCGCTACCACCCGGCCGTGGTCGCGCAGAAGGCCGCCACCCTGCAGGTGCTCGCCGACGGCCGCTTCACCCTGGGGCTGGGGGCCGGCGAGAACCTCAACGAACACGTGGTCGGCCGCGGCTGGCCGAGCGTCGACCGGCGCCACGACATGCTCATCGAGGCCGTCGAGATCATCCGCGAGCTGCTCACCGGCGACATGATCACCTACGACGGCGAGCACTACCGGGTCGACTCCGCCCGGCTGTGGGACCTGCCCGAGCAGCCGGTGGAGATCGGCGTCGCCGTCGGTGGACGGGTGGCGATCTCGCAGCTGGCGCCTCTGGCCGACCACCTGATCACCACCGAGCCGGACGCCTCGATGATCTCGTCGTGGAACGACACCGACGGGGCACCGAGGATCCCGGAGCAGGGCAAGGCCGTCGGGCAGATCCCGATCTGCTGGGATCCCGACCGGGACACCGCGGTCAAGCGGGCCCACGAGCAGTTCCGCTGGTTCGCCGGCGGCTGGCAGGTGAACGCCGACCTGCCGACCACGAACGGCTTCGCCGGCGCCACCAAGTACGTCCGGCCCGACGACGTCGCCGAGACCATCCCCTGCGGTCCCGACCTGGACGAGATCGTCGAGAAGGTCAAGCCCTTCTGGGAGGCCGGCTTCACCGACGTCGCGCTGGTGCAGGTGGGCGGGGACTCCTGCGAGCGCTTCCTCGCCGAGGCCGCCCAGCCACTGCTGGAGAAGCTGCGCGCCGCTGCCGGCTGATCCGGCGAGGCCGCGACGCGCAGCTCAACCTCTCCGGGGCACCGAGCTCAGCGGTCCACCCACTGCTCGCCGACGCGGACGAGCGCGCCCTGGCCCTCGGACAGCTCGGCAACGATCGACTCGGCACCGGTCCAGGCCAGCGGCGCGATCGCGAGCCGCAGCACGGCGTGGTCGGCGTACTCGACGCCCAGCACCGCGGCGCCCCGGGAGCGCAGCGCGTGCTCGAGCCGGCCGACCCTGGCGTGCTCGACGGACACCTCGCCGATCGCCTGCAGCACCCGCTCCCGCTCGCCCACCTCGTCGAGCGCCGCCCGCACCGCGTCGCCGTACGCCCGGCTCAGCCCGCCGGTGCCGAGGAGCACCCCGCCGAACCAGCGGGTCACCACCGCGACCACGTCGCTCAGGCCCCGGCCACGCAACACCTCGAGCATCGGGGCGCCGGCCGTGCCGGGCGGCTCACCGTCGTCGTTCGACCGCACCAGCGCACCGTCGGGACCGATGACGTACGCCGAACAGTGGTGCCGTGCGTCCCAGGACTCCTTGCGGCAGCTCTCCACCACCGCGCGGGCACCGACCTCGTCCTCGACCCGGGCGATCGTGCACCGGAACCGGGAACGGCTCACCTCGATCTCGGCCGCACCGTTGCGAGCGACGGTGCGGTAGACGGTGGTGGGCACGCCGCGAGACTACTTGCCGGCGATGAAACCCTCGCGCTGCAGCCAGTCGAAGGCGACCTGACCCGGATCGCGGCCGTCCACGTCCACCTCGCCGTTGAGCTTCACCAGGGTCTGGTTGGTCAGCTTCTTGGTCACGCCGGCGAAGAGGCGGCGGATCTGCGGGTGGGCGTCGAGCACCGCCTTGCGGACCACCAGGCAGCCGTTGTACTTCGGGAAGAAGTTCTTGTCGTCCTCCAGCACCCGCAGGTGCAGCGCCTTGATCCGGCCGTCGGTGGTGAACACCTCGCCGAAGTTGCACAGCCCGCCCTTCGCCGTGGCGTTGTAGATCGCCCCGGTCTGCAGCGTCTTGATGTTGTTGCGCGGCACGCCCTTCGGGTCACCGAGCGGCACGCCGTAGGTCTTCAGGTAGCCCTTCAGCCCGTCGGGCCGGTCGGTGAACTCCGACTCCACGCAGAAGGTGCGGGCCGAGACGGGGATGTGCTTGAGCTGCGAGGACTTCGTGATGTGGTACTTGCGGTAGGTGTCCTGGGTGATGGCGAAGCTGTAGGTGTCGTTCATCGGCGACGGCGGCAACCAGACGAGGTCGTTCTTCCTCAGGTCCTCGTTGCGGACCGCGACGTACTGCTTGTGGCTGTCGGGGATCGGGGTGTCGTGGCCGAGGTAGGTCAGCCAGCCGGTGCCGGTGTACTCCCACTCGAGGTCGACCTGGCCGGCAAGCTGAGCCTCCCGCGCAGCCGCGCTGCCGGGGATGTTGGTCAGGTCCTGCACGTGCGCGCCGGCAGCGCGCAGCAGGATGATGGTCATCTTGCCGAGCACGATCTCCTCGGTGAAGTTCTTGGAGCCGACGCTCACCGAGACGCCGTCGAGCGGCTTCACCCCCTGCAGCCTCGGGCCCAGCTCGCCCGTGGGGACGTAGCCACCGGCCGTGCCCAGTCCGATGCCGCAACCGGCGAGCAGGCTGGCCGCGAGCAGTAGGGCGACCACGCACGCGGTCCTGGTCAGGCGACGCGACACCATCAGATGCCCTTCGGACGGAGGACGACCTCGAGCACGCGGCCGACCCACTCCACCAGCAGGGCCAGCAGCGCGATCAGCACGGCCGCGCTGACGATGACCGGGAAGCGGTAGAGCGTAATGCCGGACTCGAGGGTGCCACCGAGGCCGCCGGCGTTGATGAAGGTGGCCAGCGCCGCGGTGCCCACGACCAGCACCAGGGCGGTGCGCACGCCGGCCATGATCACCGGCAGCGCCAGCGGCATCTCGATGCGGAGCAGCACGCTGGGTGCCGACATGCCGATGCCACGGCCCGCCTCCACCAGGGTCGGGTCGACACCCTGCAGGCCGGTGATGGTGTTGCGGAGCACCGGCAGCACGGCGTACAGCGTCAACGCCCAGACCGCCGTCCAGAAGCTGAAGCCCCACCACATCGCGAGCAGCACGATGAGGCCGATCGAGGGAGCCGACTGGCCCGCGTTGGCCACGATGGTCACCACCGGCGCCACCTTGCGCAACGGCCCACGGGTGACGGCGATGCCCACCGGGATGGCCACCAGCACGGTGATCAGCGAGGACACCACCGTCAGCTCGACGTGCTGCCAGGCCTGGCTGCCGACCTTGCTCCAGTCGAGGGCGGACTCCTCGATGCCGTCGAGGTTCGCGGTCTGCCG
The DNA here is from genome assembly GCA_036518175.1 of Marmoricola sp. Classification (GTDB taxonomy): domain Bacteria; phylum Actinomycetota; class Actinomycetes; order Propionibacteriales; family Nocardioidaceae; genus Marmoricola. Next base: position 20,193 of record DATDNR010000066.1, read on the forward strand.
CCACCAGACGTAGCCGAGCAGCACCAGCCCGACGAGCACCGGGAGCAGGAAGAGCATGACCCGGGACTCCTCGCCGCCGGTGCGGTGCAGCAGCCGCCGGCGGCCACCGCCCTGCTCGAGGGTTTCCGCCCCGTCCTCGACCGGTGGTGCCTCGTCGACCGCCATCAGGCGATCTCCGGGTCGACCGGGCCGTTGGCCTCCTGCAGCTGCCGCTCGACGGCCCGCATGTGCTCGGTCACCGCGTCGAAGTCGATCACGCCGAGGTACTGGTCGCGCTGCCCGGTGACCACCGCGCCACCGTGGCTGGAGGTCAGCATGGTGTCGAGGGCGTCGTTGAGGGTGGCGCGCTCGTCGAGGTCGACCAGCGTCTCGCGGTCACCTTCGCTGACGGTCTGGTGCCGGCGCAGCTGTCGCAGCGTCGGCCAGGACACCGGCCGGCCGCGGCTGTCGAGGACGACCACGGCGACGTCGCCGTTCGCCTCCGCGCGGCGGATCACCTCCGCCGTCGGCTCACCGACGGTCGCGGTGGTGGGGTGGCTGAGCTCGATCTCGGAGACCCGCGACAGCGACAGCTGCTTGAGCGACGACCCGGCACCCACGAAGTCCTCGACGAAGTCGTTCGCGGGCGCGGCCAGGATCGCCTCCGGGGTGTCGTACTGGGCGACCTGGGCGCCCTCCTGGAGGATCAGGATCCGGTCGCCGAGCTTGATCGCCTCCTCGATGTCGTGGGTCACGCAGACGATCGTCTTGCGCAGCTCACGCTGGATGCTGAGCAGCTCGTCCTGCAGCCGCTGGCGGGTGATCGGGTCGACCGCGCCGAAGGGCTCGTCCATCAGGATCACCGGCGGGTCCGCGGCCAGGCCGCGGGCCACCCCGACGCGCTGCTGCTGACCGCCGGACAGCTCGCGAGGGTAGCGGTCGCGGTAGCGCTCCGGGTCGAGGCCGACCAGGTCGAGCAGCTCGTCGACGCGGGAGGCGATGCGCTGCTTCTCCCAGCCCAGCAGCTTGGGCACCATGCCGATGTTCCTCGCCACCGTCATGTGCGGGAACAGGCTGCCGCCCTGGATGACGTAGCCGACATGGCGGCGCAGCTCGTCGGCGCTCTGCGTGCGGACGTCCTCACCGTCGATGATGATCGTGCCCGAGGTCGGCTCGATCAGCCGGTTGATCATCTTCAGTGAGGTGGTCTTGCCGCACCCCGACGGGCCGACGAACATCACGATCTCGCCGGCCGGGACGGTCAGGGTCAGGGAGTCCACCGCGGGCGTCTTCTGCCCCGGGTAGACCTTGGTGACCTCGCGCAGCTCGATGGTGGCGCCGCTGATGTCGCCGTCCGGCTGCTCCGCGGGGCGGGCGGCGGGTTCTTCGAGTGTGGACATCAGGCGCGGATTCCCTTCGAGATGGTGGCCCGGCCGAGGAGCACGAGCAGCAGGTCGAGGACCTGGGCGATGATGACGACGCCGATGGTGCCGACCAGCGCGTAGTTCAGCGCGTTGGCGCCACCGGTCTGGGCGAGGCCGGTGAAGATGAGGCTGCCCAGGCCGGGCCCGATCACGATCGCGGCGATCGCGGCGACCCCCATGGACATCTGCAGCGAGATGCGGATGCCGGCCAGGATGACGGGCCAGGCAAGGGGAATGCGCACCCGCAGCAGGGAGCTGACCTGCCCCATCCCCATGCCCCGGGCGGACTCCAGCAGGGTGGCGTCGACACCTTGCAGGCCGACGACCGCGTTGCGCAGGATCGGCAGCACGGCATAGAAGGTGACCGCGACGAAGGCCGGCGTGGTGCCGATCCCGGTGAACGGCATCAGCAGGCCGAGCAGCGCGAACGAGGGGATGGTCAGCCCGATGGCGCTGCAGGCGTTCGCTACGCCCTCCAGCCTCCGGAAGCGGGTCACCACGATGGCGAGGGCGATCGCGATCAGCGTGGCGAGGAAGACCGCCTGGACCACGAGGTTGGCATGCTGGAAGCCGTCGTAGAGGATCTCCGCCTTGCGGCTGGACAGGAACTCCCACACGGTTCCGGCGCACCCCCACCTGTTCGAGTCGTGTCCCCGGCTTACTCACCCAACCACACTGTGGCGCGCTTGTGCACGTTTGAAACCTGTTCTTACGGTTTGTCGCGCTCAGCGCGCCCCTACGATGGGCTGGTGCGCATCGTCTCGCTGTTGCCCTCGGCCACCGAGATCCTGTTCGCGATCGGCGCCGGTGACGACGTCGTCGGCGTGACCTTCGAGTGCGACCACCCGGCCGAGGCGCGGCAACGCACCATCGTGTCGACCAGCGCGATGCCCGCCGGGCTCTCCAGCGCGGAGATCGACGCCTTCGTGACGGCCGCGATCGCACGGGGCGAGGACCTCTACCACCTCGACGAGGGTGCCCTGTCCGGGCTGGACGCCGACCTGGTGGTGACCCAGGACCTGTGCGCGGTCTGTGCGGTCGACGTCTCGGTCGTCGACGACGCCCTCGACCACTTGGGGTGTACGGCGGAGGTGCTCACCACCGATCCGCACACCCTGGCGGAGGTGCTCGACTCGGTCCTCCTCCTGGGGCGGCGCACCGGCCACGAGCAGCAGGCCGCTGACCTGGTCACCCGTCTCCGCCAGCGGCTCGACGCCGTGCGGCACGCGGTGGCCGGAGCATCCCGCAGCCGGGTGCTGGTGCTGGAGTGGACCGACCCGCCGTACGCACCGGGCCACTGGGTCCCGGAGATGGTGCAGCTGGCCGGTGCCGCGCCCGCGCTGGGCACGCCGGGCCAGAGATCCGTGCGGGTGACCTGGGAGCAGTGCCGGGAGAGCCGGCCGGACGTGGTCGTGTGCGCGCCCTGCGGCTTCGACCTGCCGGGCTCGCGCAAGCTGGCCGAGGAGCTGCTGGGCCGCAGTGACTCGCCGCTCCCGGCCGAGGTGCCGGTGTGGGCGGTCGACGCGAACGCGTCGTTCGCGCGCCCGGGCCCGCGGCTCGTCGACGGGGTGGAGGCGCTGGCCGCGATCCTGCATCCCGAGGCGGTGCCGGCCTCGCCCATCGCCGAGCGGCTGCGCTGACGTCTGCGCTGACCTGCGCTGACCTGCGCTGACCCGGGCTGACCCGGGCTGACCCGGGGCCTGGGAGGCCCCGGACATGCACGGTGGCGAGGAGACTGTGCCTCCCCGCCACCTGCCGGCCCAGGGGACTCGGGGATGTGGAGGGACCCCCGAGGGGCACGAAGCACGAGCCCACCGGACCTCGACCACCGACGCCTGTCAGGGGGGTTGCGAGCGCCGATGACCTGTTGTCAAGGGTACTGACGAACCGGCCGTCAGACGAGGGCAATTGCCCGATCTCCCCCAGAAGTCGTAGGACAACCGCCTCGATGGCCTAGCGACGCGCCAGGAAGGAGAGCAGGTCCTGTCTGGTGAGCACTCCGATCGGGCGTCCGCCCTCCTGGACGAGCAGCGCGTCGGCGTCCTTGAGTGCGGCAACCGCCTCGGCCACATCTGCTCCGGCACCGACGGCCGGCAGCGGCTCGCTCATGTGCTGCTCCACCGGGTCGGCCAACCGGGCCCGGCCGCCGAAGAGCGCGTCGAGCAGCACCCGCTCGGACACCGAGCCCGCGACCTCGGCCGCCATGATCGGTGGCTCGGCGCGGACGACCGGCATCTGCGAGACGCCGTACTCCTGCAGGATCTGCACCGCCTCGGCGACGGTCTCGTTGGGATGGGTGTGCACCAAAGCGGGGATGTCGCCCTTCTTCGCACGCAACACCTCCCCGAGGGTCTGCTGGGCGCCGTCGGCGGGCAGGAAGCCGTAGGAGGCCAGCCAGTCGTCGTTGAACACCTTGGTCAGGTAGCCACGGCCGGAGTCCGGCAGCAGCACGACGACCAGCGCGTCGGGGTCGTCGAGCTCCCGGGCCAGCTGGACGGCCGCGAAGGCGGCCATGCCGGAGGAGCCGCCGACCAGCAGCCCCTCCTCGCGGGCCAGGCGGCGGGTGAAGGCGAAGGAGTCGGCGTCGGAGACCGCGATGATCCGGTCGGCGATGCCCCGGTCGTAGGTGGAGGGCCAGAAGTCCTCGCCGACGCCTTCGACCAGGTACGGACGGCCCGTGCCGCCGGAGTACACCGAGCCGACCGGATCGGCACCCACGATCTGCACGTCGGGGTTCTGCTCCTTGAGGTAGCGGCCGATGCCGCTGATCGTGCCGCCGGTGCCCACGCCGGTGACGAAGTGGGTGATCCTCCCGTCGGTCTGGCGCCAGATCTCCGGCCCGGTCTGCTCGTAGTGCGAGAGCGGGTTGTTCGGGTTCGAGTACTGGTCCGGCTTCCACGCGCCGGGCTCGGCGGCGAGCCGGTCGGAGACGTTGTAGTAGGAGTCGGGGTGGTCGGGCGGCACGGCCGTCGGGCACACCACAACCTCGGCGCCGTAGGCCCGCAGCACGTTGCGCTTGTCCTCGCTGACCTTGTCGGGGCAGACGAAGACGCACCGGTAGCCGCGCTGCTGGGCGACCAGGGCCAGGCCGACACCGGTGTTGCCGGAGGTCGGCTCGACGATGGTGCCACCGGGCTGCAGCTCGCCGGACTTCTCGGCGGCGTCGATCATGCGGACCGCGATCCGGTCCTTCACCGATCCGCCGGGGTTCAGGTACTCGACCTTGGCGAGCACCGGGGTGCGGGCGTCACCGGCGGTCCTGCCGAGCTTGACCAACGGGGTGTTGCCGATCAGCTCCAGCAGTGAGTTCGCATACTCCATGGGCCGAACATAGCCGCCCGTTGCGGGCCCGGGCCGTCCGGGGAGGTGCCCGTAGAGTGTCCGCGTGGCGAACGACCGGCTGGCGCGCAAGCTCGTCTCCGCTGCTGTCTACGGCACCGGCGGGATCCTCGGCCTGAGCGTCTCCGTCTACGGCCTCTTGCGCACGGAGGCCAAGCTGGCCCGAAGGTCGATCGGGTACGCCGACGACCGGGTGCCCGACTCCACCGGCTGGTACGGCCGCGGACGGCCCGGTCCGGCGATCAAGGCGGTGCTGCTCGGCGACTCGAGCGCTGCCGGGTACGGCGTGCGCAGCGTCGAGGAGACGCCGGGGGCGATGATCGGCTCCGCGCTGGCCGCGCAGTCCCGCCGCCGGGTGCACCTCGGCGTGTTCAGCAAGGTCGGCGCGCAGACCGCCGACCTCGCCGGCCAGATCGACGAGGCGCTGCCCACCGGTCCGCACGTGGCGATCATCCTCATCGGCGCCAACGACGTCACCCACGTGGTGCCGATGGGGGTGTCGGTGCGGCTGCTGGACGAAGCGGTACGACGACTCGTGCACGCCGGTGTCGCGGTCGTGGTGGGCACCTGCCCGGACCTCGGCACGGTGCAGCCGATCCCCCAGCCGCTGCGGGCGATCGCGCGCTTGTGGTCTCGCCGGCTCGCCGCCTCGCAGACCGTGGCGGTGGTCGAGGCCGGCGGCCGATCGGTCTCGCTCGGCTCGATCCTCGGGCCGGAGTTCGAGGCCGCGCCGGCGATGCTGTTCGGGCCCGACCGCTTCCACCCGTCGGCGGCCGGCTACGCGTCGATGGCCGCCGTACTCGTCCCCTCGGTGCTGGCCGCGCTCGGTCTCGCCCCGGAGGACGAGGGTGAGCCGGTGGCGCTGCGCGGCGAGGGCGTGCTGCCGATCCGCTACGCCGCCTACGAGGCCAGCCGGACCCCGGGCACCGAGCTCGGCGGCACCGAGGTCGGGGGCGCCAAGCGCGGTGCCGGTGGGCGCTGGGTGCTGCTGATGCGGCGTCGGCGGCCGGCGCTCGGCGACACCGAGAAGCCGCGGCCCGAGGAGGACGCCTCCGCCAGCCACGAGGACCCCGCTCCGGAGGCGGCCACGGGCGCGCCGACCACCCCTGCGGAGGCCGGCGACGCCGGCTGAGACGCGCGAAGGGCGCCCTCGGAGCGGGAGCGCCCTTGCGACGAGCTCGGCGTCAGCGACGGTTGAGGATGGCCAGGATCCGCAGCAGCTCGATGTAGATCCACACGATGGTGACGGTCAGGCCGAACGCCGCCCGCCACGACTCGCGCTCCGGCAGCCCGGCGCGGACGCCGCGCTCGACGAAGTCGAAGTCGAGGATCAGCATCAGCACGCCGAGCCCCAGCCCGATCACGCTGGAGATCAGGCCGAGGCCGCCGAAGCCGTTGAAGCCGAAGGAGGCGCCGAAGAGGCCCAGCACGAAGTCGAGCAGCGCCACGGCGACGAAGCCGAACAGCATCCCGACGACCCACTTGCGGAAGCGGTCGCCCACCTTGATGTCGAAGAACTTGTAGGCGGCGAGGGTGCCGGCCACCGCTGCGACGGTGCCGAGGACCGCGCCGACGACGATCGAGGTGCCGTTGTCGGTGCCGCCGAAGTAGGCGGCGATGACCTTGCTGAAGCCGCCGATGAAGACGCCCTCGAGGGCGGCGTAGGCGATCACCAGCGCCGGGCTGACCACGCGCTTGAAGGAGTTGACCATCGCCAGCGCGAAGCCGCCCAGGGCGCCGACCATCGAGAGGCCGTAGAGCCCCCGCAGGCTCGCGGGGTTGGCCACGTCACCGGTGAGCAGCCAGGTCGCCGCGGCGGCGACGAAGACCACCGCGAGGGTGATGCCGGTCTTCTGCACCACCGAGTCGATGGTCATCGGCCCTTCGTAGCCGCGCTCGGTGGGGCCCGCGTGGGTCGGCGATCCGGGGCTGCCCACGCCCCAGGTGGAGGGACTGCCGTAGCCGGCGTACGACTGCCCGTTGCCCGGGTAGGTGGCGTTCCCGTAGGCGTTGGCGCCCTTGCCGTTGAAGCCCTCGGCCCGGGCGAAGACGGGGTTCCTGCTCTGCATGGTCTCTCCTTGGAGGCCGGTGGCTGGCGACCGGTCTGGTCACCACGTGCGCCTCGATGGTAGCGAGACGACGCAGTAAGAAACGTGCCAGTCGGGCCGGCCGTTCCCGAGGTGCCCCGGGTGGGGCTCGAACCCACACTGAGCGGTGTTTAAGACCGCTTCCTCTGCCGATTGGGATACCGGGGCGCTGCGGCTAAAGATAGGTCTTGCGGGGGTGCACGGCGTGCGCGCCGGCGACCCGGTCGAGGAAGAGCAGCCCGGCGCAGTGGTCGATCTCGTGCTGCAGCGCCCGGGCCTCGAAGGCGTCGGCCTCCACGGTGACGGGCTCGCCGGTGCCCGGCAGCTCTCCGCGCACGACCAGCCGGGTGGCCCGCTTCACGTCACCGGTGAGGTCGGGCACGCTCATGCAGCCCTCCCGGGCCCTGTCGTTGCGGCTGGCGCTGACCACCTCGGCGTTGCACAGCACGAAGGTGCCGTGATGGGTACGCGTCCTGGGGTGCGCCGAGACGTCGACGCAGAAGATCCGCGCGGCGACCCCGACCTGGGGAGCGGCCAGGCCGACGCAGCCGGGCGAGACACGCATGGTCGCGATCAGGTCCGCGGCGAGCTGGACTGTCTCGGGCGCGCAGGGGTCCACCCCGGCGCCGGGCGTCGAGAGCACCTCGGCGGGGGCGGTGACCACCGTGCGCACCCGTCCGGGCACGACGAGGTCGACCTCGCTCCAGTGGCCCACCACGGTGTCGACCGGCAACGAGGTCACAGCTCGTCGCTCTCCACCAGCCGCAGCGAGGCGCCGACGCCGAGCCCGGCTGCCACCTCCTTGATCCTCGCCTCCACGGCGGTGACGTCGGCGGTCGGTGGCAGGTCGCACTCGGCGGTGAGCACGTAGAGGTCACCGGCCAGCCGGGTGGTCAGGTCGGTGATGTTGCCCCCGGCACGCGCCACCTCGGCGGTGACCGCCGAGACGATGCCGGGGCGGTCGCCGCCGTGCACGCTGAGCAGGTACGTCGCCCCGGCCGGTGTCGCCGACTCCGGGGGGACCTCCCGCACCGAGACGGCCAGGGACCCGTCGGCGGTCAGCCCGGAGAGGGCCTCCTCGATCAGCGGTGCCTCGACAGCGCCGGCCGTCACCAGCGTCATCGCGAAGTGGCCGCGCAGCAGGGTCATCGAGGAGTCCTCGAGGTTCAGCCCGAGTCCGGCCAGCGCGGCGGTGGTCTCCGCGATGATGCCCGGCCGGTCGTGGCCGAGCACGGTGATGGCGTGGAGGGTCACCGCCCGATGGTCCCACGGGGGCCGCGGGGCGGATCAGCCCGCCCGTCCACCCCCGAGCTCGGCGGCCCGGCCCAGCACCGCGTCGATCATCGGCTCGGTCAGCTTGCCGGTGAAGGTGTTCTGCTGCGAGGGGTGGAAGCAGCCGAGCACCGTGACCGGGCGACCGTCCCGGTGCAGGCGCACCTCGGCGGCGTGGCCGAACCTCGGCCGCGGGCGTGGCACCTCGAAGCCGGCCTGGCCGAGAGCACGCAGCGCGGCCGCCCAGCCGAAGGACCCAAGGCAGACCACGGCCCGCACCGAGGGCAGCACCAGCTCCAGCTCGCGCTGCAGCCACGGCGCGCAGGTGTCCCGCTCGGCCGGCGTCGGCTTGTTGGCAGGCGGGGCGCAGCGCACCGCGGCCACCATCCGGGTGCCGAGCAGGCGCTGGCCGTCACCGGCGTGCACGGACGTCGGCCGGCTGGCCAGGCCCACCCGGTGCAGCGCGGCGAAGAGCCAGTCGCCGGAGCGGTCCCCGGTGAAGATCCGGCCGGTGCGATTGCCCCCGTTGGCGGCCGGCGCGAGGCCCACGACCAGCACGCGCGGCTCCGCGGCGCCCCACCCGGCGATCGGCCGGCCCCAGTAGGGCTGGTCGGCGAACGAGGCCCGCTTGTCCCGGGCGACCTGCTCGCGCCAGGCCACCAGCCGCGGACAGGCCGCACAGACCGACACCCGGGCGTCCAGCTCGGCGAGCGGGACACCGTCGGCCAGCGCGGTCACCTGCTCGGCGGTGCGGGCGACCGGGGTGTCCGGCGCCGCCGGGTCGTCCGGCCAGCCGGTGCCCGGCGGCACCGGGCTGCCGAAGGGCCGGCCCGTGACCGGGTGCGGCAGCGGCACCGCCTCGGTCGTGTCCATGCCCTCTCCCTCGCCTTCGGTCAGGTCGCTTCCGCGATCTGCTGGCCCTGCTTCACAGCTGCTCGACCAGCGACCAGGCGATCCCGTCGAGGATGTCGTGCTCGGAGACCAGCAGCGTGCCGGGCGTCGTACGCCGCAGCAACCGCTCCAGGATCAGCGCACCCGCGGCGATCACGTCGGCGCGACCGGGGTGCATGTAGCCCAGCTCGCGGCGGGCGGCGACGTCCATCGACACCAGCCCGCGCACCGTCCTCTGCACCTCGTCGTCGGCGAGCACCGCGTGGTGGATGGCGGCGCGGTCGTAGGCCGCGAGCCCCAGCACGCCGGCGGCCACGGTGGTGACGGTGCCGGCGACCCCCACCACGGTGCTGGCGTCGCCCAGCGGCACCCGGCATGCGTCGAGCGCGGCGTCGACGTCGGCGACGAGCGCCTCGACCTCACCGGGGGTCGGCGGGTCGTCGTGCAGGTGCCGCTCGGTGAGCCGCACCGAGCCGATGTCGAGGGACTGCTCGGCGAGCACCCGGCCGTCGCCGTCGCCGAGGATGAGTTCGGTGGAGCCGCCGCCGATGTCGACGACCAGGATCGGCCGGGCGGCGTCGCCGAGGGAGCGGGTGGCACCGGCGTACGACGCCCGCGCCTCGTCCAGCCCGTCGAGCACCTCCGGCTCGACGCCGACCCGGGACCGCACGCCGGTCATGAACTCGGCGGCGTTCGCGGCGTCGCGCGCGGCCGACGTGGCGCAGAAGCGTACGGCAGTCGCTCCCGCCTCTCGCGCCAGCGAGGCGAAGTCGTCGACCGCCGCCAGCACCCGGGCCATCGCGGCGTCCGAGATCCGGCCGGTGCGGTCCACGCCCTCCCCGAGCCGCACGATGCGCATCTCGCGCAGCACCTCCTCCTCGCTGCCGGTGGCCGGGTCGAGGTCGGCGACGAGCAGGCGCAGCGAGTTGGTGCCGCAGTCGTAGGCGGCGACGCGGGTCATCGCGCCGGCTCCGCGGTGTCGACGCAGCGACCGTCGGCCCACCACTCCCCCAGCCGGTCGAGCACCTCGTCGCCGAGGGGGTTCACCCCGCGGCCGGCGGCGAGCGCGTGAGCAGCGAGGACGTGCAGGCACTTGACCCGGTCGGGCATCCCGCCGGCGGAGACACCGGTGATCTCGGCCACCTCGCCGATCTCCTCCCGGGCGGCCAGGTAGCGCTCGTGGGCCTGCCGGTAGGCGGCGGCCAGGCGCGGGTCCTCCGCCAGGCGCTGGCTCATCTCACGCATCAGGCCCGAGGCCTCCAGGGTGCCGATCAGCGAGGCTGCGCGGGGGCAGGTGAGGTAGAACGTGGTCGGGAACGGGGTTCCGTCCTCGAGCCGCGGCTCCGTGGTGACCACGTCGGGCAGCCCGCAGGGGCAGCGGTGCCCGACCGCGTGGATGCCGCGCGGCCGCCGCCCCAGCTGCTCGGCGACGACGGCGACGTCGTGCTCGCTGATGCTCACCGCTTGCGGTGCGCCGGCGGTCGGATGTGCGTCGCAGGCGCGGACCGCTGGGCCGGCGGGTGGTCTGCAGCGCGGAGTGACCCCCACGCCGTGGACCACCAGGCGCGCGGCACCACGTGGCCCACGGTGGCCGGGTTGCTCAGCTCGCTGGTCTCCTGCAGCGGCCTGCCGTCCTTGCCGATCACCTGGTAGGCGGTCTCCCCGGGCAGCACCCAGCCGAGCCGCTGGCGCGCCATCGCCTCGACGTAGGCCTTGTCGTGCCAGCGCCGCTTCTCCCGCTCGAGCCGGGAGATGTCGTGCCGCGACTGGGCCACCTGCTGCTGCAAGGCCTCGACCTGCGAGCGCTGCTCGAGGTAGGCGCGCAGCGAGGATGCGTAGGAGACCAGCAGCACCGCGAAGACGACGAGCAGGATCGCCATCCGGCTGGTGAACCGCGCGCGGGGCGCGGCTGGCTGTCCGGCCGTGCTGCGGGGCGCTGCGCCGCGGCGGCCGGGGCGCGTGTTGCGCGGCCGGCCGGCGCGCTGGGGCCTGCGGCGGGCAGGAGGCCGGATGCTGGACATGGTCAGTCGCGGAACCTCGGGAAGGCGCCCCGGCCGGCGTAGCGGGCGGCGTCACCGAGCTCCTCCTCGATGCGGAGCAGCTGGTTGTACTTCGCCACCCGCTCGGAGCGGGCCGGCGCGCCGGTCTTGATCTGGCCGCAGTTGGTCGCCACCGCGAGGTCGGCGATGGTGGTGTCCTCGGTCTCCCCCGAGCGGTGGCTCATCATGCAGCGGTAGCCGCTGCGGTGCGCCAGCTCGACGGCGTCGAGCGTCTCGGTCAGCGAGCCGATCTGGTTGACCTTCACCAGCAGGGCGTTGGCCTGCCCCCCGTCGATGCCGCGGCGCAGCCGCTCGACGTTGGTGACGAAGAGGTCGTCGCCGACGATCTGCACCCGGTCGCCGAGCTGGTCGGTGATCGTGCGCCAGCCGTCCCAGTCCTCCTCGTCGAGGGGGTCCTCGACGCTGACGATCGGGTAGGCGTCGACGAGGTCGGCGTAGTAGGCGGACATCTCGGCGGCGGGCTTGCGTCCACCCTCGAAGGCGTAGGCGCCCTCGGAGAAGAACTCGCTGGCGGCCACGTCGAGGGCGAGGGCGATGTCGTCGCCGGCCCGGAGCCCGGCGGCCTCGATCGCCTCGACGATCAGGTCGAGGGCGTCACGGTTGCTGGCCAGGTCGGGGGCGAAGCCGCCCTCGTCGCCGAGACCGGTCGAGAGCCCCTTCTGCTTCAGCACGGCCTTGAGCGCGTGGTAGACCTCCGCGCCCTGCTGCAGCGCCTCGCGGAAGGTGCCCGCACCGATCGGCGCGATCATGAACTCCTGGATGTCGACGGACGTGTCCGCGTGCGACCCGCCGTTGAGGATGTTCATCATCGGCACCGGCAACAGGTGCGCGTTCGGGCCGCCGACGTAGCGGAAGAGCGGCAGCTCGGCGCTCTCGGCGGCGGCACGGGCCACCGCCAGCGAGGCGCCCAGGATCGCGTTGGCCCCGAGTCTGGCCTTGTTGGCGCTGCCGTCGAGGTCGATCATCGTCTGGTCGACGAGCCGCTGGTCACCGGCGTCGAGGTCCTCGATCGCATCGGCGATGTCGTGCTGCACCGCCTCGACCGCCTTCTCCACGCCCTTGCCGCCGTAGCGGTCACCCCCGTCGCGCAGCTCCACGGCCTCGAACGCACCGGTCGACGCACCGCTGGGGACGGCCGCCCGCCCGGTCGAGCCGTCGTCGAGCAACACCTCCACCTCGACGGTCGGGTTGCCGCGCGAGTCGAGGATCTCGCGGGCGATGACGGTGTCGATGAAGGCCACGGGTCGGACTCCTGCTGTGGTCGCTGCGGCTGCCCGGTGGGGCAGGTCGGGCTCGGCTCAGCCTAACCGCGGGGAGGAGCCGGATCCGGGAGGGCCCGGGGTGTGGCGGCGTACGGCGTCGCGCAGCGCCTGCTCGGCGTCGACCCCGGCGAGGCGGGCCTCGGCCACCAGCGCGAGCAGCCGCTCGCCGAGGTCGGTCGAGCGGGCGTCGACCTGCACCGGTCGCCCTGCGCGCTCGAGCCGCTCGAGCACCTTGGTGGCGCGCAGCAGGGCCGGCAGCTCCAGCGGGACGCCCTCCAGCGGGTCGGTCCGCTGCTTCTCCGCCTCCTTGATCGCCTGCCAGTTGGCGTCGATCTCGGCCGGGTCGGTGGCCTCGACGTCGCCGAAGACGTGCGGGTTGCGACGCACCAGCTTCGCGGTCAGGCCGGCCGCGACGTCCTCGATGTCGAACAGGCCCTGCTCGGCCGCGATCGCGGCGTGGAAATAGACCTGCAGCAGCAGGTCGCCCAGCTCCTCGCGCAGGTGGTCGCGGTCACCGGTGTCCAGCGCCTCGAGCACCTCGTAGGCCTCCTCGAGGAGGTAGCGGGAGAGGCTCCGGTGGGTCTGGGCCGCCTTCCAGCCGCACTCCCGCCGGAGGCGGGCCATGACGCCCACCAGCTCGACGAGCGGTGAGGGCTGCTCCGGGGTGCCGGTCATGGCGGGGCGGTCACCGACGACGGCTCAGCCGCAGCGCTGCGACGCGGGCAGCTTGATCGTCCACAGCTGGCTGGGCTGGGCCTGGGCGCCGTTGCGGGCGAAGGAGGAGACCGGCACCGACAGCTGGTCACCGGTGGCGCTGCGCGCCGTGGCGTAGCGCGGGTCGACCTGGATGTCGACCTTCTTCTCGTAGGCGCGCTGCAGCTGCTGCCCCTTGTTGACCGACGCGTCGGGGCTCGGGTTGGACTGCCCCTCGGCGACGAGGGCGTCACGGCCGATCTGCTGCACCTCCAGGCCGGCGCGCACCAGGCGCTCGATGAGGTCGCGGGCGTCCTGCCGGTCGGCGGCGGGCAGCTGGGGCAGGGCGTTGTCGACCTGGGCCATGGTCTGCGCCAGCTGCTGCTTGTCGTACGACGTGCCGCGCCGGCGGGCCATCATGTCGGCGACCCGGGCGTCGACCAGTGCCTGGACGGCCTGGCCCCGCACCAGCGAGATGGGCCGGGTGTTGGCGCCCATGGCGGAGCCGCTGTTCTGCAGGTCGGTGCAGGTGATCTTCGACAGCAGGTCGACGTCGCTGGTCGCGATGGGCTGGCCGTCGACGTGCGCGGCGGCCGAGGCGCTGGCTCCGCAACCGCTGAGCGTGAGCATCGCGGCGGCCGCCACGGCCGCTGCGGGCAGGGACCTGCGGGTCTTGCTCGTCACGAACGCTTCTCCTCCGTGTTGGGGGCCGCCGCGGCGACCGGCTGCGGGTCGACGACCTGCTCGACCACGTCGCGCGCCCACGCCAGCAGCTCGCCGTCGCGCAGGGGCTGGGCCCCGAACCCGGCGGGCTGCGGGCGCGGCACGAGCATGCTACGCAGCGCCGGCTTGTGGATGCTCTTGGGGTAGAGCCTGGTCAGCCTGACGGTTCGCGACTCCGGCAGGTCCACCGGCGCGAACCGGATGTACTTGCCCTGCACGGTCACCTCGGCCAGGCCGGCCCGCCGTGCCCGGGCCCGGAAGCGGGCCACGGCCAGCAGCCGCTCGACGGGCGCGGGCGGCTCGCCGTACCGGTCCTGCATCTCCTCGCGCAGCAGCTGCACGTCCTCGTCCTCGCGCACCTCCGCGAGCCGCTTGTACATCTCCAGGCGCAGCCGTTCGCTGCCGATGTAGTCGTGCGGCAGGTGTGCGTCGACCGGCAGCTCGATCTTGACCTCCTGCAGCTCCTCGACCTGCCGGCCGTCGTTGCGGAACTCCTGCACCGCCTCGCCGACCAGCCGCACGTAGAGGTCGAACCCGACGTCGGCGATGTGACCGGACTGCTCGCCGCCGAGGAGGTTGCCCGCACCCCGGATCTCGAGGTCCTTCATCGCGATCGCCATGCCGCCTCCGAGGTCGGAGTGCTGGGCCAGCGTCGCGAGCCGCTCGTGCGCGGTCTCGGTGAGCGGCTTCTCCGGCGGGTAGAGGAAGTAGGCGTAGGCCCGCTCGCGGCTGCGGCCGACCCGGCCGCGCAGCTGGTGCAGCTGGGAGAGGCCGAGGGCGTCGGCACGCTCGATGATCATCGTGTTGGCGTTGGAGACGTCGAGGCCGGACTCGACGATCGTGGTGCACACGAGCACGTCGAACTTCTTCTCCCAGAAGTCGACCATCACCTGCTCCAGCTGGTGCTCGCCCATCTGGCCGTGCGCGGTCGCGACGCGTGCCTCGGGGACCAGCTCCTTGAGCCGCGCGGCCGCCTTCTCGATCGAGTTCACCCGGTTGTGGATGTAGAAGACCTGGCCGTCGCGGAGCAGCTCCCGGCGGACGGCCGCGGCGACCTGGCGGTCCTCGTAGGCGCCGACGTAGGTGAGCACCGGGTGGCGCTCCTCGGGCGGTGTGGCGATGGTGGACATCTCGCGGATGCCGGTGATCGCCATCTCCAGCGTGCGCGGGATCGGGGTGGCGGACATGCTGAGCACGTCGACGCTGGTGCGCAGGCGCTTCATCTGCTCCTTGTGCTCCACACCGAAGCGCTGCTCCTCGTCGACGATGATCAGGCCGAGGTCCTTGACGCGGATGTCGGGGTTGAGCAGCCGGTGGGTGCCGATGACGATGTCGACGCTGCCCTCGGCCAGGCCGTCGATGACCTCCCGGGCCTCCTTGTCGGTCTGGAACCGGCTCAGCGGCCTGATCACCATCGGGAAGCCGCTCATCCGCTCGGTGAAGGTGGCCAGGTGCTGGGTGACCAGCAGGGTGGTGGGCACCAGCACCGCGACCTGCTTGCCGTCCTGGACCGCCTTGAAGGCCGCGCGTACGGCGATCTCGGTCTTGCCGTAGCCGACGTCGCCGCAGACGAGCCGGTCCATCGGCACGGTGCGCATCATGTCGGCCTTGACCTCCTCGACCGTGCTGAGCTGGTCGGGGGTCTCGTGGAAGGGGAAGGCGTCCTCCAGCTCCGACTGCCAGGGCGTGTCCGGACCGAAGGCGTGCCCCTGGGTGGCCTGGCGCGCGGCGTAGAGCTTGATCAGCTCGGCCGCGATCTGGCGCACCGCCTTGCGGGCGCGGCCCTTGCGCTTGGCCCAGTCGGCGCCGCCGAGCCGGTCCAGGGTGGGCTGCTCGCCCCCGACGTAGCGGGTGACCTGGTCGAGGCTGTCGGCCGGCACGTAGAGCCGGTCCGGCGGCTGGCCACGCTTGCTGGCGCCGTACTCCAGCACGAGGTACTCGCGGACGGCGCCGTGCACCTCACGCTGCCTCATCTCGATGAAGCGGCCCACGCCGTGCTGCTCGTGCACCACGAAGTCGCCGGCCTTGAGCTCGAGCGGGTCGATGGTGCGCTTGCGGCGGGCCGGCATCTTGCGCATGTCGCGGGTCGACGCCTTCTGGCCGGCGAGGTCCTCGGCGGTGATCACCGCCAGCCGCGGGTCGTCCAGCACCAGGCCGTGCTCGAGGGCGCCGATCGTGCACAGCACCACGCCGTCGGGCAGGTCCTCCACCTCGTCGACGCAGCGGGCGGCGACGTCGTGGTCGGCGAGCACCTCCACCATGCGCTGCGCGGGACCGTGGCCACCGTGCACGGTGACGACACGGCGCCCCTCGGCGAGGTGGGCGGTGATGTCCTTGACCGCGGCCTCGATGTCGCCGCGGTAGGCGTCCACCGGACGAGCCTCCACCACGCGGGACTCGACCGCACCGGCCTCGACGTCGACCTCGGCACGGACGACCTCGCCGAGGGAGTCGCGGACCGGGCCGGCCGGGGCGTCGTCGTCGGCGATGCCGAAGGGGCTGATCCCCCACCAGGCCAGGCCGTTGCCCAGCGCGTGGTGGCGCACGTCGCCGAGCGTGCGCAACGACGCCGCACCGAGGTCGATGGGCGCCGTACCTCCGGCGGCGGCAGCCGCCCAGCTGGCGCCGAGGAACTCCTCGCTGGTGGCCACCAGGTCGTGGGCACGGGTGCGCACCCGCTCGGGGTCGAGCACCAGCACGTGGGTGCTGGCCGGCATCAGGTCGACCAGCAGCTCCATGTCGTCGACCAGCACGGGTGCCAGCGACTCCATGCCCTCGACCGCGACGCCCTCGGCCATCTTGTCGGTGAGCTCACGCAGCTCCGGGTGTGCCTCGCCCAGCTCGGCGGCCCGCCGGCGCACCTCGTCGCTGAGCAGCAGCTCACGGCACGGCGGCGCCCACAGCCGCTCGCGCTTGTCCATGGTGCGCTGGTCGGCGACCGCGAAGGAGCGGATCTCGTCGACCTCGTCGCCGAAGAACTCCACGCGCAGCGGGTGCTCCTCGGTGGGCGGGAAGACGTCGACGATGCCGCCGCGCACGGCGAACTCGCCGCGCTTCTCGACCAGGTCGACCCGGGAGTACGCCGCCTCCGCCAGCCGGCGCACCACGTCGTCGAGGTCGGCCTCCTGCCCGGGGAGCAGCTCGACCGGCGCCAGGTCGGCCAGCCCCTTGACCTGCGGCTGCAGCACCGAGCGGACCGGCGCGACGACGACGTCGAGCGGGCCGTTCTCCGGCTCGTCACCGGGATGGCGCAGCCGACGCAGCACGGCCAGCCGACGGCCGACGGTGTCGCTGCGCGGGCTGAGCCGCTCGTGCGGCAGCGTCTCCCACGCCGGGTAGAGCGCCACCCGGGTCGGGTCGACGAAGCAGCCCAGCTCCTCGACGAGGTCCTCGGCCTCGCGGACGGTGGCGGTGACCACGAGCGTGCTGCGACCGCGGCCCACGAGGCCGGCCACCACGAAGGGGCGCAGCGCGGCGGGGCCGGTGAGGTCCAGCGCAGGGACGACGTTGCCGGCCGCGTCGTCGAGCGCCGTCGCGAGGGTGGGTTGGCTCAGGACGGCGGTGGCCAGGCCGGCGAGACGCACGGGCGCTCCAGTGGTGCGGAGAGGGGGACAGCACGACGGCCCCCGCTCGGCGAGGGGGCGGGGGTACAGCCCATTCTACGGGTCCGAAAACCGGTTGGGCCGGGGCGTCGCGGCCGCTAGCCTGCTGCGCACCATGCTGATCCACGCCTGAGACCCCTGACTCGCGACCGCGGCCGAGCCCGGCGAGTCGTCCACCGCGTCGAAGGCCATCCGCATGCCCCTCTCCCCCCTCGTCGTCCGCGACCTGCGCGTCAGCTATCCCGACCGCTCCGTCCTCGACGGCCTCGACCTCCTCGCCCAGCCCGGGCGGCGCATCGGCCTGGTCGGCGAGAACGGCGCCGGCAAGTCCACCGTGCTGCATGCCGTCGCCGGCCGGCTGCCCGCCCGGGCCGTCGTGGCCGGCACCATCGCGCGGCCCGACGACCTCGCGCTGCTCACCCAGGAGCCGCCGTTCCGCGAGGAGGACACGGTCGCCGCCGTCCTCGCCTCGACGCTGCAGCCCCTGCGCGAGGCCGTCGCCGAGGTGGAGCGGCTCGCCGGGCGGCTCGACGACCCGGCCGCCGCCGACCGGTACGCCGCCGTGCTCGACTGGGCCCTGGCGCACGACGCCTGGGACGCCGACCGCCGGGCGCTGACCGCCGCCGAGCAGCTGGGCCTCAGCGGGCTGGCCCCGGACCGGCGCATCGGGACGCTCTCCGGTGGCCAGCGCACCCGGCTGGCGCTGGCGACGGTGATGACCCGCCGGCCCGAGTGCGTGCTGCTCGACGAGCCGACCAACCACCTCGACGACGCCGCGGTCGACGCCCTGGTCGGCTTCCTGCGCGAGCTGCCGGGCGTCGTGCTGCTCGCCAGCCACGACCGGGTGCTGCTCGACGAGGTGTGCACCGACCTGGTCGATCTCGACCCCGCCGCGCTGGGCACCGACGGGCGCGGCGGTCGACGGTTCGGCGGCGGCTGGTCGGCGTACGAGCTGGCCCGGGCCGACGCGCGCCGCAGGTGGGAGGAGACCTGGCAGGCACAGCAGGAGGAGCTCGCCCGGCTCCGGGCGGCCACCCGGGTCGGGACGTCGGCGATCGCTCCCGGACGCCCCCCGCGCGACAACGACAAGTACGTGACCGCCTTCAAGGGCGCCCGGGTCGAGCGCACCCTGGCCCGGCGGAAGAAGGACGCCCGGCGGCGGCTGGAGGAGGCCGAGCGGACCCAGCTGCGCAAGCCACCGAAGCCGCTGCGGTTGCGTGCCCGGCTGGTCGCCCCGGCACCGTCGGGCCGCCAGCTGGTGGTGCGCGACCTCGTGGTGCGCGGCCGGTTGACGCTCCCCCGGCTCGACGTCGACTCCGGTGAGCACCTGCTCGTCTCGGGTGCGAACGGCACCGGCAAGTCGACGCTGCTCGGCGTGCTGTCCGGCCGGATCCGGCCCGACTCTGGACTCGTGCAGGTCACCGCGGCCCGGCCCGTGGAGCTGGTGCAGGACGTCACCTTCGACCGGCCGGAAGCCAGCGCGCTGACGACCTACCGGGAGGCGCTGGGCGACGAGCGCGCCGAGGCGCATCCGCTGCGCGACCTCGGACTGCTCCACCCGCGTGACCACGGCCGGGCCGTCGGCCTGCTCTCGGCCGGGCAGCGGCGCCGGCTCGGACTGGCCATCGCGGTGGCCCGGGAGCCGGACCTGCTGCTGCTCGACGAGCCGACCAACCACCTCTCGCTCAGCCTGGCCGGCGAGCTCGAGGAGGCCCTGCAGGCGAGCGTCGGGACCGTCGTCGTCGCCACCCACGACCGGTGGCTGCGGCGCCGCTGGTCAGGCAGGGAGCTGGTGCTCGGCGGGTGCCCCTAGTCCGCGTAGCCCGCCGGAGGAGCGGCCTGCCGCTCGGCCTCGCTGCGCAGGATGCAGAACTCGTTGCCCTCCGGGTCGGCGAGCACCACCCAGCCGGTGCCGTCGGGCTTGCGCAGGTCGTCGAGCTGGGTGGCGCCGAGCTCGAGCAGCCGGACCAGCTCGTCGTCGCGCCGGCCGGCGCGCGGCGCGATGTCGAAGTGCAGCCGGTTCTTCACCTGCTTGGTGTCCGGCACCCGGATGAAGAGCAGCCGGTGACCGGTCTCGGGGTCCCGGATGAGGCACTCGGTGTGGTCGGGCAGGTTGGGGTCGTCGGGCAGGTCGGCGTACCCGAGCACCTGCTTCCACCACTCGGAGAGCTCGTAGGGGTTGTCGCAGTCGACGGTGGTGCACCAGATCTCTGCAGTCATGGGCGCATCGTGGCGCGAGCCCCGCCGCCGGGTCGACGGGTTTTCGCGACCACGCCCGCCGGGTCAGCGGTTCCAGGGCCCCTCGGGGGCGGCCACCCGGGCCTCGTCGGCCTCGAGATCGGTGGGCATCCGCTGGGACTGCCGCTCGGCCTCGACCCGGCGCAGGTAGTGGTCGACCTCCTCCTCGAGGGCGGCGGCCTCCCAGCCGAGCTCGGCCGCCATCAGCTCCGCCGCGGGGCGGGCAGCGGTGCAGCCACGGTCGAAGGTCTCGATGGAGATGCGGGTGCGCCGGGTGAGCACGTCGTCGAGGTGGCGGGCGCCCTCGTGGGTGACCGCATAGACGATCTCGGCCGCGAGGTAGTCCTCGGCGCCCGGCAGCGGATCGGCAAGCACCGGCCGCTCACGGACGAGGTCGAGCAGCTCGTCGACCAGACCGCCGTAGCGGCCGAGCAGGTGGTCGATCCGGCTGACGTGCAGCCCGGAGGCCTCGGCGAGCACCAGTCGCTGGTTGCGCCGGCTCAGGTAGCCGTCGGCCCCGGACAGCGGCACGCGGTCGGTGATCGACGGGCGCACGGTGCCGGTCGAGGTGTGGTCGAGCGAGTGCGCGGCGGCGTCCACGGCGTCGCGGCCCATGACGCGGTAGGTGGTGAGCTTGCCCCCGGCGATCATCACCAGGCCGGGCACGGGCGTCACCACGGTGTGCTCGCGGCTGATCCGCGAGGTCGGCTCGGACTCACCGACCAGCAAGGGACGCAGCCCGGCGTAGACGCCCTCGACGTCCTCGTGGCCGAGCGGCTCGCGCAGCATCGCGTTGACGTGGCCGAGCACGTAGTCGATGTCGGCCCGCGACGCCGCCGGGTGCGCCTTGTCGAGGTCCCAGGCGGTGTCGGTGGTGCCGATGATCCAGTGCCTGCCCCACGGGATCACGAACAACACCGAGGCCTCGGTGCGGGTGATGAACCCGGTCTGGCTGCGGATCCGGTCGCGTGGCACGACCAGGTGGATGCCCTTGCTCGCCTGCACGTGGAGCGCGCCGCGGCCGCCGACGAGCTCCTGGATCTCGTCGGTCCACACCCCGGCGGCGTTCACCACCACCCGGGCCCGGATCTGCAGGTCGGTGTCGTTCTCCAGGTCGCGGGCGATGACCCCGACGACGCGCTCGCCCTCGCGCAGGAAGCCGGTGGCCTTCGCGCGGGTCGCCACGTGGGCGCCGTACGACGCCGCGGTGCGCGCCACCGTCACCACGAGCCGGGCATCGTCGACCTGGGCGTCGTGGTACTGCACCCCGCCGTGGAGGTGCTCGGTGCGCAGGTCGGGCGCGAGCCGGGCGACCTGCCGGCGCAGCAGGTGCCGGTGTCGCGGCAGGCCCACGTCGTGCCGCCCCGCCCGCGCGCCGGCCCACGCCATCGCGTCGTAAAGGGCGAGACCGGCGCCGACGTACGGGCGCTCCCAGGCCTCGTGCAGCGGGTAGAGGAACGGCACCGGCCGCACCAGGTGCGGCGCCAGTCGGGTGAGCAGCAGCCCGCGCTCCTGCAACGCCTCCCGCACCAGGGCGAAGTCGAGCATCTCGAGGTAGCGCAGCCCGCCGTGGACGAGCTTGCTGCTGCGGCTGCTGGTGCCGGAGGCGAGGTCACGCTGCTCGAGGAGCCCGACGGAGAGCCCCCGCGTGACCGCGTCGAGGGCGGTCCCCGCTCCGACCACGCCGCCCCCGACCACGAGCACGTCGAGCTCGCGGCCGAGCGTGGTCGCACCCATCACGTCGAGGGCGTGCGCGCGAGCCCGAGGGGACAGCTGGAGGTTCGCGACCATGTCCCCCATCCAAGCAGCGTCGCCGGCAGGCCGGGCAACCCGCGGCCTGCGGCTCAGCCGGCCCGACGCACCTGCCGGGCGGCGAGCCAGACCTCGAACCGTCCGTAGGGGGTCTGCAGATAACCGTCGAAGCGCGCCGGGAAGTCGGCGACCTCGTCACGCAGCGCGAACATCTGGAACTCCGCCCGCCGCTCGGGGGCGCACTCGTGAGGCACCGGGTCGGTCATGTCCAGGGACTCACCGCAGCCGTCGCACGGCATGAAACGGGAAACGAACACCGCGGGCACCTCCTCGCGCTCCCTGCGGAATGCCCGCTTCGTGCACCACCCAAACGCGCCATTGCCGGTGCCCGGCGCCCCGGACTAGCGTCGAGGACTGCGGGCGGATGCCGGAGCGGAGGCTCACATGGCAGACAACGCAGACCTTGCACGCAGCTTCTACGAGAACTGGAACACCCGAGAGTTCGAGAAGACGACGAGGAGCTTCGCCCCCGACAGCACCGTCGTCATCGTCGGCAGCGGCCAGACCTTCCACGGCCCGAAGGGCATGATGGAGTTCGAGACCATGTGGGCCGACGCCTTCCCCGACGGCAGCGTCACGATCGACACCGTGGTGGCCCACGGGGACCACGTCGTGGTGGAGTACACCGGCCGCGGAACCCACACCGGCACGCTCCGCACCCCGATGGGCGACCTCCCGGCCACCGGCCGGTCGCTGACGCTGCAGCTCGTCGACATCCTCGAGTTCGACGGCGGCACGGTCCGCTCCCAGCGGACCTACTTCGACACCGGCTCCATGATGGCGCAGCTGGGCATCAGCGCAGCGCAGGCCGCCACCCAGCAGTAGCTCGATCACCCCGACAGCACGCGGCAGCCGCCCGCCACGCCCAGTGCCGGCCGACCACTGAGCTACTGGACGACTGAGCTACTGGACGACGACCTCGATGCGCTGGAACTCCTTCAGCTCGGTGTAGCCGGTCGTCGCCATCGCCCGGCGCAGCGCACCGACGAGGTTCATGGTGCCGTCGGCGACCCGCGAGGGCCCGAAGAGGATCTCCTCGAGCGTGCCCACCGTGCCGATCTCCACCCGCAGGCCGCGCGGCAGCTCCGGATGGTGGGCCTCCACGCCCCAGTGGAAGCCCTGCCCCGGGGCGTCGGTGGCGCGGGCCAGCGGGGAGCCGATCATCACCGCGTCGGCACCACAGGCGATGGCCTTGGCGAGGTCACCGCTGCGGCCGATCGAGCCGTCGGCGATGACGTGCACGTAGCGGCCACCGGACTCGTCGAGGTAGTCCCGGCGCGCCGCCGCCACGTCGGCGACCGCGCTGGCCATCGGCACCGCCACGCCGAGCACGGTGCGGGTGGTGTGCGCGGCACCGCCACCGAAGCCGACCAGCACACCCGCCGCGCCGGTGCGCATCAGGTGCAGCGCCGCCTGGTAGGTCGCGCAGCCACCGACCACCACCGGGACGTCGAGCTCGTAGATGAACTCCTTGAGGTTCAGCGGCTCGGCCTGCCCGGAGACGTGTTCGGCCGAGACGGTGGTGCCGCGGATGACGAACATGTCGACGCCGGCGTCGACCACGGTCTTGGCGAACTCCTTGGTGCGCGGCGGGGTGAGGGCACCGGCGACGGTCACTCCGGCCTCTCGCACCTGGCGGAGCCGTTCGGTGATCAGCTCGGCCTTGACCGGCTCGGAGTAGACCTGCTGCATCCGGGACGTGGCGCGGGCCGGGTCGAGGTGCGCGATCTCCTCGAGCAGGTCGGTCGGGTCGTCGTACCTCGTCCATAGGCCCTCGAGGTTGAGCACGCCGAGTCCGCCGTGCCGACCCAGCGCGATCGCCGTCTCCGGCGACATCACCGAGTCCATCGGCGCGGCCACGATCGGCAGCTCGAAGCGGTAGGCGTCGATCTGCCAGGCGGTGGACACCTCCTCCGGATCGCGGGTGCGGCGCGAGGGCACGATCGCGATGTCGTCGAAGGAGTACGCGCGCCGTCCGCGCTTGGCGCGGCCGATCTCGATCTCAGTCACCCGGCAAGGCTATCGGGGTCGACCGCCCGTGCCGACCTGAGGAGCTGGCTGGCTGGCTGGCTGGCTGGCTGGCTGGCTGCATCGGGATAGTCCGAGACGTTTGGCCGCCGACACGCCGGGCGAGACGGTCCGAACGTCTCGGACTATGCGAGTGGCAGGTACATCACGTGCAGGCCGGCGTACTCCCCCGACGGCAGCCTGAAGGCTCCGGGTACGGTGCCGACGATCTGGAAGCCGAGCGACTGCCACAGCCGTACGGCGGCGGTGTTGGTCTCGACCACGGCGTTGAACTGGATCCCGCGGAAGCCGTGCCGGCGGTGCCAGGCGACCACGTGCTCCCCCAGCGCCCGGCCGACGCCGCGCCCGCGCGCTGCCGAGGACACCATGAAGGATGCGGTGCCGACGTGAGCGCCCTGCGCCGGCCGGTTCGGGCCCATGTGCGCGCTGCCGAGGATCTCCCCGTCGACGTCGGCGACCACGGTGGCCGGGTCACCGAGCCAGAAGGCGCGCGCCTCGGCATCACTCATCGCGGGTGGCACGCAGTAGGTCTCCCCCTCGGTGGCGACCTCCTCGATGATGGCGCGTACGGCGGGCCAGTCGGCCTCCTCGAAGGGGCGGATCCTCATACCCGGTAGTTGGGCGCCTCGACGGTCATCTGCACGTCGTGGGGGTGGGACTCCTTGAGCGAGGCCGAGGTGATCCGGACGAACCGGCCCCTCTCCTGCAGCTCGGGGATGGTGCGCGCGCCGATGTAGAACATCGACTGGTGCAGCCCGCCGACGAGCTGGTGGATCACTGCGGCGAGCGGCCCGCGGTAGGGCACCTGGCCCTCGATGCCCTCCGGCACGATCAGGTCGTCGCTGGCGACCTCGGCCTGGAAGTAGCGGTCCTTGGAGTAGGACTTCTTGCCGCGGCTGGACATCGCGCCGAGGGAGCCCATGCCGCGATAGGCCTTGTACTGCTTGCCGTTGACGAGCACGAGAGCTCCCGGGCTCTCCTCGCAGCCGGCCAGCAGCGAGCCGACCATCACCGCCTCCGCGCCCGCGACGATCGCCTTGGCGATGTCGCCGGAGTGCTGCAGGCCACCGTCGGCGATCACCGGGATTCCGGCGGGACGTGCCGCCGCGGCGGCGTCGTACACCGCGGTCACCTGCGGTGCCCCCACACCGGTCACCACGCGGGTGGTGCAGATCGAGCCGGGCCCCACGCCCACCTTGATCGCGTCGGCGCCGACGTCGACGAAGGCCTGGGCACCGGCGCGGGTCGCCACGTTGCCGCCGATCACCTGGACGTGGCGGGTGGCGGGGTCCTTCTTGAGCCGCTCGACCATCTCGAGCAGCATCCGCACGTGGCCGTGCGCGGTGTCGGCGACGAGCACGTCGGCTCCGGCCTCGACCAGCGTGGTCGCCCGCTGCCAGGCGTCACCGAAGTAGCCGATCGCCGCACCGACCAGCAGCCGCCCGTCGGCGTCCTTGGAGGCGTGCGGGAACTGCTCGGACTTCACGAAGTCCTTGACCGTGATCAGTCCGGCGAGCCGGCCGGACTCGTCGACGATCGGAAGCCGCTCGCGCTTGTGCTGGCGCAGCAGCTTCGTGGCCTCGTCGCGGGAGATGCCGACCGGCGCCGTGATCAGCGGCATCGGCGTCATCACCTCGTTGACCTTCGTGGTGGCCCACTCCTTGACCGGCGTGAAGCGCAGGTCGCGGTTGGTGCAGATGCCGAGCAGCCTGTTGTCGACGTCGACGACCGGCAGGCCGGAGACGCGGTACTCCCCGCAGCGCTGGTCGAGTTCCTCGAGGGTGGCGTCGGGCCCGATCGTCACGGGGTTGGAGATCATGCCCGTCTGGGTGCGCTTGACGAGGTCCACCTGGTAGGCCTGGTCCTCGACCGAGAGGTTGCGGTGCAGCACGCCGAGGCCGCCCTGCCGGGCCATCGCGATCGCCATCCGCGACTCGGTGACGGTGTCCATCGCGGCGCTGAGCAGCGGCACCCGCAGCGAGATGTCGCGGGTGATGCGCGAGGTGGTGTCGATCTCGGAGGGGTCCAGGTCGGACTCGCCGGGCAGCAGCAGGACGTCGTCGTAGGTCAGGCCGAGGGGCAGGAACTTCTCGGGGACTTCGAGGGGGACGCCTTCAGTCATCGCGGCCTTCCGGTGGTGGGCGACAGGCGCCCAGTGTATCGACGGCGGCTGCCGGGCCTGACGGGCGACCGGCGCGGGAACGCGGAGGCCCGGAAAGGCGAGGGTTCCCCCGGCCGACGGGGGATACGGCCGGGGGAACGTCCACCAAGGTAGCGGGTCCGCGCTGTGGACCCAAGAGGCGGACCAGGTTGTCCGAACCGGTTGAGCGACCCGGCCGCCGCGGGTTCACTGAAGCCATGGACGCGGTCGACGCAGCCTTCGCCGCGGTGCCGCGCAGCGGCTTCCTGCGGGAGGCCTACCGCGACCAGGCCGGGTACGACGAGCCGCTGCCGATCGGGCACGGCCAGACGAACAGCCAGCCGCAGACCGTCGAGGACATGTTGCGGCTGCTCGACGTACGCCCCGGGCAGCGGGTGCTCGACGTCGGCGCCGGCTCGGGCTGGACGACGGCACTGCTCGGCCACCTCGTCGGCCCGGACGGCCTGGTCGTCGGCGTCGAGCTCGATGCCGACCTCGCCCGCTGGGGAGAGGCCAACGTGCGGCGCACGGCGTACGACTGGGCCTCGGTGCGTTCCGCGGAGCCCGGCGTCTTGGGGGTGCCCGACCTCGACCCGTATGACCGCATCCTGGTCTCGGCGGGCACCCGGCGGCTGCCGCAGGAGCTGGTCGACCAGCTCGTCGACGGCGGCCGGATGGTGGTGCCGGTCAACGGCGCGATGGTCCTCGCCTGCCGGCGGGGCGAGGAGGTGGAGACCAGCGAGCACGGCAGCTACCGGTTCGTGCCGTTGCGCTGAGCCGCGCCGGTGCGCGAACGAAACTGCCGCCGACCGAATGGTCTGACATCCGGTCGGCGGCAGTTCGCGACTGCGAAGGTCGGCTCAGTGGCCGTGCCCGTGCCCGTGGCCGTGACCGGCCGCGGCGGACTCGTCCTCCTCCTCGGGCTTGTCCACCACCAGGGTCTCGGTGGTGAGCAGCATGCCCGCGATCGAGGTGGCGTTGGTCAGCGCCGAACGGGTCACCTTGACCGGGTCGAGCACGCCCTGCGCGACCAGGTCGCCGTACTCGCCGGTGGCGGCGTTGTAGCCGGTGCCACCGCCGAACTCGCGGACCTTGCTGACCACGACGTAGCCGTTCTCGCCGCCGTTCTCGGCGATCCAGCGCAGCGGCTCGTCGACCGCCTTGCGGACCACCCGGACACCGATGGCCTCGTCACCGGACAGGCCGAGGCCGTCCTCGAGGGCGGTCGCGGCGTGCACCAGCGCGGAGCCGCCGCCGGGCACGATGCCCTCCTCGATGGCGGCGCGGGTGGCGGACACGGCGTCCTCGATGCGGTGCTTCTTCTCCTTCAGCTCCACCTCGGTGGCGGCGCCGACGCGTACGACGCAGACCCCGCCGGCCAGCTTGGCGAGCCGCTCCTGGAGCTTCTCGCGGTCCCAGTCGGAGTCGGTGGCCTCGATCTCGGAGCGGATCTGGGCAACCCGGCCCTGCACGGCGGAGTTGTCCCCGCCGCCGTCGACGATGGTGGTCTCGTCCTTGGTGACCACCACGCGGCGGGCGGTGCCGAGCACCTCGAGACCGACCTGGTCGAGCTTGAGGCCGACCTCGGGGGCCACGACCTGGCCGCCGGTCAGGATCGCGATGTCCTGCATCATCGCCTTGCGGCGGTCACCGAAGGCCGGCGCCTTCACGGCGACCGAGGTGAAGGTGCCGCGGATCTTGTTGACCACCAGCGTGGAGAGCGCCTCGCCCTCGACGTCCTCGGCGAGGATGAAGAGCGGCTTGCCGGCCTGGATGACCTTCTCCAGCAGCGGCAGCAGCTCGGCGATCGCGGAGATCTTGCCCTGGTGCAGCAGGACGTAGGGCTCGTCGAGGACCGCCTCCATCCGCTCGGGGTCGGTCACGAAGTACGGCGACAGGTAGCCCTTGTCGAACTGCATGCCCTCGGTGAAGTCGAGCTCGGTGCCCATGGTGTTGGACTCCTCGACGGTGATCACACCGTCCTTGCCGACCTTGTCGAAGGCCTCGGCGAGCAGCTCGCCGATGTGCTCGTCGCGGCTGGAGACCGTGGCGACGGCCGCCATGTCCTGCTTGTCGTCGACGTCGCGGGCGATCTTCAGCAGCGCCTCGCCGACCGCCTCGCCGGCGGCGTCCATGCCGCGCTTGAGCGCCATCGGGTTGGCACCGGCCGCGACGGCCCGCAGGCCCTCGTGGACCATCGCCTGGGCGAGCACGGTCGCGGTCGTCGTACCGTCGCCGGCGACGTCGTTGGTCTTGGTCGCGACCTCCTTGGTGAGCTGCGCCCCGAGGTTCTCGAACGGGTCGTCGAGCTCCACCTCGCGGGCCACGGTCACGCCGTCGTTGGTGATCGTCGGCGCGCCCCACTTCTTGTCGAGGACGACGTAGCGGCCCTTGGGGCCCAGCGTCACCTTGACGGTGTCGGCGAGGGCGTCGACGCCACGCTCGAGGGCGCGGCGGGCGCTCTCGTCGAACTCGAGAATCTTCGGCATCTCTCGGATGCTCCTTCCTCACGAATGGGTAGTCCGAGACGTTCGGACGCCGACACGCCGGTCGGTCACGTCCGAACGTCTCGGACTATCGGGGGACGTCAGGCGATGACGGCCAGCACGTCGCGGGCAGAGAGGATCAGGAACTCCTCGCCGGCGTACTTGACCTCGGTGCCGCCGTACTTGCTGAAGATGACCTTGTCGCCCTCCTTGACGTCGACCGGCACGCGGTTGCCGTTGTCGTCGACGCGGCCCGGGCCGACGGCCAGGACCTCACCCTCCTGGGGCTTCTCCTTGGCGGTGTCCGGGATGACCAGGCCCGAGGCCGTGGTCTGCTCGGCGTCGAGCGGCTTGACGACGATCCGGTCCTCGAGGGGCTTGATGTTGACCGACACTTCTGATCAACCTTCACTTTCTTGACGTGGCAGTGGTTCACAGACGTGTGCCTGCCCAAGCCGTGCGCCGTCGCGGGGGCCGCACGCCAGCAGCAAGCGGTTGGCACACTCACAGGAAGAGTGCCAACCCCGAAACTAGCACTCTCGCCAATCGAGTGCCAGTGGTCCCGCAGTTCGGTCGCAGGTCAGCCGCGCACCCGGCCACGGTAGACCGCCGGCACGTCGCGGAGTACGACGGTCCCGACCAGCCCGCCCGCCAGCAGGGCGACGCCGGCCATCTGGTGTCCGACGGCGAGGAAGAGGCCGATCACCACCACCCACAGGCCGGCGGTCACCGGGCCGGAGCGTCGCATCCGCAGCCACCAGACCGCGAAGCCGCCCAGCACGCCACAGCCGGCGAGGACCAGACCGCCGCCGTGCGGTTGCCACCACACCGCCGCGATGCTGCCGCCCACGACACCGGCGCCGCAGAGCGCGACGAGGCGGGCGCTGCCGAACCACCGCTCCGCCGGCCAGCCGACCAGCGCCACCAGCACGAACGCCACGAGCACGAGGGGCCACGGCCCCGGCTGCACCAGCACGGGGGTGACCAGCCGCCAGACCTCGCCGTGGCGCAGGCCGGCGGGACCGACCAGCCCGGCCAGTCCCGGCCAGGCGGTGCGGGCGAGCAGCGTGCCGAGTGCGCAGACGCCGAGCAGCCAGGGAAGCGCGCGCGGGACGCGACGGCGCACGGTGACCGTGGCGTGGTCGGCGCTGGGTTCGGTGGTCACGGCCAGACCCTACGGCGCGGCCTCGGGCTGCCTCGAGGGCGGCGGCCGTGGATCGCCCTGAGAGACTGCCCGGGTGGACCTGGACACCTTCCGCTGGCTGCTCACCGC
The DNA here is from genome assembly GCA_036518175.1 of Marmoricola sp. GTDB lineage: Bacteria > Actinomycetota > Actinomycetes > Propionibacteriales > Nocardioidaceae > Marmoricola. Next base: position 49,502 of record DATDNR010000066.1, read on the forward strand.
GGACGGTCAGCAGCTCCTCGTCCGCGCCGAGGAGCTGACCGGTGAGCTCGGCGAGGAGCCGCTGCGCGCGGCCGAGAGGCTGCGCCGGGAGGCCGACGCGGCCCACGTGGCAGCGGCGCTGACCCAGGCCGAGCTGCGCCGCCGGGCGGTGCCGAAGTTCGGAGAGCTGGCCGCGCGGATGTACTTCACGCCCGAGGGCCTGGAGCAGTCGACCCGGCTGCGGGTCGCCGAGCACCGTGCCGCGCGGCTGGTGGCCGCCTCCACCCGCACGCTGGTCGACCTCGGCTGCGGCATCGGCGGCGACCTCCTCGCCTGCGCCCGGGCCGGCATCACCGCCGCGGGCGTCGACCTCGACCCGGTGCGCGTCGCGGTGGCCGAGGCCAACCTGGCCGCCCTCGGGATCGGCGGCGCGGTGGCCGTCGCCGACGCCACCACGGTCGACACCTCCCCCTTCGACGTCGCGTACGCCGACCCCGCCCGCCGGTCGGCCCGCGGCCGCAGCTTCGACGCCGCCTCGTGGACGCCGCCGTGGTCGTTCGTCGAGAAGCTGCTGCAGCGCGACGCGTGTGTGAAGGCGGCTCCCGGCATCCCCCACGAGCTGGTCCCCGACGGCGTGGAGGCCGAGTGGGTCAGCGACCGGGGCGAGGTCAAGGAGGCCGCCCTCTGGTCCGGCCGGCTGGCGACGACCGTCCGCCGAGCGACCGTGATCGGTCGGCACGGGCTGGCCACCCTGACCACCGACGACGATCCGGGCGCCGACGTGCGCGAGCCGGGCCGTTTCCTCTACGAGCCCGACGGCGCGGTGATCCGCGCGGGGCTGGTGACCGCGGTCGCCGCCGGGGTGCACGGAGGACTGCTCTATGGGCACCTCGCCTACGTGACGTCCGACGAGGCCTTCCAGACACCCTTCGCCCGCAGCTTCGAGGTGCTCGACGAGCTGCCCTTCCGGGAGAAGCAGCTGCGCGCCGCGCTGCGCGAGCGCGGCGTCGGTGCCCTGACGATCAAGACACGAGGGGTGGGCGTCGTACCCGATCAGCTGCGCAGGCGGCTGGCCCTTGCCGGGGAGCAGGAGGCGACCATCGTGCTGACCCGGGCGCGCGGCCGGGGCGTGTGCCTCCTGGTCCGTCCCCTGGGCGCCCGATGACCGACCCCCTGCCGGAACAGGGCCCCGACGCCGGAGCCGCGACAGCGACGGCCGCGCCCGACCGCAACCGCTGGGTGGCGCTGGCGGTGTGCTGCAGCGCCCTGTTCATGACGCTGCTCGACGTCTCGGTGACCAACGTGGCGCTGCCGTCGATCGGCCGGGCGACCGACGCGGGCAACAGCAGCCTGCAGTGGATCGTCAGTGGCTACACCCTCGCCTTCGGCCTCGTGCCGGTGCTCGCCGGCAGGCTTGGCGACGACCACGGCCGCCGGGTGATGTTCCAGACCGGCGTCGCCGGCTTCGTGGTCACCAGCGCCCTCTCCGGCCTGGCCCCGACGACCGGGGTGCTGATCGTCGCGCGGGTGCTGCAGGGCCTCTCCGGCGGGCTGATCAACCCGCAGGTCTCCGGCCTGGTGCAGCAGATGTTCCGGGGCAACGAGCGCGGCAAGGCGTTCGGCACCATCGGCACCATGGTCGGCACGGCCACCGCCCTGGGACCGGTGATCGGCGGTGCCCTCATCGCGCTCGGCGGGCCGCACCTGGGCTGGCGGCTGGTCTTCTTCGTCAACGTGCCGGTCGGCATCGTGGTGCTCGGCCTGGCCCGCCGGTTCCTGCCGACGAGCGGCCGCCACGGCCAGCACCGCCTCGACATCGGCGGTGCCCTGCTGCTCGGCACCGCCACCTTCTGCGTGCTGTTCGCCGCGGTCGAGTACGACGCCCTGCGCGACCTGCGCCTGCTCTGGCTGGTGGTCCCGGCGCTCGTGCTGCTCGAGCTCTTCCGCCGACGCGAGGCGAGGCTGACCCGGGAGCGGCGCGACCCGCTGGTCGACCTGAGGCTCTTCCGGGTGCCCTCCTACACCGCCGGTGTGGTGCTCGCGCTGACCTACTTCCCTGCCCAGGCGGGCCTCCCGCTGGTGCTGGCGATCTACTACCAGCGGGGTCTGGGCTACAGCGCGCTGGAGTCCGGCCTGGGCGTGACCGCCTTCGCGGTGGGCAGCGCGCTGTCGGCCTCGATCGCCGGCCGGTTCGTCACCCGCATCGGCCGGCCGCTGGTGGTCGGCGCAGCCGCGCTCTTCGGCCTCGGCGCGATCGCGCTGGGTCTCGTCGCGCTGTTCTTCTCCGCCGAGTCGGCGGTGCCGGCGGCGCTGCTGCTGGCGGGTCCGCTGTTCATGATGGGGTGTGGCTCCGGGTCGCTGATCACGCCGAACCAGACGCTCACGTTGATGGAGGTCGACCCGGTCGCCGGGAGCACCGCCGGCGGGGTGCTGCAGACCGCGCAGCGCATCGGCCTCGCGATCGGCCAGGCCGTCGTGGGCGCGGTCTTCTTCGCCGCGACCAGCGGCCACGGCGCCGACGCCTACGGCGCGGCCCTGGCCACCGCCGTGGTCGCCTCGCTGGCCTTCGTGGCCGCCTCGATCGTGGTGGGCGTCACCGACCTGCGGATCAACCGTCGTCGTGCGGGCGCCTGATCCCGCACGAGCCTGCCTCAGCCGGCGGGCAGCGCTAGCACCGGCCGTCCGGCGGCCACCCGCGACCGTTCGGTGGCGATGATCAGGTCGTGCAGCCCTCGGTTGCCGCCGATCCGCACCCGATCGGGCACGACGCGCTGGGAGCGTCGTACGCCGGCCGCCGCGAGGCGGAACGCCTCCTCGTGAGCGGGGCTCCAGCGCAGCCCGTAGAGCCGACGCACCGGGGAGGGCAGCATCCCCGCGACGATCAGCTTGGTGACCCGCACCCCTGCCGCCAGCCGCAGCGGCACCGGCGTGGCCACCGCGATCGCCCGACCGACCAGCAGCGCCTCCTCGGTCAGGTGCATCCGACCGCTCCGCAGCCACGCCCGCATCCAGTCGTCGAAGTCGATCGCCGTCGCGGGCGCCGCCTCCCGCGGCATCCCGAACAGCTCCCCGAACCGCACCCAGTCGGCCCACAGGTCCTCACGCTCGCCGATGCTCAGCGGCCGCACCAGCGTCTCGAACGCGACCCGGCTGGAGTCGGCCAGCATCGCCATCGTCCAGAACATCAGCCCGGGGTCGAAGGCGTCGTACGGCGTGCCGGCAGGGAACGTGCCCTCGTCGCGGGGCAGCCGACCGCGCACGGTGCGGTGCAGCGAGTCCACCGCGCGCAGCACGCTGTCCGCCTGCTCGCGTGTGCCGAAGAAGACGGTCTCGAAGGCCTTCGCGGTGCGCGCCAGCCGTTCGAAGGGCCGCTCCTTGGCCAGCGTGGACTCCGAGGTGCCGACGTAGGGCACCGGGTGGGTGGCGCCGACGAGCAGCGCCCGCTGACCGTAGGTCTGCCCGACCGCGCGGTGGGACTGCACGTAGCGGAGCATCGACCCGTGCGGGAAGTAGCCCTCGGCCATGCCGCGAGGCTACCGGGGCCGGTTTCCCAGGTTAAGAGCCGAAACTGCCTCCTCACTCAGGTAGCGCATGCTGGGGAGAGCCGGCTCGCCATGTGAGGACGGCATCACCCGCGCGCGTACGCTGGCGCGACGTGGACCAGCCCCCTATCCGATCGGCCGGCTTCGACCAGCTCGACCCCCGCTCCGCCTACCTGCTCTGGCGGCTGCGGAGCGCGGTATTCGTCGTCGAGCAGGAGTGCCCCTACCTCGACCTGGACGGGCGTGACCTCGAGCCGGGCACTCGCCACCTCTGGGTCGAGTACGACGACGCGCCCGTCGCCTGCCTCCGGCTCCTGGACGACGGCGACTGCACCCGGATCGGCCGAGTGGCCGTCGCCGAAGGGCACCGCGGCCGCGGACTGGCCGGCCGGCTGGTGGCGGCGGCGCTGCAGATGGTGGGTGACCGCCGGTGCGTGCTGGACGCGCAGTCCTACCTGGCCGACTGGTACGCCCGTCTGGGCTTCGAGCAGACCGCCCCGGAGTTCCTCGACGACGGCATCCCGCACGTGCCGATGCGCCGGGGCTGAACGGGAAGGTTCAGGTTCCTCACCTGGAAAACCGCCTCTCCACACCCGACGCTCCCTGCGTGAGGAGGCGGTTTGGGTTCCTCACCTGGGAAGCCGGCGACTCAGCCGACGTTCGCACGCTCCGCGCCGATCGTCGTGCTCGGCCCGTGGCCGGTGTGCACGAGCGTCGCGTCGGGCAGGGCCAGCAGCTTGTCGCGGATCGACTCCACGATCAGCTCCGCGTCGCTGAACGACCGCCCGGTCGCGCCCGGACCGCCCTCGAAGAGGGTGTCGCCGGTGAAGACGCAGCCCAGCTCGGAGGAGTGGAAGCACACCGCTCCGGGTGCGTGGCCGGGCGTGTGCAGCACGGTCATCGCGGTGCCGGCGAACTGGATGTGCTGGCCGTCGTAGAGGTCGGCGTCCCAGAGCAGGTCGGCGTGCGTCATCTCCCACAGCGGCCGGTCCGCCGGGTGCAGCAGCACCGGCGCGCCGGTGCGTTCCCGAAGCGCGGGGGCGACCCGGACGTGGTCGTCGTGGGCGTGCGTGCACAGGATCGCCCGCACCGCCCGGTCGCGGACGAGCTCCATGATCGCCTCGACGTCGTGCGGCGCGTCGATGACCACGCACTCGTCGTGGTCGCCGACCACCCAGATGTTGTTCTCCACCTGGTGGGTCTCGCCGTCGAGCGAGAACGTCCCGGCGACGGTGCCGTGCTCGATGTCGGCCGGGGTCACCGGTCGCCTCCGAGCACCACGACGGACCGCAGCACCTCGCCGCGGTGCATCTTGTCGAACGCCGCCTCCACGTCACCCAGGCCGATCTCCTCGGTGACGAACGCGTCGAGGTCGAGCCGGCCCTGCAGGTAGAGGTCGGTCAGCATCGGGAAGTCGCGCGAGGGCAGGCAGTCGCCGTACCAGCTCGACTTCAGCGCTCCCCCACGACCGAAGACGTCGATCAGCGGCAGCTCGGGCACCTTCATCTCCGGTGTGGGCACACCGACGAGCACCAGGGTGCCGGCCAGGTCGCGGGCGTAGAAGGCCTGCCGCCAGGTCTCCGGCCGGCCCACCGCGTCGATGACCACGTCGCAGCCGAAGCCTCCGGTGAGGCCCTGGATCGCCTCGACGGGGTCGGACTGCGTGCTGTTGATGGTGTGCGTGGCACCGAGGCCCCGGGCCCACTCCAGCTTGCGCTCGTCGATGTCGACGGCGATGACCGGGGAGGCCCCGGCCAGGACCGACCCGGCGACGGCCGCTGCGCCGACGCCACCGCAGCCGATCACCGCGACCGACGTGCCGCGGGTGACGCTGCCGGTGTTGATCGCCGCGCCGAGGCCGGCCATCACGCCGCAGCCCAGCAGCCCGACGGCGGCCGGCCTTGCGGCCGGGTCGACCTTGGTGCACTGGCCGGCGGCGACCAGCGTCTTCTCGGCGAAGGCACCGATGCCCAGCGCGGGTGTCAGCTCGGTGCCGTCCTCGAGCGTCATCCGCTGGCCGGCGTTGTGGGTGTCGAAGCAGTACCACGGCTCGCCGCGCTTGCACGCCCGGCACTGGCCGCAGACCGCCCGCCAGTTGAGCACCACGAAGTCGCCCGGTGCGACGTCGGTGACGCCCTCTCCGACGGACTCGACGACTCCGGCAGCCTCGTGCCCGAGCAGGAACGGGAACTCGTCGTTGATGCCGCCCTCGCGGTAGTGCAGGTCGGTGTGGCACACACCGCAGGTCTGCACCTGCACGAGGGCCTCTCCGGGACCGGGATCGGGCACGGTGATCGTCGCGATCGACACCTTCTCGCCCTTGCCGCGGGCGATGACTCCCTGGACCTGATGCATCCGGTCACCGTACTGCAACCTTCCAGCGGTTCAGGTCGTACGAACTCACCGAGGAGGTGGACGATGGTGCCGACCGTGATCGGGGGACAGGCAATGGCCGCACCGGCTGCAGACGTCCGCGCGCAGGAGTTCGAGGCGTGGATGACGGCCCGGCAGCGCTGGCTGCTGCGCACGGCGTGGCTGCTGACCGGCGACGTGCACACCGCCGAGGACCTCGTGCAGACGACGCTGGCCAAGCTCTACCTCGCCTGGGACCGGGTCAGCGCCCGGGGCGTGGACGCCTACGCGCGCAAGATCCTGGTCAACGAGCACGCCACGATGTGGCGGCGGCGGTGGCGGCACCGCGAGGTGACCACCGACGACATGACCCGGCACGAGGTGCCCGTCACCGACGAGCAGTACGACGGCAGCCGGACCACCCTCCGGGAGGCGGTCCGCGCGCTCGCCCCCCGTCAGCGCGCGGTGATCGTGCTGCGCTACTACGAGCAGCTGTCCGAGGCCGAGACCGCCGAGGCACTCGGCGTCTCCATCGGCACCGTGAAGTCCCAGGCCAGCCGCGCGATCGGCGCCTTGCGCGAGCGCCTGGGCGAGCAGGGCGACCTCGTGGACTGGAAGGAGGAGCGATGAACGACTTCCTCGAGCGCCGGGGCTTCGAGCGCCGGCTGGAGGCGGACCTCCTGGACGAGGCCGACCTGTTCGAGCAGCTCGGTGGCCACGACCTGCACCTCGAGGAGGTGCTGGGCCGGGCCGCGGGCATCCGGCGCAGGCGGCGTACGGCGGGGGCCCTGGTCGCGGCGGCGGCCGTGGCCGCCCTCGTGGCACCGGCCGGGGTGCTCGTCGCCGGGCACCACGACGCCGCCGGGCCCGGACCGGCCGTCCACCCCATGGCGCCGGCCAGCACGAGCGCGAGCCCCGCTCCCACCGGCGTGCAGAAGATCGCCGATCTCGCCGCGATGCCCGTCGGCCCGGCTCCGGCGACGGGCTACCTCGACAGGGATGTCTGGCACGCCCCCGACGGCAGCACGTGGCAGCCTCCGGCGGTCTCCGGGGGCGTGCTGGGCGTCGCGCGGGTCGGGGACGCGTTCCTGGTCGACACGCCCAGCGAGAAGCTCGCCGAACCGACGGCGATGCTGGTGCAGCGAGACGGCACGGTCGTGCACCACTGGCCGATGAGCGGCGGCTTCGCCGTCTCGGACGACGGAGCCGTCATCGCCTTCGTGAAGCCGGACGGGACGCCGGTCGTGGTCCAGGACGGGGGCCGCGCGTGGCACGAGCTGCCCCGGATCGAGAGGGGCACCGGGTTCCAGGCTGTCGCGGTCGTGGGTGGGGACTGCAAGGAGTCGGCGACCAGCGCCGGCTGCTCGGTCTTCGTCAACAGCACCGGGCAGCACCCGGAGTCCTGGGTGTCCTCCTCGCACGGCCTCATCGACCGGGCCAGCACCGACATCACCTCGCTCACCGATGTCCGGGCCGACGGCACCCGCGCCGGTGTCACCAGCTACGACGAGAAGGCGATGACCACCTGCTCCCGCGTCGAGGCACCCGACGGCTCCGGCTGGCGGACCTGCAGGAACCAGCTCGGCTCGTTCTCGCCCGACGGATCGAGGATCCTGGCCCGCAACGCGATCGGCGACGGGCTCGGCGACACCATGCTGGACGTGCTCGACGCACGCAGCGGTGAGCCGGTGGTCCGCTACGAGGTGGCCGCGGGCGGAGCGATCACGCAGGTCCGCTGGGAGGACGACGCGCACGTGCTCGCGGTCGTCTTCGACGGCAGGCGCTGGGCGATCCTCCGGGTCGGGCTGGACGGCCGGGCGGAGGTCGCCGTACCGCCGGTGAAGGTCGCCGGGGCGGACCCGACCGTCTCGCCCTTCCGGCTGCCGGCGGCCTGACCCGCCCGAGTCGGCCCCGAGCCAGCCCGAGTCAGCCCGAGGCACGGCGCCGGGACTGCTTCGGGTCAGCGCGTCGGCCGGCGGGAGCGCCGCCGGCCCAGCACGGTGCCGAAGAAGACCAGGTCGAGGAGGAACACCACGACGCCGATGACCAGCAGCCAGAGCAGGCCCTTGATCACGAAGCCGACGATGCCGAGCGCGATCGCGACGATGATGAGGAGCAGGAACCAGGCCATCGGAGCCACCCTTCGGTGTGGTCAGCGGCGGGCGAGCCGGCGCTCGCCGCCGGAGCCGGGGGCGTACTCGAGCCCGTAGTGCGTGAAGACGGCGGCCTCCTCCGAGGCCGGCAGCTCACCGTCGGTGTCGATCGAAGGGGCGTCCTTGACCAGCTTCTTCTCCTGCGCCACCTGGACGTAACCCGGGCCGACCCGCGCGCCGGTGAGCGGCACGAAGACCAGCTTGCGCCGGCCCGGCAGGCCCACCTGCACGGTGGCGAAGGACGGCTCGTCGGTCGCGGTGTCGACGTACACCGCCTCCAGCAGGCCGATCTTGCTGCCCGCGCTGTCGCGCACGTCATGGCCGCGCCACTCGCGGATGCTGGTGGCCTCGAACATGCCTAGTCGTTGCCCTCCTCACGGCCATCCAAACGCTCCGGCCGAAGCGGGCGCAAGCCGACATGCAACCTTTCGGGCCGCCGCGGCGTGTGAGCGGCGCAGGAGGTGGGCGATGGGCGCGATCATCGGAGTGCAGATGGACGCTGATACGAGTGCTGCCGTACCCGACACCGCACCGGAGTCGGGGCGTCGAGGTCGGGATGCCGATTTCGAGGCCTGGATGACGGCGCGGCAGTCGGCGTTGCTGCGCACCGCGTGCCTGCTCACCGGGGAGACGCACACCGCGGAGGACCTGGTGCAGACGACGCTGGCGAAGATGTACCTCGCGTGGGACCGGATCGCCGACCGGGAGCACGTCGACGCCTATGCCCGCAAGACACTCGTCAACGAGTTCCGGTCAATGTGGCGGCGGCCGTGGCGCCGGCGGGAGCTCACCACCGAGGTGCTGCCCGAGCAGGGCGCCCCGGACGTGGAGTACGACGGCCTCAGCCGGGCGCTGTGGGACTTCGTGGCGACGCTGCCGCCGAAGCAGCGCGCGGTGATCGTGCTGCGCTACTACGAGGAGCTGACCGAGGCGGAGACCGCCGCGGCGCTCGGCATCTCGGTGGGCACCGTGAAGTCCCAGGCGTCGCGCGCCCTGGCCTCGTTGCGGCGCACGGTCGATGACCACCCGGAGATCGGGCGACAAGGCTTCTCGGGACAGGAGGAGGAGCGATGAGCGACGACCGTCGACTCAGCGAGGACCTGCACGAGTCCCTGCGCCGGCGGGCGGCCGGCTTCTCGCCGCAGCCTGCCGCGATGGACCAGGTGGTCCGCCGCGCTCGCGGCATCCGCCGTCGGCGGCGCACCGCGGCCGGCCTCGCGGCAGCCGCAGCCGTGGCGGTGATCGCCGTACCGACCGGGCTGACGCTCGGCGCGGGCCCGCAGGCGGGTACGCCGGTGGCGCCGGCGCACTCGGGATCGGCCACCCCGTCGATGCCGCACAGCACGAAGCCGGCGCCGACCTCGCCGCCTCCCTCGTCCCCCTCGACGCCGTCGGCGCCGTCCAGCCCGTCCTCGCCCGCGACGCAGCAGACGCCCAAGCTCCTCACGCTGGCCGGCATCGCGCGAGGTGGGTCCGTCGGCATCGGCTGGCTGGAGGGCAGCACCTGGCACGGCGCCCAGGGAGGCACCCAGACACTGCCGGCCGGCCCCTACTTCGCCGTCACGCCCTACCGCGGCGGCTTCCTGGTCGTGCAGCCGCGCAGCAGCGCCGATCCGCCGGGCGTCTCCACCCCACACCTGAGCTGGCTGGACAACACGATGCACCCCGCCTGGTCGACGTGTGGTGGTCCCCGCCTCGCGCTGAGCGGCGACCAGATGACGGCGGCCTACTCGAAGCTCTCCGACTGCGGGCCGACCGCGACCGACACGCTGCACGTCGGCATCGCGAACGGCATGGCCGACAGCGAGACGCTCCGCGACGTGCCCGCCGGCAAGCTGGCCGAACCCGTCGGCCTGACCGGTCAGATGCTGATCTACAACCTGCGTGACCTGACGGCCGGCACCCAGCAGGGCGCCTGGTACACCGACCTCTCCGGACAGCAGCCGGCGAAACAGATCCCCGGGCTGGCCTACGCCAGCGGCGTGGACACCTCACGGCAGCAGGTGGCCGGCCAGTCGGCGAACGACCCGCAGACCGGCATGGTCGTCGACCCGGTGACCGGGAAGGTCATCTGGAGCAGGCAGGGCTACTTCCCCGGCCAGTTCACGACCGACGGCAAGTACGTCGCCGCGGCCTACGGCGGAGGGCAGGGCCCGCCGACGCAGTACGCCATCCTCGACGCCGCCACCGGCCGCCGGCTGACCTACTTCGACCTCGGGGCGCAGGGGATGAGCGTGGTGGCCACGGCCTGGAACCCCGACGACAGCCTGCTGATCGTGACCCACCAGGGCGACCGCGAGGCGATCCTCCGGCTCACCCCCGGCGGCCAGGTCACCCGCGTCAGCGACGTGCTGCCGGCCGACGCGGCCCACGCGGTGGTGCTCGCCATCCGGCCCTGAGGGACCGAGGAGACCGAGGGGTCAGACGAGCACCAGGTCCACCGGCATGCTCGAGTCGGCCGGCAGGTCGAGGTGCGACGGCGTCCGGCCCCGGGCGACCATCTCGGCGCCGAGGGCCGCGACCATCGCGCCGTTGTCGGTGCACAGCTTCGGCCGCGGCACGCGCACCCGGATGCCGCGCGCGGCGGCACGCTCCTCGGTGAGTGCCCGGAGCCGTGAGTTCGCCGCCACGCCACCGCCGATCAGGATGTCCTCGATGCCGTTGCCGGCGGCGGCGTCGAGGGCCTTGCGGGCGAGCACGTCGCAGACCGCTTCTTGGAACGACGCCGCGACGTCCGCGACCGGCACCGGTTCTCCGGACGCCTGCCGGGCCTCGACCCAGCGGGCCACAGCGGTCTTCAACCCGGAGAAGCTGAAGTCGAACCGGTGCCGCTCCAGGTCGCGTTGCGAGGTCAGCCCGCGCGGGAAGTCGATGGTGATCGAGCCCTCGCGTGCCGCCCGGTCGATGTGCGGGCCGCCGGGGAAGGGCAGCCCGAGGAGCCGGGCGACCTTGTCGAAGGCCTCCCCCGCGGCGTCGTCGATGGTGGACCCCAGCGGGTGCACGTCGCCCGTCACGTCGTCGACCCGCAGCAGCGAGGAGTGCCCGCCGGACACCAGCAGGGCCAGGCACGGGTCCGGCAATGCACCGTGCTCGAGCTGGTCGACGGCCACGTGGGCGGCGAGGTGGTTCACGCCGTACAACGGCTTGCCCAGCGCGATCGCGAGCGACTTCGCCGCCGCGACCCCGACGAGCAGTGCGCCGGCCAGCCCCGGCCCGCTGGTCACCGCGAGGGCGTCGACGTCGGCGAGCCGGACGCCGGCGGTCTCGCAGGCCCGCTCGATGGTGGGCACCATCGCCTCCAGGTGCGCCCGTGAGGCGACCTCCGGCACGACGCCGCCGAAACGCGCGTGCTCCTCGACGCTGCTGGCCACCGCGTCGGCCAGCAGGGTGTGGCCCCGCACGATGCCGACGCCGGTCTCGTCGCAGGAGGTCTCGATGCCGAGCACCAGGGGTTCGTCCGTCACGGCCCCCATTGTGCCGGGCGGCTCGGTCCGGCCCTCAGGAGCACCACTGCCGAGGATCGGTGCCAGCTGGTGACACCGATCCTCGGCACAACCGGGCGCCCCGGCTCGTCCGGCTCTCCTCAGGCGGGTCCGCCATCGTGCCGGCCGTCGGACTCCCGGGCACCGGCGTCGCGCCCACGCCGGAGCGGCAGCCGCAGCACCAGGGCGGTGGCACCGTCGCGGTAGTAGCGCCGCCGGCGGTCGACCTCGACGAAGCCACGAGCGGCGTAGAAGGCCAGCGCCACCTCGTTGTCAGCGCGCACCTCGAGCAGCAGCCCGTCGGCACCGGCGCGGGCGGCTCGGGCGACCACCGCGTCGAGCAGTGCCGAGGCGATGCCCTGCCGGCGCGCGGTCGGGTCGACGGCGATGCGCTGCAGCTCCGCCACGTCGCCGGCGTACGACGCCACCGCGTGGCCGACCACTCCGGCGGGACCGCGGGCCACCAGGTAGGACACCGTCGGCAGGCCTCCCCGGACACCCTCGGCCAGCAGCGCCTGGGACCACGCGTCGTCCCCCAGGCAGGTCACCTCGAGGGCGGCGAGCGCGGGGACGTCGCCGGCCGTCGCCTCCTCGACCGGCACCGCTGCGTTCACGAGACCTTCTTGGGCACGTGTGGTTGCGCGGCGTCGGGGCGGCGGAGGTAGAGCGGTTCGGGGTCGAGCAGCTCGAAGCGCTCGCGGGCGACGACGTCGCACAGCACCGCGGCGGAGGGGTGCTCCGGCCCGGAGGGGTTCGGGAACGCCTCGGGGTAGAGCAGCGCCCCGCGGCCGACCACCGGGCGGTCGGTGGCCACGTCGGCCGGGCGGGCCACCAGCGGGCCACGGGTGCGCCGGCCCTCGGTGTAGGAGGCGAGGTAGACCTCCTTGCGGCGGGCGTCGGTCGCCACGTCGAAGTCCGCGAGGCCCGCGTCGATCGCCTCGGCGGCGAGGACGTCGAGGCTGCACACGCCGTACACGGGGACGCCGAGGGCGAAGCCCATCGTGCGGGCGGTGACCAGCCCGACCCGCAGGCCGGTGAACGGCCCCGGCCCGACACCCACGGCGATCGCGGTGAGGTCGGCGTTGAGGGCGTCGGCGTCCGCCAGGACCCGCTCGATGCCGGGCGCGAGCATCTCGCCGTGCCGCATCGACTCCGTGGAGGAGTAGCTCGCGACGACCTGCGCGCCGTCGTGCAGCGCGACGGTCACGTGCGGGGTGGCGGTGTCGAAGGCGAGGAGCACGGCCCGAGCCTAGGTGGTGCCGAGCACCGGGCCGAGGTCGACGCCGAGCCAGCGCCGCCCGACGGGGGTGAGCGTCACCGTCCGCACGTCGTCGGCCGCCCGCTCCAGCCGCAGCTCCAGGCGGTCGGCGGCCAGTGCCTCGGCGAGCCCGGAGCCCCACTCGACGACGGTCACCGCCTCGTCGAGGTCGGTGTCGAGGTCGAGGTCGTCGAGCTCCGCCGACCCGTGCAGCCGGTAGGCGTCGACGTGCACCAGGGCCGGGCCGCCGCTGACCGACGGGTGCACCCGGGCGATCACGAAGGTGGGCGAGGTGACCTGGCCGCGGACACCGAGCCCGGCACCGAGCCCCTGGGTCAGCGTGGTCTTCCCGGCACCGAGGTCGCCGCTGAGGATCACCAGGTCGCCGGGGCGGAGCACGGCGCCGAGCCGCTCCCCGAGGGCCCGGGTGTCGTCCTCGGTGGCCAGCCGCCGCCCGTGGGCGAGCAGCTTGAGCATGGTCAGGTGCGGCCCGTCGCGGCCGATCTCGACATAGCCCAGCAGCTGCCAGAAGCGCACCGTGCCGGGCAGCTCCGCGCGCGCCTCGAGCACCAGTCCGTCGAAGCCACGCTCGCGGGCGACCTCCTCGGCGTGGGCGGCGAGCGCGGCCGCGACCCCGTGGTGCTGCCGCTCGGGGTGTACGCCGACGCGCCGCAGGGCGAGCAGTCCGTCCTGCGGCTCGAGCAGCAGCGAGCCGATCACCGCACCGTCGAGCTCGGCGACCAGGCCGCCGTGCTCTGCCAGCGCCTTGCCGACCGAGTCCACGGTCTCCGCGAGCGCCGGGGCCGGTGGGTCGAGCGCCGGCCGGGCTTCGAAGGCGGCATGGATCGTGTGCACGACCTCTTCGGCGCGTTCCGGGCCGATCAGGGAGATGGCGACGCTCACAGGGCCTGCTCCTGCGTCGCCGGCTGCGGGGACCCGCCGCTCGCCCGGTCGAGCAGCCGGTCGATCTCGGCGTTGACCCGGTCGGGATCCTCGAGGATGACCATGTGCCCGGCGCCGGGCGACTCGACCAGCCGCACACCGGGCATCAGGCGGGCCAGCTTGCGGCTGTGGGAGATCGGGGTGAGGCGGTCGGAGGTGCCGCAGATGACCACGGCGGGCTTGGAGGCGATGCCCGCCAGCGCGGCGTACTTGTCGTGCCGGGAAAGCCCCGGGAAGAACTCCGCGAGCACCTCGAACGGCGTGGCCGCGAGCATCTCGTCGAGGAACTCCACCAGCTCGACCGGCACGTCGTGGCCGAAGGCGAAGGTGTCGGCCAGGAGGAAGCCGATGTTGGAGCCGCGTCGCCTGGCGGAGTCGATGACCTCCGGCGCGCTGGCGAGCGCCGCGATCAGCCGCGGGGCGGCGAAGTCGCCCACGGCGTCGGGCAGCAGCCTGCTCACGATCCGGTGCGGGTGCAGCTCGCCCGCGGTGGTGCTGATCAGTGCGACGCCCTGCACGCGCTCGGCGAACATCTCCGGGTACGACTCGGCGAAGGCCATGATCGCCATCCCGCCCATGGAGTGGCCGACCAGCACCAGCGGCCCCTCCGGCGCGAGCTCCTCGATGACCGCCCGCAGGTCGGCGCCGAGCTGGTCGATGGTGGCGTTGCCCAGGCTGGAGCGCTCGGAGCGGCCGTGGGAGCGCTGGTCGTAGAAGACCATCCGGTGCTTGCCCCGGAAGGCGTCGCGCTGGAAGTACCAGCAGTCGAGGTTCAGCGAGTAGCCGTGCACGAGCACGAGCGTCGGCTGGGCCGGGTCCGGACGGCCGTCGTAGGGCGCGACCTCGTCGACCTCGGCGTGCAGCACGACCCCGTCGTCGGCGATGACCGGCACCGGGGCCGAGCGCAGCGAGGTGTAGCGGTCGACGCCTTGCGAGGCGGCCCGACGCCGGCGGACCACCCGTCGCTCGACGACGGCGCCGGTCGCGACCGCGGCCAGGGCTGCGGTGCCGAGGCCGCCGGCGGTCTTCAGCAGCATGCTGCGCGTGCTCACTCGTGTCCCTTCCCGCGGCGGGACGGGCCCGTGCCCAGCCAGGTACGGCGCTGCCGCCCGCCGATGCGTGTGACGATCTCGTAGGAGATGGTGCCGCACCACTCCGCCCACTCCTGCGCGGTGGGCTCCCCGTGGTCACCGGGCCCGAAGAGCACCACCTCGTCGCCGGCGCCGACCCCTGCCGGTGCCTCCACGACGAACTGGTCCATGCAGACCCGGCCCAGCACCCGGCCGCGACGGCCGCCGACGAGCACCTCCGCCGTCGAGGACGCCCGCCGGGGGATGCCGTCGCCGTACCCCATCGGGACCAGGGCGACGTGCGTGGGCCGGTCGGTGACGAAGGTGTGACCGTAGGAGACGCCCTCGCCGGCCCCCAGGTCCTTGCCCATCACCACGCGGCCGAGGACGGTCATCGCCGGACGCAGACCGAGCTCGGCGGCGGTGACCACGGCCGGCGCCGGCGACAGCCCGTAGCTGGCGATGCCGACCCGCACCAGGTCGAACCGCGAGCTCGGCCGCAGCAGGGCGGCCGCGGAGTTGGCCAGGTGCCGGACCTCCGGCTGCAGGCCGGCCGCAGCGGCCAGGTCGAGCGCCTCACGGAAGGCCTTCTCCTGCTGCCCGTTGGCCGGGTGGTCGGGCTCGTCGGAGCAGGCGAAGTGCGACCAGATCCCGGTGACCCGGACCCGGCCGCGCTCCTCCTCGGCCCGGGCGGCCGCGAAGAGGTCCTCCCAGGTGCTGCGCGGGGCGCCGCCGCGGGAGAGGCCGGTGTCCACCTTGATCTGCACCCGTGCGGGGTCATCGGCCACCGCGCCGGCGACCGCCCGCAGCTGCTCGACGGTGTAGGCGCTGACGTCGATGCCGGCGGCCACCGAGCGGGCGTAGTCCTCGCCCGGAGCGGCGAGCCAGCAGAGGATCCGGCCGGTGTCGCCGGCCTGTCGCAGGGCGGCCGCCTCGTCGTGGGTGGCCACGCCGAGCCACTCCGCACCCGCCTCGCGCGCGGCGCCGGCGGCCTCGACCATGCCGTGGCCGTAGCCGTCGGCCTTGACCACCACCATCAGCGCCGGCTCGGCGGCGCTCGCCGAGACCAGCTCGCGCAGCCGGCGCACGTTGCCGCGGACCGCGTCGAGGTCGACGACGATCTCCGCATGGGCGCTGGACGGGGCGTTCATCCTCCCCATCCTCCCATCGGGGCGGTCAGGCCCGGAGGAGCCGGACCACCTCCGGAAGCGCGTCGGCGACCATCGGTGCGGTGAGCGGGCCTCCCGCACCGGCGTACGTGGCGGCGGCGCCGTGCAGCCAGGCACCGGCCGCGGCGGCGTCGAAGGCGTCGAGCCCGGCGGCGAGCAGCGAGCCGGTGAGGCCGGCGAGCACGTCGCCCGCTCCGGCCACGGCGAGCCACGGGGTGCCGGTCGTGTTGACCCGGACGCGGCCGTCCGGCGCGGCGATGACGGTGTGCCGGCCCTTGAGCAGCACCACGGCGGCGTACTTGCGGGCCGCCTCGGTGGCGTGCCGGAGCTGCTCGGCCTCGACCTCCTCGCGGGCGAGGCCGAGCATGCCGGCGAGCTCTCCGGCGTGCGGGGTGAGCACCACCGGCACGTCGGCGCCCTCGAAGTGCTGCAGGCCGTCCGCGTCGACCAGGACGGGCACGTCGTCGGCGAGTGCCCGCTCCAGCGCCTGCGCGGCGTCGGCGTCGCCGCCGCTGCCGACCACCCAGGCCTGCACCCGCCCCTCCCCGGCAACGACCTCCGGATGGCGTGCGCGCACGGCGTCCGCTGCCGAGCCGACGTAGCGCACCATGCCGCACAGCCCGCCGGACGCCCCGGAGGTGCACAGCACCGCGGCGCCGGGGTAGCGCTCCGAACCGGCCCGCACGCCGACGACCCCGCGGGTGTACTTGTGCGCGGACGACGCGGGCACCGGCAGCAGGGCGGCGACGTCCTCGGCCTGCAGCGCGGTCACCGCCGGCTCCGGGAGGCCCAGCCCGATGTCGACGAGCTCGACGGTGCCGCAGGCCTGCGCTGCCGGGTCGAGGAGGTGACACACCTTGAGGGTGCCGAAGGTGACCGTGACGTCCGCGGTGACGTGCGGGCCCTCCAGCCGGCCGGTGTCCACCTCGACCCCCGAGGGCACGTCCACCGCGACCACGGCCGCGCCACGGAAGCGCTCCACCGCCTGCTCCGCGCCCTCGCGCAGTCCCGGCCGGCCGCCGATGCCGACGATGCCGTCGATGACCACGTCGGGCTCGTGCGCGTCGGCGAGCGGCAGCACCCGGCCGCCGCTGCGGCGGAGCGCCGCCACGCCCTCGCCGTGGGCGTGGTCGGAGAGCAGCACCGCCTCGACCTGGGCTCCGCGCCGGGCCAGCCGGGCCCCGGCGAAGAGCGCGTCACCGCCGTTGTCACCGGAGCCGACCAGCAGGAGGACGCGGGCGCCGTACACCGTGCCGAGGAGGTCGGCGACCGCGGTCGCCAGACCCGCGGCCGCCCGCTGCATCAGGGTGCCCTCCGGCAACCGGGCCATCAGCGCGCGCTCGGCCTCCCGCACCTGCTCGACCCGGTGTGCCTGCCTCATGCCGCCATTATGGGCAGTCGCGAAGGAGTCAGCCCTCGAGCACGACCATCGCGCTGGCGACGCCGGCGTCGTGGGAGAGCGAGAGGTGCACGGTGGCGACGCCGAGGGCCGCTGCCTCGGCGGCGACGGTGCCGCGCAGGTCGAAGCGCGGCCTTCCCGAGGACTCGTTGAGCACCTCGGCGTCCTGCCAGTCCATGCCGACCGGCGCGCCGAGCGCCTTCGCGAGCGCCTCCTTGGCGGCGAAGCGGGCGGCCAGCGACTGCAGCGGCAGGCCGCGCTCGCCCGGGGCGAACAGCCGGGTGCGGAGCCCGGGGGTGCGCTCGAGCGCGGCGGCGAAGCGGTCGATGTCCGCGACGTCGACGCCGACCCCGAGGATCACGCGCGGTCCCGGTTGCTCACTCGACCGTCACGGACTTGGCCAGGTTGCGCGGCTGGTCGACGTCGTGACCGAGCACGGTCGCCAGCTCGCAGGCGAACAGCTGCAGGGGCACCACCGCGACGAGGGGCTGCAGCAGGGTGGGCACCACCGGCAGCGCGAACATCTCGTTGGCGTACGACGCCACGCTCTCGTCGCCCTCCTCCGCCAGGACGATGGTGCGGGCCCCGCGTGCCCGGATCTCCTGGATGGCGCTGGTCATCTTGTCGTGCAGCTGGTCGCGGCCGCGGGGCGGGACGACGCAGAAGACCGGCAGGCCCTTGTCGACCAACGCGATCGGGCCGTGCTTGAGCTCTCCGGCGGCGAATCCCTCGGCGTGGATGTAGGCGAGCTCCTTCAGCTTCAGCGCTCCCTCGAGGGCCACCGGGTAGCCGGCGTGCCGGCCCAGGAACAGCACCGACCTGGCGTCGGCGTAGCTGCGGGCGAGCTCGTAGACCTTCTCGGCCTGGTCGAGCACCTGCTGCACGTGGCCGGGCATCCGCTCCAGCTCGGCGACGACCGCGGCGATCTCGTCGCCGAACTTGGTGCCCCGCACCTGTGCCAGGTAGAGGCCGAGCAGGTAGCAGGCGACGAGCTGGGTCAGGAAGCCCTTGGTGGAGGCCACCCCGATCTCCGGGCCGGCATGGGTGTAGATCACCGCGTCGGACTCGCGCGGGATCGTGGACCCGTTGGTGTTGCACACCGCGAGCACCTTCGAGCGCTGGGCGCGGGCGTGGCGGATCGCCATGAGGGTGTCGGCCGTCTCCCCCGACTGGCTGATCGCGACGATCAGGGTGTTGCGGGTCAGGATCGGGTCGCGGTAGCGGAACTCGTGCGCGAGCTCGACCTCGCACGGGATGCGGGTCCAGTGCTCGATGGCGTACTTCGCGACCAGGCCGGCGTAGTGGGCGGTGCCACAGCCGACGATGATGATCTTGTCGATCTCACGCAGCTCGTCGTTGGAGATGCGCACCTCGTCGAGCTGCAGCGAGCCCGCCTCGTCGTGGCGACCGAGCAGCGCCGCGGCCACCGCGTCGGGCTGCTCGAAGATCTCCTTGCGCATGAACCAGTCGAAGCCGTCCTTCTGGGCGGCCGACAGCTCCCAGTCGACGTGGTAACGGTTGCCCTCGGCGCGTCGCCCGTCGAAGTCGGTGACCTCGACCCCTTCGCGGGTGATGGTCACGACCTGGTCCTGCGCGAGCTCGAGGGCCTCCCGGGTGTGCTCGATGAAGGCGGCGACGTCGGAGCCGACGAAGTTCTCCCCCTCGCCCAGCCCGACCACCAGGGGCGAGTTGCGCCGGGCCGCGACGACCCGGGAGGGGTCCTGCCCGTCGATCGCGACCAGCGTGAAGGCACCCTCGAGGCGCCGGCAGACCGCCTGCATGGCGCTGGTCAGGTCACCGCCGGCGGCCAGCTCCCGCTCGAGCAGGTGCGCGGTGACCTCGGTGTCGGTCTCGGACACCAGGTCGTGGCCCTCGCGTTCGAGCTCGTCGCGCAGGGCCGCGAAGTTCTCGATGATCCCGTTGTGCACCACCGCGACGCGGCCGTCCGGGCCCAGGTGCGGGTGGGCGTTGACGTCGTTGGGCGCGCCGTGGGTGGCCCAGCGGGTGTGCCCGATGCCGGTCGTGGAGCGGGGCGGCGGGGTCTCCGCGATCGCCTTCTCGAGGTTCGCGAGCTTGCCCGCACGCTTGTCGAAGGCGAGGCCGCCGCCGTCGACGAGCGCGATCCCGGCGGAGTCGTAGCCGCGGTACTCGAGCCGGCGCAGGCCGTTGATCACGACCTCCTGCGCCTGTTTCTCCCCGACGTATCCGACGATGCCGCACATGGGCCGAACTCTACCGGCGGCACCCGTGCGGCGCGGTCGGTCCGGACGGCTGGAACAATCCCGGCATGGTCCCCGGCGCAACGAACGGCGAGGCGTCGCCGTACGTCGAGCTCGAACGCGAGAAGTGGGCCGAGCTCGGCGCCCACACCGACCAGCCGCTCACCGAGGCCGAGGTGGAGCGGGTGCGCGGCCTCGGCGACCACCTCGACCTCGAGGAGGTGCAGCAGGTCTACCTGCCGCTCTCCCGGCTGCTCAGCCTGTACGTCGAAGCCGCCGGCAGCCTGCACCGGGCCCAGGAGTCCTTCCTCGACCGCCCCCAGCCGCCGCGGACGCCCTTCGTGGTCGGCCTGGCCGGCTCGGTCGCCGTCGGCAAGTCGACGACCGCCCGGGTGCTGCAGCACATGCTCGCCCACTGGCCGGCGCACCCGTCGGTGTCCCTGGTCACCACCGACGGCTTCCTCCACCCCAACGCCGAGCTGGAGCGCCGCGGGCTGATGCACCGCAAGGGCTTCCCCGAGTCCTACGACCGCAAGGCGCTGCTGCGCTTCGTCATCGACATCAAGTCCGGCAAGGACGAGGTCGAGGCGCCGGTGTACTCCCATCTCACCTACGACGTCACCGACCAGAAGGTCGTGATCAGCCGCCCCGACATCGTCATCGTCGAGGGACTCAACGTGCTGCAGCCCGCCGGCATCCGCCCGGACGGGCGCAGCGGGCTCGCGGTCAGCGACTTCTTCGACTTCAGCGTCTACGTCGACGCCAAGACGCGCGACATCCGGCGCTGGTACACCGACCGCTTCCTGCGGCTGCGCGAGACCGCGTTCCGCGACCCGGCGTCGTACTTCGCCAAGTACGCCGCGCTCAGCCACGACGAGGCGGTCGCGGAGGCCGGCCGGATCTGGGACGAGATCAACGGTCCCAACCTGAAGCAGAACGTCGCGCCGACCCGGTCACGCGCGACGCTGGTGCTGCGCAAGGACCACGACCACTCGGTGCGCTGGGTGCGGCTGCGCAAGCTCTGAGCCCGAGGCGATGCCGCCCCGGCTCAGTCCCCGGCTCAGTCTCCGGCTCAGTCTCCGGGCCAGTCGCCGGTGGCGCGCTGGAACATCCGCGCCCCGCCCCGCTGGATCGCGGCCTTGACCACGGCGAAGATCGCGCCCTGCACGGCGGCCGCGACCAGCACCTGGCGCAGGGTGTACTCCGACTCCAGGGCCTTGGGTGAGTCCGACTGCTTCCCCGGCGTGGCGTACTTCCAGACCTGCTTGAAGACCGCGCCCGCCACCAGCCCGCCCAGCACGCTGCTGACGATGCCGATCGGGCGGTAGAGCACCTTCGCCGAGGTGCTGCCCTGCTGCTCCACAGGCATGCTCATCCCCTCTTCCGGCGGCGCCGCCACACCATCAGCGTGGTCAGCAGCACCACCCCGGCGGCCACCGCGGCCGGCACGGCGGGTCGCCGCTGCATCTCCGCGACGACCTGCTCGCGGCGGTGCTGCGCCTCCGCCTTGATCCTGCTCTTCACGTCGAGGCGCTCGCTCAGCTGGTCGACCGTCTCCCCGAGCTGGCGCCGGGTCGCCTCGATCTCCTGCTCGATCTGCTCCCGCGACCGGGCGTCCGGGTGGCGGTCCGCGCTGGGCGGGTCAGACGGTGTCGTCACGGTGACGGGCCTCCTTGACCTCTTCGACGTCGAGCCTGGTGCTCGCGATGGCCTGCTCCGGGGTGGGTGGCGTGCCCTGCTGCACCTGCTTCTTGCCGACCATCGCGGCCACGCCCGCAGCCGCGAAGAGCACGACGGTGACGATCAGCGCGGAGAGCCACCAGGGCAGCACCAGCGCCAGCGCGATGATCACCGTCGCGATCGCTGCGGCCAGCCCGTACAGCGCGAGGAGGCCGGCCGTGCTGAACAGACCGGCGCCCACCCCGAGGTGCTTGGCCTTCTCACTGAGCTCGACCTTGGCGAGCTCGATCTCCTTGCGGACCAGCTCGGTGGACTGGGCCGAGAGGCGCTGCACCAGCTCGGCGGTCGACGGCTCCTCGCCGCGACCGTGGGCCGGCATCTGGGCGGCGGTCGGATCCGCCGCCACCGGCCGCGCCGAGCTCGGCTGCGCCTCAGACATGCTCACCTCCGCGGCCGGTGACCTGCTCACCGACCTGCGAGGCCAGGTCGTGCGCCTGTCCCTGCACCTGTTGCCTCGCCTGCTGCACCTTGGGGTCGCCCCAGAGGCGCTGCGCCTGGGCCTTCATCTGTTCGTAGCGCTCTCGTCCGTCGCGGGTGCCGAGCACGTAGCCCACCGCGCCGCCGATCAGCAGCATCGCCTTGCCCTTCACGACTGTCTCCCTTCCCTGGGTTCTCGATTCGGTGCCCGGTGGGGGCAGAATCAAACCGCGACGTCCGGGAGGTGACCGATGACCGGTGAGCTGCCGCCCACCCGCTGGGAGCTGGCGCCACCCGAGCAGCGGACGTATGCCCAGCGCTTCGCCCGGCTGATCGCGGAGGGCGCCGACATCGACGGCGAGGCCCGCCTCGCCGACGCGTTGCTGCCGCGGCGGGCGCGGGTGCTCGACGCCGGCTCGGGGATGGGCCGGGTGGCCGCCTGCCTCGTCGCGCGCGGCCACGAGGTCACCGGCGTGGAGAAGGACCCCGACCTGGTGCGGGAGTCCCGGGCCCGCTACCCGCGCGTCCCGGTGCTGCAGGCCGACCTGCTCGAGCTCTCGCCGACGCTGCTGCGCGACGCCGGCCGCCCGTCGTCGTACGACCTGGTGCTGCTGGCCGGCAACGTCATGGTGCTGCTCGCCGCCGAGACCGAGCGCCGCGTGCTCGGCGCCCTGGCGAGCCTGCTGTCCCCCGACGGCCGGGTGCTGGCGGGCTTCAGCCTCGCTGGTGGACCCGAGTTCGCCCGCACCTACCCGTACGACGACTTCGTCGCGGACGCCGCTGCCGCGGGGCTGGTGGTGCAGCACCGGTTCGGCGGCTGGGACCTCGCGCCGGCCGCCGACGACTACGCGGTGGTCGTGCTCAGCCGAGCCGCTTCTGGAACTCCCCCATCCGGTCGACCGGCCGGAACCCCATCGCCTCGTTGACGGCGACCATGGGCGCGTTGACCTCGGCGTTCCAGGTGCGGATCGCCCGACGGTCGGGGAAGAGCCGCTGCACCCACGCCGCGTTCCTCACCTTCAGCGCCAGGCCGAGCCGGTGCCCGCGGTGCGCAGACCAGACCAGGGTGCCCCACTGGTAGATCCAGGGCGGGTGGAAGTCGGGGACGACGAGGTCGGTGTAGCCGGCCACGGACCCGTCGGGCGCCAGCGCGACGGTCGTGTAGCGGGTGCGCCCCTGGTCCGCGAGCGCCTGCTCCTCCGCACGGGCCACGTCCAGGTCGACCGTGCCGCGCTCGCGCGTGATCTCTCCGGTGGGTGCCTCGGTCTCCACGGCGGCACGCAGGCCGGCGAGCGCCGGCAGCAGGTCGTCGGAGGCGAGACCGCTGAGCTGGCGGAACGTGTACCCCTCGTGGTGGCCGGCCGCGCGGGAGACGAGCTGCTCGACAAGCCCCGCGGGCATCGGCAGGTCGAGCACCCGCTGGACGTCGCCGAGGCCGAAGCGGAAGCCCTGGCTGCGGGCGAACTCCCCGGCGCGGGTCCCGGAGCCGTCGGCGGGTGCGTCGTGGGGATAGGACGCCATGCCCACCAGCAGCGGCCGGCCCTCGCTGCGGGCGATGTCCTCGGCCCGGGCCAGCAGCGCGGTGCCGATGCCGCGCCGCCAGCGGTCGGGCCGGACGCCGACCTCCACCTCGACCGTGCTGGTGTTCTCGTGCAGCGGCACGGTCACGCCCGCGACGCCGACGACCTCCCCGTCGAGCCGGGCCAGCAGCGGACGGCGGCGCTGCGCCGCACCGGGGTTGCGCAGGCTGCTGCGCACCTCCTCGAAGGCGTAGGCCTGGTGGTACTCCCGCTCCGCGCGGTGGGCGGCGAGGTAGACGTCGTACCAGGCCTGCAGCTGCGCGTCGTCGAACGGGTCGAGCTCGGTGATCTCCACCGGCGGTCAGAGCGCGAGCCGCGCCCGCACGACCTCCGCGAGCCGGTCGGCGACCTGCTGGGCCTGCTCGGCGGTGGCCGCCTCGACCATGACCCGCACCAGCGGCTCGGTGCCGGAGGGCCGCAGCAGCACCCGTCCGGACTCGCCCAGCTCGTCCTCGGCCTCGCGCACCGCAGCGGCCAGGACCTCGTCGTCGGTGCGCGACCTGTCCACGTCGGGCACGTTGACCAGCACCTGCGGCAGCCGGGTGACCACCGCGGCGAGCTCGGCCAGCGACCGGCCGGTCTGGGCCAGCCGGTCGAGGACCTGCAGCGCGGTCAGCAGGCCGTCACCGGTGGTGGCGTGCCGCTTGAGGATGATGTGCCCCGACTGCTCGCCGCCGAGGCTGTAGCCGGCGGCGTTCATCGCCTCGAGCACGTAGCGGTCGCCGACCTTGGTCTGCAGCACCTCGATGCCCGCCTCGCGCATGGCGAGCACGAAGCCGAGGTTCGACATCACCGTCGCCACGACGGTGTCGCGGTGCAGCTCGCCGCGCTCGCGCATCGCGATCGCCAGGATCGCCATCAGCTGGTCGCCGTCGACGACCTCCCCCGTGGCGTCGACGGCCAGGCAGCGGTCCGCATCGCCGTCGAGGGCGAACCCCAGGTCGGCGCCGTGGCGCACCACGGCCTTCTGCAGCACCTCGAGGTGGGTGGAGCCGCAGCCGTCGTTGATGTTGAGCCCGTCGGGCTGGTCGTCGATGGCGACCACGTCGACACCGGCATCACGCAAGGCTCTCGGCCCGACGACCGAGGCGGCGCCGTGGGCGCAGTCGAGCACGACCCTCAGCGGGTCTCCCGGGCGGTGCGCCACCGTGGAGACGAGGTGGGCGGCGTACTCCTCGACCGCGGTCTCGTGCACCCGCACGCGACCGACGGCCGCACCGGTGGGCCGCTTCCAGGGTTCGCGCAGCCGCTGCTCGATCACCGCCTCGATGGCGTCGTCGAGCTTGACGCCGCCGCGGGCGAGGAACTTGATGCCGTTGTCGGGCATCGGGTTGTGCGAGGCCGACAGCACGACGCCCAGGTCGGCACCGAGCGAGCCGGTCAGCCAGGCGACGCCCGGCGTCGGCAGCTCACCGAGGAGGAGTACGTCGACCCCGGCCGATGCCAGCCCGGCCACGACCGCGGCCTCCAGGAACTGCCCGGAGATCCGCGTGTCGCGGCCCACCACCGCGAAGGGCCGGTGCCCGGCGAAGGTGCCGCGCTCGGCGAGGACGTGGGCGGCGGAGACGGAGAGGTCCAGGGCCAGCTCCGCGGTCAGGTGACCGTTGGCCAGGCCCCGGACACCGTCGGTGCCGAAGAGGCGAGCGCTCACGAGACGGCGCGGGTCACCGCTTGCTGAACTGCGGCGCCTTGCGGGCCTTCTTCAGGCCGGCCTTCTTGCGCTCGATGACGCGGGCGTCACGGGTCAGCAGGCCGGCCCTCTTCAGCGCCGGACGGTTCGCCTCGAGGTCCACGGCGTTGAGCGCACGGGCGACGCCCAGGCGCAGCGCACCGGCCTGACCGGTGATGCCGCCACCGTGGATGCGGGCGATGACGTCGAACCGGCCCTCCATCTGCGTGGTCACGAAGGGCTCGTTGACCACCTGCTGGTGCAGCTTGTTGGGGAAGTAGGAGTCGAGCGGGCGACCGTTGACGGTCCAGTTGCCGCTCCCCGGGACGATGCGCACCCGGGCGACGGCCTCCTTGCGGCGGCCGGTGGCCGAAGCGGGGGCGACGGTGGCGGCGCGGGCCGGGGCGTCGGCCGACGCGGCGCTCTCGGAGGAGTAGGCCACACCGCGCTCGTCGGTGGTGTAGGTCTCCTCGGCGGACTCGTTGTTCTCGGCGACTGCGTCAGTCATGCGTGATTCCTTGGCTCTCGGAAGTCTGGGGGGATTACTGGGAGACCTGCTGGATCTCGAACGGCCTGGCCTTCTGGGCCTGGTGCGGGTGCTCGGGGCCGGCGTACACCTTCAGCTTCTTCAGCATCCGGCGGCCGAGGCGGTTCTTCGGGAGCATCCCCCACACGGCCTTCTCGACGGCCTTGCGGGCGTCCTTCTCGAGCAGGTCGCCGATCGGCGTGGCCGACAGGCCACCGGGGAAGCCCGAGTGGCTGTAGGAGAGCTTCTTGGTGGCCTTGTCACCGGACAGGGACACCTTCGAGGCGTTGACGATGATGACGAAGTCGCCGGTGTCCACGTGCGGGGCGTAGATCGGCTTGTGCTTGCCGCGCAGCAGGTTGGCGGCCTGGACTGCCAGGCGGCCGAGCCGCACGTCGGTGGCGTCGATGACGTGCCACTCGCGCTGGACGTCGCCGGGCTTCGGGCTGTAGGTGCGCACGATGTTGCTCGTTTCTCGTTCGTGACCCGCCCAGGGCTGCTCCCCGGACGGAGCGGGCTGCTACGACTTCTGACGAACTCTGCCCGCCTCATCGGCCGGGGCCGGGGAACGGGTCTGCACCACGGCCACAACGGAACCGTGACGCGGCAGGAGTCGCGACCGACAAGACTACCGGGGGCTCAGGAGGGCGTCAAAACGCGGAGGCGTTTTCCGACCCCTCGCCGCGGGGGAATAGGTTGGTGAGGATAAGAGACGACTGAGATGACAGGAGCCGACGTGAACGACGAAGCGGCCAAGGAGACCCTCACCGTCCGTGACAACCGGACGGGGCAGGAGTACGAGATCCCGATCAGCGACGGGACGATCAGGGCCGCCGACCTCGGCCAGATCAAGCTCGGTGAGGACGGTCAGGGCCTGGCGACGTACGACCCGGGCTTCGTCAACACCGCCTCGTGCAAGAGCGCGGTGACCTACATCGACGGCACCAACGGGATCCTCGAGTACCGCGGGTACCCCATCGAGCAGCTGGCCGAGAAGTCCAGCTTCCTCGAGGTCGCCTACCTGCTCGTGCACGGCGAGCTGCCCAGCCGGGAGCAGTACGACGCCTGGGTGCACGAGATCACCTTCCACACGTTCGTGCACGAGAACGTCAAGACCTTCATGCAGGGCTTCCGCTACGACGCCCACCCGATGGGCATGCTGATGGCGTCGGTGGGCGCCCTGTCCACCTTCTATCCCGAGTCGGCGAACATCTCCGACCCCGACAACCGGCACATGCAGGTGGTCCGGATGATCGCCAAGATGCCCACCCTGGGCGCCTGGGCCTTCCGGCACGCGCAGGGCAAGCCGTACGTCTACCCCGACAACGACCTCGGTTACACCGCCAACTTCCTCTCGATGCTGTTCAAGATGAGCGAGCAGAAGTTCGAGGCCGACGAGCGGCTCGCCAAGGCCCTCGACGTGCTGTTCATCCTGCACGCCGACCACGAGCAGAACTGCTCGGCCAACGCGGTGCGGTCGGTGGGCTCCTCGCAGGTCGACCCGTACTCCGCGGTCGCCGCGGGCATCGGTGCGCTCTACGGGCCGCTCCACGGCGGGGCCAACGAGGCGGTGCTGCGGATGCTGCGCCGGATCGGCTCCAAGGACAACATCCCCTCGTTCATCGAGGGCGTGAAGAACGGCAACGAGCGGCTGATGGGCTTCGGCCACCGGGTCTACAAGAACTACGACCCCCGGGCCAAGATCATCAAGAAGGCGTGTGACGACGTCTTCGAGGTGACCGGCGTCAACCCGCTGCTGGAGATCGCGCAGGAGCTGGAGAAGATCGCCTTGGAGGACGACTACTTCGTCTCCCGCAAGCTCTACCCCAACGTCGACTTCTACTCCGGACTCATCTACGAGGCGCTGCAGTTCCCGCCGGAGATGTTCACGGTGCTCTTCGCGATCGGCCGCACTCCGGGCTGGCTGGCCCAGTGGCTGGAGCTGGTGCAGGACAAGGAGCAGAAGATCGCGCGCCCCAAGCAGATCTACACCGGCCAGCGCCAGCGTGACTTCGTCCCTGCCGCCGAGCGCTGGAAGTGATCCACGGTGCCCGGCGGCAGCGGCTTCGCCGATGACCGCGGGAACGACTCCGGAGACGACTCCGGAGCCGGCGCCCCGGAGCTGATCGAGCCCGAGGACTTCCTGCCGCCCAACCCCTTCCCGGTCGATGCCCAGCGCCTGGGCATCGACCGGTGGACCGGGGACAACGGTGCCCTCATCGCGCTGGCCGCGTCGCTGGACCGCGCCAAGCCCTCCCACCGGGTGGTGGCCTGGCTGCTGCTGCTGGTGGTGCTCACCCCGGTGGCCCTGGACCTGTGGCGGCTGCTCGGCTGAGGTCCGTGCCCCGGCCCGGGGTTGGCCCGCCTCGTCAGCCGATGACCCGCTCGCGGCCCTCCCAGTAGGGCTGCCGGAGCTGCCGCTTGAGGATCTTGCCGGTCGGGTTGCGCGGCAGCGCTTCCAGCACGTCGACGCTGCGGGGGCACTTGAACGACGCCAGGTGCTCGCGGCAGTAGCCGATCAACTGCTGCTCGGTGGCCTCGGCGCCGGGCCTGAGCGCGACGACGGCCTTGACCTGCTCGCCCCAGCGCTCGTCCGGCACGCCGATCACCGCCACCTCGGCGATCGCGGGATGCTCGGCCAGCACCCGCTCGATCTCGGGGGAGTAGATGTTCTCCCCGCCCGAGATGATCATGTCCTTGAGGCGATCCTCGACGTAGACGTAGCCGCCGTCGTCCATCCGGCCGATGTCGCCGGTGCGGAACCAGCCGTCCCCGGTGAGCACCTCCGCGGTGGCCTCCGGTTTCCCGAGGAAGCCCTTCATCACCTGCGTGCTGCGCAGCCAGATCTCGCCGTGCTCCCCCCTGGGCACGTCGGCGAGCGTGCCCGGGTCGACGATCCGCACCTCGCACCCGCGGATCGGCCGGCCCGCAGAGGTCCAGCGCTCGGGGTGGCTGCTGTCGCGGTGGTCCTCGGGCATCAGCACGGTCGCCACGCCGGCGACCTCGGTGAGCCCGTAGACCTGCAGGAAGTCGGTGTCGGGCCAGGCCGCCATGGCCGCGCGCAGCAGCGGCAGCGGCATCGGCGACGCGCCGTAGCAGTAGGACTTCAGCCTGCCGAAGAGCGCGATGGCCTCGGGCCCGGCCTGCAGGATCTGCGCCAGCACGGCAGGCACCAGGAAGGTGCGGTTCGCCCCCGCCATGATCGCCGCGGCCAGCGAGGGGCCGTCGGCCTCCCGGGTCATCACGGTGGGGAAGCCGAGGTGGATGCCGAGCTGGACGTACGACGACCCGCCGACATGGAACAGCGGCATGGCGACCATGTTCTTGTCATCGGCGTCCCAGTCGAGGAAGACCGTGTTCACCGTGTGGGCGACCAGGTTGCGGTGGGTGAGCATCACGCCCTTGGGCCGGCCGGTGGTGCCCGAGGAGTACATCACCAGGCAGACGTCGTCGGGGTCCACCGCCGGGGCCCGGTCGAGAGGAGTGGCCGCCTCCAGCAGCGCTTCGTACTCGTCGGCCGCGCTCCCGTCCGGGGTCACCTCCACGACCCGCTCCACGCATATGAGCCTGTCGCGGACCTTCTCGACCAGCGGCACCAGCTCGCTGCCGACGAAGAGCACGCGGGCGCCGCTGTCGTTGACGGTGTAGTCGACCTCGTCGGGGGCCAGGCGCCAGTTGACGATGGCGTTGGCCGCCCCCAGGGCCGAGCAGGCCATCGTCACCTCGACGCAGGCGGGGTGGTTCTTGTCGAGGAAGGCCACCACGTCACCGCGTCCGATGCCCAGATCGCGCAGGGCGCCGGTGGCACGGCGTACCCGCTCGTGCCACTCACGCCAGGTCCAGCTCCGACCGAGGTAGCCCATCGCCTCCGCGTCCGGCCTCTGCTGCGCCCACCACTCCAGGCGGTCGTTGAGGAAGACGTGCTCGGGAGCCGTTGCCATGCGGCGACCATGACATGCGTCACAGGGCCCCGCAATAGCCCGGAACGATCCCTGTCAGAGCGCCTCGAGGAGCGGCGCGAGACGGCGCAGCTCCTCCAGGTGCACGGCGGTCAGCCGCTGCAGCGCGTCGTTGCCCTTCTCGGTCAGGCTCAGGTGCACCCGCCGGCTGTCCTCGGCGCTGCGCTGCCGGTCGACCAGGCCGAGGTCCTCAGCCCGGGTGACCAGCTCACTCGCGGTGTGGTGCTTGACCAGCAGCGCCTCGGCGACGTCACCGATCGTGGGGCCGTCCGGGCCGTGGTGACCGCGGATGGCGAGGAGCAGCTGGTGCTGCGCATGGGTCAGCCCCTGCTCCTCGGCAGCGGCCCTGCTCCACTGGTCGAAGCGGCGGAGCTGGATGCGGAAGTCCAGCAGGCGCTCGTACTCTTTGTCGGTCGGCACAGGTTCATCGTATTATGTCGTGCTGCGACCTTCCCCTCCTGTCCGAAGGACACTGCCCTTGCTGCACAGCGCTCCCCACGGCGCGGCCGATGCCCGCATGCCCACGACGGTGACCACGCGCGACGTGCGCCACCTCGGTGACTTCTCCACCACCCCGCGGATGCTCGTGATCGCGGGCCTGGCGATCCCGATCGGTGCAGTGGCGGCCTGCGTCGCCTGGTTGCTGCTGAAGCTGATCGGGCTGATCACCAACGCCGTCTTCTACCACCGCGTCGACACCTCGCTGGTCGCGCCCGGCGCCGCCCACCACAACCCGTTCGTGATCCTGTGTGCGCCCATCGTCGGCGGCCTGGTCATCGGCGTCATGGCGCGGTACGGCTCGGAGAAGATCCGCGGGCACGGCATGCCCGAGGCGATCGAGGCGATCCTCATGGGCGGCAGCAAGGTGGAGCCGCGGGTCGCTGTGCTCAAGCCGGTCTCCTCGGCGGTGGCGATCGGCACCGGCGGCCCCTTCGGCGCCGAGGGACCGATCATCATGACCGGCGGAGCGATCGGCTCGCTCTTCGCCCAGTTCCTGCACCTGACCGCCGACGAGCGCAAGACCCTGCTGGTCTCCGGCGCGGCCGCCGGCATGGCGGCGACGTTCAACGCGCCCCTGGCCTCGATCCTGCTCGCCGCCGAGCTGCTGCTCTTCGAGCTGCGGCCGCGCAGCCTGGTCCCCGTCACCGCGGCCGTCGCCGTGGCCACCATCGTGCGCGGCCCGCTGCTGGGCCACGGTGCCCTGTTCCTCAACACCGCGCACCTGCACATCACCGCGCCGGTCTACGGCCTGTGCGTGCTCTCCGGCGTCATCTCCGCGCTGCTCGCGGTCGCCGCGACCCTGCTGGTGTACGCCTCCGAGGACGTCTTCCGCCGGCTGCCGGTGCACTGGATGTGGTGGCCGGCGATCGGCGGCCTGATCATCGGCATCGGCGGCCTCTTCGAGCCCAAGGCGCTCGGCGTCGGCTACGACGTGATCCGCTCGGAGCTGACCGGCTCGATCGCGATCGGCACGGTCGTGGGCATCCTGGTGGTCAAGACGCTGATCTGGTCGCTGTCGCTCGGGTCGGGCACCTCCGGCGGCGTGCTCGCCCCGATGTTCATGATCGGCGGTGCGCTCGGCGCGCTGGAGACCTACCTCTTCCCGCACGTCGGCCCCGGCTTCTGGGCGCTGATCGCGCTCGCCGGTGTGCTCGGTGGGGTGATGCGCTCGCCGTTCACCGGCGTGATCTTCTCGGTGGAGCTCACCCACCAGTACGCCGCCCTGCTGCCGCTCATCATCGGTGCGACCACGGCGTACGGCGTCTCGGTGCTGGTGCTGAAACGCTCGGTGCTGACCGAGAAGATCGCCCGGCGCGGCTACCACCTCTCCCGCGAGTACGACGTCGACCCGCTCGAGATCCTCTTCGTCAGCGAGGTGATGAGCGATGATCCGGTCGTCTTCGAGCAGGACATCCCCGTCGGCCAGGCGAACGCGGCGCTCGCCTCACCGGAGGACGACTACAGCGCCTGGCGGCAGCGGCTCTACCCCGTGGTCGACGACGCGGACCGGCTGGTCGGGGTGGTCAAGCGGGGCGACCTCTTCGCCGAGACGACCAACGGGGACCCGGACACGGAGCTGAAGAAGATCCTGCTCACCGACCCGATCGTCACCCACGGCGACATGACGCTGCGGCACGTCGCCGGCGAGATGGCGTTGCACGGCATCGACACGATGCCCGTCGTGGACCGTGAGGACGGGCAGAAGGTGATCGGCATCGTGTCGCTTCCCCAGCTGCTGCAGGGGCGGCTGCGCGACCAGCAGGAGGCCCGAGAGCGTGAGCGGGTGCTCCGGATCAGGCTGGTCGGCCGCCACTGAGCAGCTCGCGCATGTGCCCGAACGGCTCGGCGCCGGCGGCGACCAGGGCCGCCTCGTCGGTCAGCCCCCCGGTGTAGCCGTAGACCGTCATCCCCGCGGCGACACCGGCCCGGACGCCCGGGACGCTGTCCTCCACGACGGCGCAGCGGGCCGGCGAGGCACCCATCCGGTCGGCAGCGTGCAGGAAGAGGTCGGGGGCGGGCTTGCCGTGCGCGACCTCCACCGCACTGAAGATGCGCCCGGCGAAGCGCTCCCAGAGCCCGGTCAGCCCGAGGGTGTGCTCCATCCGCGCCGGAGTGCCGCTGGAGGCGACACAGGTGGGGATCCCGCGCACGGCAAGGGCGTCGACGAGCTCGACCACGCCCTCGACGGCGGCCAGGTCGGTCTCGAAGGCGGCGCGCACCGCGGCCGTCGAACGGCGGTCGAACTCCGCGGCCGCCTCCTCCCCCAGCCGGGCCGCGACCTCGGCGAGCTGATCGGACGAGGTGCGACCCATCCACCGGCGCACCACCTCGTCGGCCTCCATCGGCCAGCCGAGCGCGGTGAGCAGCTCGGCCTCCACGCCCACGGTGAGGCGCTCGGAGTCGACGAGGATGCCGTCGCAGTCGAAGATGACCAGCTCGAAGTCGTGCAGCACCGGGCAAGGCTAGCGAGGCGGGCACACTGGTGAGGTGAGCGGCTGGCCGGACGACGCGCAGGCGCTTGCCGCCGAGCAGCAGCGGGTCGCCGCACTCGAGGACCCGGTCTGGGCGCCTCCGCCGGACGCCGCCGTCGGTGGCTGCTGGGTCTGCTTCCCGCGGGGCACCAGCGGTCCCGGCGAGGCCGGTGACCCGGCCTGGGCGGCCGCGGTCGTGCTGCGCGGCGGTCGGGTCGTCGCCCGGGAGTCGAGGACGGGCAGCGCGGGCGCGCCGTACCGGGCGGGGCTGATGGCGCTGCGGGTCGGCCGGCTGCTCGAGGCGACGGTGCGGGCGATGCCCCGCGCTCCCGACGTGCTGCTGCTCGACGCCACCGGCCGCGACCACCCGCGCCGCGCCGGTCTTGCCCGCCACCTGGGGGTGGTCCTCGGTCTGCCGACGGTCGGCGTGACGCATCGGCCGCTCGAGGCGAGCGGGGAGTGGCCCGACGACCGGCGGGGGGCGACGGCTCCGCTCGTGCTCGGCGGGGAGGTCGTGGGCTGCTGGGTGCGCACCCGCGCCGGCACCCGACCGCTGGCCGTCCACCCGGGGTGGCGCTGCGACGTGGACACCGCTGTCGAGGTGGTGCTGCGCACGACCGGGCGGCAGCGCACCCCAGAGCCGCTCCGCCGGGCCCGGCAGCTGGCCCGTCGGGCGCGTGCCCGTCAGCCCAGCAGGTGACGGCGCTGCTTGGCCAGCAGGATGCGCAGCACCGCGTGGTCGACCCGGGTGCGGAACGTCCGGCTGGCGCGCGCCTCGGCGAGGACGGCGTGGTACATCGCGGGCAGCACGTGCGGGTCCACCGTCAGCACCATGTCGCCGCCGGCCCGGACGAACTTCACCGCCCGCGCCCCCGGCGACCAGCGGCTGACCTGGCGAGCATCGCCGAGATCGTCGGAGATCACCACACCGGTGAAGCGCAGGTCGCCGCGGAGCATGGTGCGGATGACGAACGGGGAGAAGGCGGCGGGCCGCTTCGGGTCGAGGTGCCTGTAGTACGCAGTCGACACCATCACGAACGCTCCGGCGCGGATGGCCTCGGCGAACGGCTGGAGGTAGCGGTCGTGGCGGCGGGTCACGGTGTCGGTGACACCGGCGGCGGTGTCGGTGTTGGCGTGCACGCGGCCGAGGCCGGGGAAGTGCTTGGCGGTCGTGGCCACCCCTCCGGCGGCCATCCCCCGCACGAAGGCGGCCCCGTGCCGGCCGACCACCCTGGTGGTGTAGCCGAACTCGCGCTCCCAGTGGCCGATCGGCGGATTGGCCGCCGCGGCCGCCCGACCGGGGACGGTGTCCACCACCGGCGCCAGGTCGAGGTTGAGCCCCGCGCGGTGGAGCTGCCGCCCCCAGGTCCTCGCGTCGGCGCGCAGGGCCTTCGGTGTCAGCCTGCCCTGGGCGAGGCCGGTCGGCATCCGGGAGAAGCCGGGGCCGTGCAGCACCTGCACGAACCCGCCCTCCTGGTCGGTGGCGACGAAGAGCCGCACGCCGGCGGTGGACCTGCGGGTGACCCGGTGCTCGAGGGCCGCGGTGACCCGTGCCGTCCGCTTCACGCCGGCATAGCTGCGGCCGGTCAGCATCACGTTGCCGATGTGCAGCCGGCTGATCTGGCGCAGCACCTGCGGGCTGGCCGAGGTGGCCGGCGTGCCCACCATGAAGAGCTGGCCGACCCGCTGCCGGAGGCTCATGTGCGTGGCGAGCTGCGTGGCGGTGCGTACGGCGTCCAGCGTCCTGGCCGGCTGCTCGACCCGCGCGAGGGGCGCCATCATGCCCGCCAGCGAGGTCGACGCCGCGATCGCTGCCGCGGCGACCCGGACCGTCATGAGCACCGCAGACCCCCCTTCGAGTGCAGATTCCGCATCCTACGTGGTCCGTCGGGCGCGATGTTCGTTCCGGTGCGCGGTTTGAGCCATCACAATCATCGGTCTAGATGGCGATGACATCCGCTGCTCGGCCTCTGTACGTTCTCAGCGCTGCGGCTCGACACCTGCTGGTGCAGCCCATGACCCGGGGGCGTCGTTGTGTCGTGCGTCGAAGAGGGAGGAACCGAGCGCCGTGCCTCACCCGAGGGAGCATGCCGAGCAGTCAGGACCCACCAGTCCGATCCGACGAAGGGCGCACCTCGGCGCCGGCGAGCACCCCTCGGCGCATCCGCTGAGCCGCCGCGTCGTCCGCACGGAGCTCGAGGCCCTGGCGCGTCGGGTGAGCGAGCGGTTCGAGGCCGCCCCCCGGATGGCAGCCGACGTCGCCGGCCCGTTCAACCCGGTGTTCACCCTGCTGGAGGCCGTGCTCGTGGCGCACGACCTCTACATGCTGGGTCTCATCGACGAGCCGCCGACCCTGCGCTGGGGAGTGCCGGAGGCGGCGCGCAAGCTCGCCCGGTGGAGCGTGCACGTGATCCCCGAGCGCGCCGAGCCGGCCGGGGATGCCGGCGCCGGTCCCCGCGACCCTCAGCGCGCCCGCTCGACCCGTCCCTCGTCCCAGACCGGCTCAGCGGACTCGTAGACCGAGCCGTCGGCCCCGTAGACCAGGAACCGGTCGAACTCCCGGGCGAACCAGCGGTCGTGGGTCACCGCGATCACCGTGCCCTCGAAGGCGTTCAGCCCCTCCTCCAGCGCCTCGGCGGACTCCACGTCGAGGTTGTCCGTCGGCTCGTCGAGCAGCAGCAGCGTCGCTCCGGAGAGCTCGAGCAGCAGGATCTGGAAGCGTGCCTGCTGCCCACCCGACAGCGACTCGAAGCCCTGCTCCGCGGCGTGTGCCAGCTCGTAGCGGTCCAGCGCCCGGGAGGCAGGCTCGCGGGGCATGCCCTCGCGGTGCTCGTCCCCCCGGTGCAGGATCTCCAGCAGGGTGCGACCGCGCAGCTCGGGGTGGGTGTGGGTCTGCACGAACCAGCCCGGCCGGACCCGCGCGCCGAGCCGGGCGCGTCCGGTGTGCCGCACCGGCTCGATCGGTACGCCGGACACCGGCCGGTGCTCCACGTCCGGGTCGGTGCCACCGGCGGCCAGCAGGCGCAGGAAGTGCGACTTCCCCGAGCCGTTGGACCCGAGCACCGCCACCCGCTCGCCGTACCAGACCTCGAGGTCGAACGGCTTCATCAGCCCGGTCAGCTCGAGGTCCTCGCAGATCACCGCACGCTTGCCGGTGCGCCCGCCACGCAGCCGCATGGTCACCTGCTGCTCGCGCGGCTGCTGCGTGGGCGGCCCGGCCTCCTCGAACTTGCGCAACCGGGTCTGGGCGGCCCGGTAGCGCGAGGCCATGTCGGAGTTGTAAGCGGCCTTGGTCTTGTACATCAGCATCTGGGCGCGCAGCTTGGCGTGCTCCTCCTCCCAGCGCCGGGTGAGCTCCTCGAAGCGGGCGAAGCGGTCGCGCCGCGCCTGGTGGTACGACGCGAAGCCGCCCGGGTGGGTCCACACGGAGTTGCCGGCGGCGCCGAGCTCGACGGTGACCACGCGGGTCGCCGTGTTGGCGAGCAGCTCGCGGTCGTGGCTGACGAAGAGGATCGTCTTCGTCGACTCGCGGATGCGCTCCTCCAGCCACACCTTGCCGGGCACGTCGAGGAAGTTGTCCGGCTCGTCGAGCAGGAGCACCTCGTCGGGGCCGGCCAGCAGGTACTCCAGCACGAGCCGCTTCTGCTCCCCGCCCGACAGCGTCGCCAGGTCGCGGTACTTCGCCTTCTCGTACCCGACCCCGAGCGCGGCGGTGCAGCACACGTCCCAGACGACCTCGACGTCGTAGCCGCCGGCATCGGCGTACTCCGCCAGCGCGGTCGCGTAGGCCATCTGCGTCGGCTCGTCATCGGCCTCCATCAGCGCCAGCTCGAGCCGGTCGACCTCCGCCGCGGCGGCGCGCACGCGCGGGGGCGCCACCGAGAGCAGCAGCTCGCGCACGCTGGTCGAGCCGCGGCCGACCATCTGGCGCATCACACCCAGGCCGCCCGAGCGGGTCACCACGCCGGCGTGCGGCACCAGCTCGCCGGTGACGATGCGCAGCAGCGTGGTCTTGCCCGCGCCGTTGGCGCCGACCAGGGCGACCTTGGCGCCGTCACCGACCCGGAAGGAGACGTCGTCGAGCAGCACCCGGCCGTCGGGCAGCTCGAAGCGCACCCCTGCGACGTCGACGTGGCCCATGGGGCCCGATTCTCCCCGCGTGCGCGGGCAGGCGCGACCGGTTTACCGGTGGCTCGCGCGGTAGTGCCCGGCGAGCAGGTCCTCGCCCCAGTCGCGGCGCGCGTCCCGCACGACGGTGTGCACGTGGTTGGCACCGGTCTGGGTGTTGTCCAGCTCGATGAGCAGGCTGCCCGCCCGGACGGCGTAGTAGTGCCCCTCCCCCGGCCGGACCGAGCCCAGCCAGGCGAACGACGCCGCGCCCAGCTCCGCCGGTACGACGTCGGCAGGGCGCCCGGTGTAGAGGCCGACGAGGCGCTCCAGCAGGTCGCGCTGGTCGGGCGTGAGGTCGGCGTACCCGATGCCGGTGGGGACCGCCGCGATCTCCGCACGCACCGCGTTGCCGGTGAGGATGTCCGGCGGCGGCTCGTCCGAGACCACCGCGGCGGCACGCTGGTCGGCCCCGAGGGCGTCGAGCAGGGCGTAGCCGGCGTCCTCCTCGGCGCCCAGCACCCTGCCCCCGTCGGGCGCGGTGGCCGGATTCGCTCCCAGGAACAGCGGCAGCGTGCTGACCGTCTCCCCCACCACGGTGAGGTGCACGCAGACGTGGTGCCCGCCGACCCGCCAGGCGAAGGCCTCCGCCGCGGGGTCACCGAAGGCCGCGCACCAGTAGTGCGCCGGGTCCCGGCGCTGCCAGCCCGGCCGGCCCTGGGCCTGCTCGATCGTGCGGAGCACGCTCTCCAGCGCCATGATCCCGCGCGCCTTCGCGTGGGCGTCGGCCGACAGCGCCGCCTCGAGCACCGCGAGGGCGGCGTCGGCCTGGGCGGTCGACATCGCCGCAAGGAAGAGCCCGCCGCGCGGTCCGGGGGTGTACTGCCACCGGAACCGCTCCGGCTCCTCGAAGCCGTACGACGCCACCGCCCGCTGGTGCTCGTCGAGCAGGGACAGCCAGCGGGCGACCAGCTCCCGCAGCCGCGCGGTGCTCACGCGGTGTCGGAGGGGCCGCTCGCCGCAGCCCGCGCAGCCTCCAGCCGGGCGACCGGCACCCGGAAGGGTGAGCAGGAGACGTAGTCGAGGCCCACCTCGTCGAAGAAGTGGATCGAGTCGGGGTCGCCGCCGTGCTCGCCGCACACGCCCAGGTGCAGGTCCGGGCGGGCCGCGCGACCCTTCTCGACCGCGGTCCGCACCAGCGAGCCGACGCCCTCGGTGTCGAGTGACTCGAACGGCGAGACGCCGAAGATGCCCTGCTCCAGGTAGCGGCCGAAGAACGCGGCCTCCACGTCGTCGCGGGAGAAGCCCCAGGTCATCTGGGTCAGGTCGTTGGTGCCGAAGGAGAAGAACTCCGCCGACGCCGCGATCCGCTCGGCGGTGACCGCTGCCCGCGGCACCTCGATCATCGTGCCGACCTTGAAGTCGAGGTCGACGCCGCGCTCGCCGCGCACCTGCTCGGCCACCGCGAGGATGTCCTTCTTCACCAGGTCGAGCTCGGTCACGCTGGCCACCAGCGGGATCATGATCTCCGGCCGCGGGTCACCGCCCGCGTCCCTGCGCTCCGCCGTGGCCTCGAGGATCGCCCTGGCCTGCATGGTGAACAGGCCGGGGATGACGATGCCCAGGCGCACGCCGCGCAGGCCCAGCATCGGGTTCTGCTCGTGCAGCCGCTGCACCGCCTCCAGCAGCTTCTGCCTGCGCTCGTCGCCACCGTGCTTCGCCAGCTCCACCGACAACTCGGTCAGGTCCGGCAGGAACTCGTGCAGCGGCGGGTCGATGAGCCGGATCGTCACCGGCAGGCCGTCCATGGCCTCGAGGATGTCGGTGAAGTCCTGCCGCTGCAGCGGCAGCAGCTCGGCGAGTGCGGCCTCCCGCTCCTCCTGCGACTCGGCCAGGATCAGGTTCTCCACCAGGTGCTTGCGTTCGCCGAGGAACATGTGCTCGGTGCGGCACAGCCCGATGCCCTGCGCGCCGAAGCGCCGGGCGCGGGCGGCGTCCTCGGGAGTGTCGGCGTTGGCGCGGACGGCCAGCCGCCTGGCGTCGTCGGCCCGCGTCATCATCCACGACACCGCCTCGACGAGGTCGGTGCGCTCGTCGTCGGTCAGGGTGCCCTCGAACCAGCGGACCACCGGCGAGTCGGCGACCGGCACCTCGCCGAGGAAGATCTCGCCCGTGGAGCCGTCGATGGAGATCACGTCGCCCTCGGAGACCTGTGCGCCATCGTGCACCGCGAAGCGCCGGCCCTCGGGGTCGACGTCGAGCTCCTCGGCCCCGCACACGCAGGTGCGCCCCATGCCGCGGGCCACCACCGCCGCGTGCGAGGTCTTGCCGCCCCGGCTGGTGAGGATGCCGCGCGAGCAGACCATCCCCTCCAGATCGTCGGGATTGGTCTCCTTGCGCACGAGGATGACGTCCTCCCCCCGCTCGCACCACTCCACGGCGGTCGCCGAGTCGAAGACCGCCTTGCCCACGGCGGCCCCCGGCGAGGCGCCCATGCCCCTGGCGATCAGCTCCCTGTCGGCCTCGGCGTCGAAGCGCGGGAACATCAGCTGGGCCAGCTGTGCACCGGTGACCCGCCGCAGCGCCTCGGCGTCGTCGATCAGGCCCTCTTCGCGCATGTCGTGCGCGATCCGGAAGGCGGCCTCGGCGGTGCGCTTGCCGACCCGGGTCTGCAGCATCCACAGCTTGCCGCGCTCGATGGTGAACTCGATGTCGCACATGTCGTGGTAGTGCTTCTCGAGCTTGTCCATGATCGCGATGAGCTCGTCGTAGGACTGCTTGTCGCGCTCCTCCAGCTCGGCCAGCGACAGGGTGTTGCGGATGCCGGCGACCACGTCCTCGCCCTGGGCATTGGGGAGGTAGTCGCCGTACACGCCCTGCTTGCCGGTCGACGGGTCGCGGGTGAAGGCGACACCGGTGCCGGAGCTGTCCCCGATGTTGCCGAAGACCATCGCCACCACGTTGACCGCGGTGCCGAGGTCGTCGGGGATGTGCTCCTGGCGGCGGTAGACCTTCGCCCGGTCGGTGTTCCAGGAGTCGAACACCGCGCGGATGGCCAGGTCGAGCTGCTCGCGCGGCTCCTGGGGGAAGGAGCGGCCCGCGTGGTCCTCGACGAGCTGCTTGTATGTCGAGACCAGCTGCTGCAGGTCCTCGGCACCGAGCTCGGGATCGGTCTCCACGCCGCGCTCGGTCTTCAGCTTCTCCAGCGCGTCGGCGAACACGTCGTGCTCGACCCCGAGCACCGTGGTGCCGAACATCTGGATCAGCCGGCGGTAGGAGTCCCAGGCGAACCGCTCGTCGTCGGCAGCCGCGGCCAGCCCGTGCACGGAGTCGTCGGTGAGCCCGACGTTGAGCACGGTGTCCATCATCCCGGGCATCGAGAACTTCGCCCCCGAGCGCACCGAGACCAGCAGGGGGTCGTCGGCCTGGCCGAGCTCCTTGCCCATCGCCTCCTCGAGGGAGCGCAAATGGGTGCTGACCTCGTCGGCGAGCGACTCCGGCTCCCGGCCCTCGGACAGGAACGCCCGACAGGCGTCGGTGCTGATGGTGAAGCCCGGCGGCACCGGCAGGCCCAGGTTGGCCATCTCCGCGAGGTTCGCCCCCTTGCCGCCCAGGAGGTCCTTCTGGTCCTTGCTGCCCTCGGAGAAGTCGTAGACGTACTTCATGGCCCGATCATGCCCCTTTGTCGACCCGGGAAGTTGTGTCCTTCGGCCCCTTGACGGGGGCCTTCGTGCCCAGCGCGATCGTGCCCTCGTCAGCCCGGTCTCATGCCCGCGGTCATCCCCGCCGCGACTGCAGCACCCGGAAGCCCTTGGCGCTGGCCAGCCGGACGGTCGGGTAGCCGGCGTCGGTGAGCCAGCGCGCCAGCGAGTCCGCGCCGAGATTCTTGCCGACCACGAGCGTGGCCGTGCCGCCGGGCACCAGCCGCGGCAGCCAGCGCAGCAGCAGCTCGTGCAGGGCCTGCTTGCCGATCCGGATCGGCGGGTTGGACCAGATCTCGTCGTACGTCGCGTCCGCGGGCACCTGCTCCGGCAGGCAGGCGGTGAACCGGTCGGCGACCCCGAGCCGCTGGGCGTTCTCGTTGGCCAGCACCAGGGCGCGCCGGTTGACGTCGACGGCGGTCACCCGGCAGCGCGGCACGGCCACGGCGACCGCGAGCCCGATCACGCCGTAGCCGCAGCCGAGGTCGAGCACCGAGCCGGCGCCCTCCGGCGGCGGGGCCTCGCGGAGCAGCACGCCGGTGCCGACGTCGAGCCGGCCCTGCGCGAAGACCCCCGAACCGGTGGTGAGCTCCAGCCAGTGGCCCCAGACGTTGGTGGTCACCGGGATCCGCTGGAAGGGCGCCTGCGGGTCGGCGGAGAAGTAGTGCTCGGCCGGTGCCGCCGGCCGCTCTCCGGCGTGGCCCCCGGGGTCTGCGGGGTCCTCGGACACCTCAGTCCTCGGCGGACTCGGCCCAGAGGTTGACCCCCGACTCGACGGCGTGCTCGTCGATGCGGGCCAGCTCCTCGTCGGTCAGCGGCGGGCCCGCGAGCGCATCGAGGTTG
The DNA here is from genome assembly GCA_036518175.1 of Marmoricola sp. Taxonomy (GTDB): domain Bacteria; phylum Actinomycetota; class Actinomycetes; order Propionibacteriales; family Nocardioidaceae; genus Marmoricola. Next base: position 90,581 of record DATDNR010000066.1, read on the forward strand.
TCGTCGAGCTGCTCGACCGACGAGGCACCGATCACCGCGGAGGTGACCCGCGGGTCGCGGATCGCCCACTGCAGCGCCAGCTGGGCGAGCTTCTGCCCGCGGTCCTCGGCGATCTTGTTCAGCGCGCGCACCCGGTCGAGCACCGCGGCGTCGAGGCCGGCGATGGTGCTGTCGTCCCGGGCCGCGCGCGAGTCCTCCGGCACCCCGTCGAGGTAGCGGTCGGTGAGCAGCCCCTGGGCGAGCGCGGTGAAGACGATGCAGCCCATCCCCTGGCGCTCCAGCTCGTCGAGCAGGCCGCCCTCGATCCAGCGGTTCAGCATCGAGTAGGACGGCTGGTGGATCAGCAGCGGGGTGCCGAGGTCACGGGCGATCCGGGCGGCCTCGGCCGTGCGGCCGGGAGAGTACGACGAGATCCCGGCGTACAGCGCCTTCCCGGAGCGGACCGCCTGGTCCAGCGCCGCCATGGTCTCCTCCACCGGGGTCTCCGGGTCGAAGCGGTGGCTGTAGAAGATGTCGACGTAGTCCAGCCCCATCCGGCGCAGCGACTGGTCCAGCGACGCGAGCACGTACTTGCGCGAGCCGCCACCCTGCCCGTAGGGCCCCGGCCACATGTCGTAGCCGGCCTTCGTGGAGATCACCAGCTCGTCGCGGTGGGCCGCGAAGTCCTCGGCGAGGTAGCGGCCGAAGTTCTCCTCCGCGCGGCCGTACGGCGGGCCGTAGTTGTTGGCCAGGTCGAAGTGGGTGACCCCGCGGTCGAACGCGCGACGCAGGATCGCCCGCTGGGTCTCCTCGGGGCGGTCGGTGCCGAAGTTCTGCCACAGCCCCAGCGAGATGGCGGGCAGCTTCAGCCCCGAGCGCCCGCAGAAGCGATACTCCATGGTGTCGTAACGGTCGGCCGCGGCGTCGAAGGTCATGTGCCCCAACCTAGAGGGTGCGGACCACCCGCGCGCGGGTCGCCTGGACGGCCAGCTCCTCCTCGGGCGGGTAGCCGACCTCCTCCAGCGTCAGACCGTGGGCCTGGACCACGGTGACGGCGGGGTCACGCTCGCCGCGGGCCAGCACCTCGGCGGCCCACGCAGGCGTACGACGCCCCTCCCCGACCGCGATCATGCAGCCCACCAGGGAGCGCACCATGTTGTGGCAGAACGCGTCCGCGACCACGGTGGCCACCAGCACCCCGGACTCCTCGCGCGCCCAGGACAGCTCGACCAGCCTGCGGACCGTCGTCGCACCCTCCCGGCGCTTGCAGAACGCCGCGAAGTCGTGCTCACCGAGCAGCCGGCCGGCGGCGTGGTTCATCGCGTCGAGGTCGAGGGGCCGGGGCCAGGCCAGCACGTGCCCGCGTCGCAGCGGGTCGAGCGACTCCGGGCGGTCGGCGACCCGGTAGGCGTAGCGGCGCCAGACCGCCGAGAACCTCGCGTCGAAGCCGGCCGGCGCCTCGCTGACCCGGCGTACCCGCACGTCCGCGGGAAGCACCCCGTTGAGCCGCCGGAGCAACCGGTCGGCCGGGCCGGCCACGTCCACGTGCACGACCTGCCCGCGGGCATGCACACCGGCGTCGGTGCGGCCGGCGCAGGTGACGGCCACCGCCGGGACCCGCAGGATCGTGGCCAGCGCCGACTCGAGCTCGCCCTGCACGGTGCGCAGCCCCTGCTGCCGCGCCCAGCCGTGGAAGCCGGCGCCGTCGTAGGCGAGGTCGATGCGCAGTCGCACCGCGCCATCATCGCAGCGCCGACCGGTGGCGCACGGCCTAGGCTGGCCCCGATGACCCGCCTGCACATCGGCACCTCGGGCTGGAGCTACGACCACTGGCAGGGCGTGCTCTACCCTCCCGGGCTGCCCACCGCGAAGCGTCGGCAGGTCTATGTCGAGCACTTCGACACCGTCGAGCTCAACGCGAGCTTCTACCGCTGGCCGCGTGAGCAGACCTTCGAGGGCTGGAACCGCGACCTGCCCCCCGGCTTCGTGATGTCGGTCAAGGCCCCGCGCGGCCTGACCCACGCCCGCCGCCTGAAGGACCCCGGCCCGTGGATCGACCGGCTGACCAAGTCCTGGCACGCGTTGCGCGACCGCCGGGGAGTGCTGCTGTTCCAGCTCCATCCCGCCCACGAGCGCGACGACGAGCGCCTCGACGGCTTCCTGTCGCTGCTGCCCGACTGGATGCGGGTCGCGGTCGAGTTCCGGCACCCGACCTGGCACGTCGAGGAGGTGATGGAGATCCTCGAGCGGCACCGGGCGGCGTACGTGGTGATGAGCGGCCCGAAGCTGCCGTGCGTGCTGCGCGCGACCGCCCCCTTCGTCTACGTCCGCTTCCACGGGCCCGACAGCGAGCAGATGTACGCCGGGTCCTACAGCGACGCCGACCTGCGCTGGTGGGCCGACCGCTTCGAGGAGTGGCGC
>DATDNR010000067.1:0-16273 GCA_036518175.1 Marmoricola sp.
CGGGTCAGCGCCCTCCTGGTGGAGTACGACCGCGAACTGGCTGCCCGCGCTCGCAAGGCCGCCGAGGGGCTTTCCGCGCAGGTCGAGGTCCTGCAGGCGGACGCCGCGCGGAGCGATGTCTACGCCGGGTCGGTGCCGGCGGACCTGGTGCTGCTCTGCGGCGTCTTCGGCAACATCAGCGATGCCGACGTACGAGCGACCATCGACGTGGCGCCCGAGCTCTGCGCTCCCGGAGCGGAGGTGGTGTGGACTCGTCACCGCCGCGACCCGGATCTCACGCCCACCATCCGCGGCTGGTTCGCCAACGCGGGCTTCGAGGAGGTCGCGTTCATCGCGCCGGAGGAGAAGTACTGGTCCGTGGGCGTCCATCGACTCGTCACCAGGCCGCGCCCTCTGGCGCCGGGCCGCCACTGGTTCACCTTCTTTCGCTGACCCGGCGTCGGTCACCTCGGACGGCGCCACCGCGACGAAGCGACTTCGGTGTCGCCCGCAGCGCCTTGAGGGAAAGTCGAAGCGGCCAGGCTTCCTGGCCGCGGTCACCACACGGAGACACAATCAGGCATGAAGCAGTCCGAGTCTGTCGTTGCCCGATGGCTGGCCGCCGGTGACTCCGGAGACCTCGAGGTATTCGATGACCTCTTGCATGGTGATGTCGTGGTCCACGCGCCCCGAGGGCTTTCCACCGGAGACCTCCAATCGGAGAAGCAGGTGTGGCGCGACGCCGTGGCAGCCATGCCCGACCTTCGCCACGAGGTGCAGGAGGTCGTCGCCGAGGGGAACGTGGAAATGGCCCGTGTGATCGTCACCGGCACCCTGCTTCACGACTTCGGCGGCGTGTCGGCTGCGGGCCGCTCCTTCCGCATGGATCAGGCGGTGATCTGCCACATCGAGGGCGGGAAAATCGCGGAGGCGTGGGAGATCGCCGACGTCGGCTCGTTGGACGACCAGGCGAGTCCCTGACTGGACGGCCTCACGGTCAGGGCCTTTCCGCAGGAGGTCAGGTCACCTTGGGCGGCAGCGTGCGAGCGTAGGCGACGCCGCGTGACACCCACTGCTCAAGCCCGGCATCAGTGAGGCCGCCGGTAACTCGGAGCCAGCCGGGCATCTCCTTACCGCGCATGACCATTGGTGCCACCCCGGCCTCCATCCACCTGTCGCCATCGCGGGCGTCAACGCGAACAAGCAACCCTCCCTGGCCGCTGGCTGCCACTGCCATGTTGCCGTTGGCGAGGAATGCCAGGCCGCCGAACATCCGCCGCTCGGTGAGGCCCTCCTCACCAGCGACGAGCTCACGGATCCGGGCGGCAAGTTCATGGTCGTAGGCCATGGGTCGCATTCTCTGCGCGAGCGCCGACGATAGAGGCATATTCACTGGCTTGCGAGCGCAGCGCACTGGTAGCTTTCGCGAGGCCGCGACAGGACGAGGAGGTGGTACCCGATGACCGTAACGACATGGGTGCTCCTCACCGGGGTCGTGGTCGGGCGATAGGTCGTCCGGGAGCGCCGCTCAGCAGCACTCCGAAAGGCACGACCATGCACCTCACACCCCCACGGCGACTCGACGACGGCGTCGTCGAACGCGACTTCACCCTTGGCGAGATTCCCGGCGTGCTGTGGACGCCCGGATCCGCGTCCCCACCGTCGCCGCTGATCCTGCTGGGCCACCCCGGCGGCGTGCCCCAGATGTATCCCCGGCTGCTGGCACGGGCCCGGACCTTCACCGCAGCGGGGTTCGCGTCGGCCACCATCGAGCTGCCGGGCAGCGGTGACCGGCCCCGCATCGCCGCCGTGGAGCAGGCCCGGGCCGACTTGCGCCAGGCAATGAAGGCCGGCGAGCCGGTCTCCGGCCGGATCGTCGACCGGCTGACCCTCCCGCTGATGGATCAGGCGGTGCCGGAATGGCAGTCCACCTTGGATGCTCTCCTTGCGCTGCCCGAGGTCCGCGGCCCGGTCGGGTTCGCGGGAGGTCTGATCTCCATCGCCACCCGGCTGGCGGTGGTCGAGCCGCGCATCGCTGCCGCCGTACTGTTCGCCGGCAGCTTCGTGCCCCGCCGGAGCTTCGAGGAGGCCCGGCAGGTGACCATTCCGCTGCTGGTCCTGCTGCAATGGGACGACGAGGGCAACGACCGGCAGCTGGCGTTGGAGATGTTCGACGCCTTCGGATCGCAGGAGAAGGCGCTGCATGCCAACATGGGCGGACACACCGGCGTGCCCCGGCACGAGGAGGGGGCCGGCGTCGCGTTATTCACCCGCCACCTCTCCTGACCGCTCCCGCCCTGGTCAGCAGACTTCGGGAGCGGGGGTGCGCTGCCTCAGCGACGGCTGAGGAGCAGGTACCGCTCGTCCGCGATGTCCTTGCCCCAGTAGACGCGCTCGGCGAGGGAACGCACCTGTACCTCATGGCGCACGGTGCGCACGACCTGCTCGCACTCGCGCGCGCTCAGGCCCGCACCGGTCTCCCAGCTGCCCTCGATGAGCACCACGACGCCGCCAGGAGCGAGCAGCTGCACCCAGCGCGAGAACGCCTCGGCTGGGTCAGGCATCGCCCACAGCACGTGCCGGCTCAACACCACGTCATAAGCGTGCGGCCGCAGCGCAGGGGCCGCCGCATCGGCGACGACGAACGGTGCTTCGGGGACCTTCACCCGGGCACGCCGGACCATCTCCGCGGAGAAGTCCAGGCCATCGACGCGATAACCCTCCTCGGTCAGCAACCGCACCAACGTGCCGGTGCCGCAGCCCAGGTCGACCACCCGTGCGGGCGCGGCCGGCAGCACCTCGAGCAACAGCTCCCGCCACGCCGCCCGAGTGTCGGGATCGGCGAGCCCATGGTCCGGCTCGTCATCGAAACCTGCCGCCTCGTCATCCCACAGCTGCCGACTCACCGACGCAACCTACCGAACCAGACGGTGGCATGGGGCTCGAGAGGAGGGGATGGCGATCCCGTCGTGTCAACAGTCGAAGCTACTGGTGGTCGATCACCCAGGTTGCCGTCTCAGGCTTACCGGGTCCGACGGTCAGCGCAAAGGAGGTGATTGCTTCGTCCACCGGCACCTCGAAGACAAACACGCGACGCATCGAGCGTCCAGGCTTCAGCCGAATGACGTCCGGGAATGCCTGTCCGGCCTTCACCTCGCGATAGCGGCTCGTCGCGCGGTGCGGCACGCCCAAGGAATCCGAGACGGTGGCGATCGTTCCCGGTTGCGAGACCCACCTGCGCCCACCGATGTCCTTGATCCGGAGACGTACCGCGAACAGTCTGTAATCGGAGAGGATGGGCCGCAGACCTTGAGTGGATCGGGTGGTTCCCGCGCGGTCCACCACGACTCGCAGCGGCGGTCTGCCTGTCGCGTGCGCGAACCGTGTGGCTGTGCCCAAGGGCGAGGTCGACGCGCTCTCGGACGACTCTGGTGGGGGCGCCGTGACCGGTCTTTCGACGGCGCCACCGAGGGAGCCTAGGAAGTTGACCACGAGGCCGACGCCCACGAGCAATAGGACGAGGCTCAAGAGCCCGACCAAGCAGGACTTCAGGATCGGGGCGCCTGCCTTGCCCTGATGAGCGCGAGGACGTTTCGGTGCCCTGGTCCGCGAGGGACTCCGCGGGGGAGTACGTGGTGGAGGGGGAGGCCAGTCCTCCGCCTGCATCGGTGAGGCGCTCTTGAGTGAGTGAGCCAGCCAGCCGTGGACATTGTTGATCGCCGTGTCGTCGAGGACGAGTTCTTGCGATGTCAGGGTGGAGACGAGGTTGCTGGTCGAACAGACCAAGACATCGCGAATCGAATCGCCGAATTCCTGCTCGCGTACGAAGCACAACACCGGCTTGACGAGATAAGGGTTCATGCCGGGCACGAGCTGCGCCACGGCGATGGCTGCGTCGGCGACCCCTGCGACGGCCGTCTCCCGCTTGTAGCCGTTCTGTCGCAGGACGCCGTTGATCACTGTGATGGTCCCTGACCACAGCTTGCTGTCGATGACGTAGACGCCTGTCGGGCCCACCACGACATGATCGATGTTCGCGTACCGACGCCCGGGCCACCGGACGTCATTGATCACGCGCCATCCGCGTGGCAGGCCCTTGAGACACCGTGCCGTCTCCTCCTCACCGGCCGCACCACGTTCGAAAGCATCAGCCAGGCGAGTGAGTCGCTCAGCCTTCTCCCGGCGCTTGCGCGCGACCTCGCGCGCGGATTCCCCCGCCATCACAGCCCGCCGATCTCAGCGCTCGCAGGCAGTGCCATCCCTGTCTCGGTCGAGGCTCTTGTAGTTCGCCCAGTAGACCTTCCGGGCCCGGGATCCGTAGGCCGGGATGTGGTAGCCAGCCCTGACCTGCTTGAGCGCCGCCTTGCGGCTCTTCGCCACACCATGGTGGTACCTGTGGCTCAACGCCGTGCAGTTGCGGTAGTGAAGGCTGGCGGCATCCGCGGAACCGGCGTCGATCGCGAGGGAGATCGGGGCCGCCAGCGCCAGCGCCGCGACGGAGCCAATGACTCGGGTACGCATGGGTCAGATCTTCATGCCTGTAGGTCGTCCACGTCTCCGGAACGGACAAATCGCCCTCGTTCCTGGCCCAAGCAGGCTACGGACGAGCATCCCGCGGGTGGCTTCACCGCCAGGATCTGGTGGGAAGGCTGAGCCGGGTGCAGGAGGCGGCGGTGCACCACTGGGACGCCGCGTTCGCCGCCTCCCGGTTCACGGGGCGATCGCCGAAGTGACGTTGAAGAAGTCGGTCGGCATCGGCGTCCGCAGTCTCCAAGTGATGGCGATCGGTCGGTCTCCGGTGTGCTCGACATACCTGGCGGGACCCAGGAAGAGGTAGGGGGAGGTGCCGAAGTCGTCCTTCTGCTCATGCCGCACGAAGAGCAACACTGTGCTGCTGCCGTTGAGGTAGCGCTGCCCGGTGGGTGACTGGACGGATGTGGTGGACTGTGACTCCCAGTGGAAGAGCTCGGGGCTGATCGGGTAGTCGGCATACATCGTTGTGGGGGAGTAGTCGGCCTCGGACTTCTTCAGCGTGATGAAGAAGGCGTCGACGTTGTGCTCGGGGGAGTACCACACGCCCTCGCGGAAGCTGTTGGGCTTCCGGGGGAAGTCGAGTGCCGCCAGGATCTCTTCGCGTTGGTAGCGCGCGTGAATGCGCAGCGGGACGCCAGCGAGGTCGCCGAGCATCGGGGTGGTCACGTGCCGGGCGGCATCGAAGGACAGGTCGATCACCGAACGAATCTCGGCTCGAGTCGCCCGCTCCGCACGCAGAGCGGTGAGCCCGGCGTCGTACGACTCATGCCCACCGCCGTCACTCCACAGCGAGTAGTAGAGCATGCGCGCGAACTTCTGCTCCAACGGTGACAGCGCCTCGTAGGGCGGAGCCTCATCACTGAGGAGTCGGGGGTAGTAGGACGCCCGCAAGTCATCGTCGACGTGGGCGAAGGCACGGACGCGCTTCAGGAGCTTCTCCTCCAGCACTGAGCCGTGCTCGGTGGGTAGGTCCGCATCCCTGCGGAGCTGGGTCCAGGAGTGGCTGCCACGTCGCAAGATGTCGCTGAGCTCGAGACCGCTGTCCTGGAGGAAGGTGCCGAGTTCCTCGTGTGGAGTCTGTCGGAGCTGCGCGACGATCTTGGCCCAGCGGGTGCTGATCTGGCTGCGGAGGTTCTCCAGGATGGATTGCTGTGCCTGCCTGTCCATGACGATCTGGCAACCCGAAGGCAGGAAGGGAAAGCCCTTCTCGACCTGCTCCTCGAGGTGCTTGCCGTGGATGCCGGTCAAGGCCCGATAGCGACTCGCGAACTGGAACTCAGCGCGATGGAGGCCGACGAAGTCAAGGACCGTGAGCACGGCCTTCTGGTTCGTACGGCGCAGCCCGCGTCCGAGCTGCTGCATGAAGATCGTCGCGCTCTCCGTGGGCCGCAGCATGAGCAGGGTGTCGACGTCCGGCACGTCCAGCCCCTCGTTGAAGACATCGACCGTGAAGAGCACGTTCACCTGGGCGTGGCGGAGGTCCCGAAGCGCCTGCGCGCGTTCGTGGTGCGGCGTCCGGCCAGTGATCGTTCGTGCGGCGATACCGGCCTCGCTGAAGACCCGGGTCATGTACTCGGCGTGGGCGACGCTCACGCAGAAGCCGAGGGCTCGCATCCTGCCGACGTCGGAGATCTTGTCCCTCAGCTGTGTGAGCACGATGCGCGATCGGGCGTCGTTCCCAGTGTAGACGTTGTCGAGCTCGGCTTCGTCGTAGCGGCCGCGGGACCATGTGATCGAGCGGAGGTCGGTGCCATCGGCGACGGCGAAGTAGTGGAAGGGGCAGAGCAGATCGGCGCCGAGGGCGTCCCAGAGGCGGAGCTCCGCGGCGGTGCGTCCGTCGAAGAAGGCGCGGACGTCCACCCCGTCGGCGCGCTCCGGTGTCGCAGTGAGTCCCAGGAGTTCGCGCGGTTGCAGGCGGTCGAGGATCCGGCGGTAGGTGCGCGCCTCCGCGTGGTGGAACTCGTCGATGACCACGATGTCGAAGGCATCCGGCGCGATGTCGGTCACGCCGTACGACGTCAAGGACTGCACGCTGGCGAAGACATGCTGCCAGCGCTCTGGGCGGACACCCCCGACGTACGACTCGCCGAAGTTCGCATCGCCCAGGACTTCCCGATACGTCCGCAGAGACTGGTCGAGGATCTCCTTGCGGTGCGCCACGAACAACAATGACGGCCGGCGTCCGCCCGCCTGCTCGGCAAGTCGCCGGTAGTCGAGCGCCGCGATGACTGTCTTCCCTGTGCCAGTGGCCGCGACGACCAGGTTCCGATGGCGGTCGTGGACGACGCGTTCCACCTCGAGCATGTCGAGCATCTCCTGCTGATACGGGAACGGACGTACCTCGAGGCCCGACAGTGAGATGGTGATGCGGTCGCCTCGGCGACCGCCGCGGGCCTGGGCCAGGGCGGCGTCCAGGCGCTCAGCGTCTCGTGCCGGGTCGTAGGACTCGAACTCTATGGAGTTCCAGTACGATTCGAAGGTGGCGCGGAATTTCTGCATCAGCGTCGGGGTCGCAGCATTGCTGAGCCGCACGTTCCACTCAACGCCTTCGAGCATGGCGCTCGTCGTCAGGTTCGACGAGCCGACGTAGGCGGTGTCGTAGCCGGTGTGGCGGTGGAAGATCCATGCCTTGGCGTGGAGCCGGGTCCGCGCGGCGTCGTACTGGACCTTGACCTCGGCGCCGAACTCGTTGACCAACCGGTCAAGCGCGCGGCGCTCCGTGCCACCGATGTAGGTCGTCGTGATCACGCGGAGTGGAACGCCCGCCTCGCGCATGGTCTGGAGCGGTTTCTCCAGCAGACGAAGCCCATGCCACATCACGAAGGCGCAGAGCAGGTCCACGGAGTCAGCGGAGTCAAGCTCGGCGCGCAGCTCGGCGGCCAGGGAAGGCTCGCCGTGCGCGTTCGTGAGCAGCGCCGCGTCGTTGAGCGGGGTCCGCGGGCGCTCAACGTAGCGTGAGATCACACCGGGCGCCGGCGGCTGGCGGAGGGCTTGGAGCTCCTCCACGGGTTCGAGCACGAGTTGGCTGTCATCGGTGATCCTGGTGAGCAGTTCATTGGCCAGCGCCAACCGCTTGGCGGGGTCCCGGACGGCTTCGAGCCGACGGAGGACGGCCGCCGAGAGGTGCCGTGTCAACACGTGCACCTGGTCCTCCGCGTCAACCCTGCCCAGGGTGGACTCCAGATCGACCGCGCCCGTGAGAGCCGCCTGGAGCTCCCGGGTCAGGAGAGCTTCGTGCAGGCCCTCGCGCAGCGGTGAGTTCATGCTCGTGAGCTTGTCAAAGGCAACAGACACTTTGCAGGTGAATCGGTCGGCGGGTCGCCGCGCTGAGTGCGTGGCCGCTCGCGTCGCGAGGGCTTAATCTGTCGAACCGACAGGCATCCCGATCTCGGGGACGGCCACCCCACCGTGGGCTGAGGCGTCAGGAGCCAGCAGATGACGGCAGACCAGAAGCAAGAGGTCCACCGCCCGATCGGGCGAGGCCACAGGACGGCGATGCAGCGGTTCACCGGCCTCTGTGTCCGCTACGTCGAGCGGTTCATGCCGGACCCGTACCTCTTCGCGATCATCCTCACGCTGCTCGTGGTGGTGCTGATCTTCGCCTTCGTCCCCGGCGCCACCCTCGGCGGCGTCATCGACGGCTGGTACTCCGGCGTGTGGGGCGAGGGCAACATCTTCGCCTTCGCGATGGAGATGGTGCTGATCCTGGTCAGCGGGTACACGCTGGCCGAGACGCCTCCGGTCAAGCGAGCGCTGACCTGGCTGGCGCAGAAGCCGCAGACCCAGACCCAGGGGGCCGTGCTGTGCTTCGTGTGCGCGGCGGTCGCCAGCCTGCTGAACTGGGGACTCGGCCTGGTGGTCGGCGCGTTGCTCGCGCGGCAGATCGCCGCGCGGCTGCGTGGCGCCAACTTCGGCTTCATCGTCGCGGCCGGCTACATCGGCTACATGCTGTGGACCAACGGGCTGTCCAGTTCGATCGCGCTGGCGAACACCGACAAGACGAGCCCGCTCAACGTGATCTTCTCGGAGACCCACCAGACCGTCCCGCTCAGCCTGACCATCTTCCAGCCCTACAGCTACCTCGCCGTGATCGTCGCGTTCATCGTGCTGGCGTTCGCGATCTCGCGGATGTCCCCGACCGAGGCGCCCGAGGTCGACCCCGCGGTCTTCGAGCTCGACCAGGACACGACGGTGGACGAGGGCCGCCCGACCACCTTCGCCCAGCGGCTGGAGAACATGTGGATCCTCAACGTGATCTTCTTCCTGGCCGGCGCGGCGTACTTCGTGCGCAGCGGGTTCGCCCTCGACATCGGCTCGATGGTCATGCTGTTCACGATCCTGGCCGCCCTGCTGCACTGGACGCCGATCCGCTTCATCCGCTCGTTCACCGCCGCCGCCAAGACCTCTGGCCCGCTGCTGCTGCAATACCCGTTGTACGGCGGCATCATCGGACTGCTCGCCTACACCCCGAGCCACGGTGTCCGGCCCTTGCAGGCGGTGATCGCAGCGTCCCTGGTGGCTGGTGCGTCGGCGACCACGCTGCCGTTCTTCAACTACCTCGGCTCGCTGATCATCTCGCTGTTCGTGCCCTCCGGCGGTGGGCACTGGGGCGTCCAGGGGCCGGTCGCGGTGAGCGCTGCGGTGCAGATGCACCAGAGCTCGCCGGAGTACCTCGGAAAGGTCTCGATGTCGGTGGCGGCCGGGGAAGCGGTGGCCAACATGATCCAGCCCTTCTGGCTGCTGCCAGTCCTGGCCATCGCCCGGCTCAACGTGCGGCAGGTGATGGGCTACACCGTCGCCGCGTTCCTGATCGGACTGGTCATCTTCGGCGCCGCCTGTCTGGCCATGCCCTATCTGTAGTCGATTGCCTCATCCGCGCGGCGATGGTCCTTCGGGCAGTCAGCCCACTCGCGTTGGCTAGAGCCGGGCGGCGCGGGGCCGAGCATCCGGCACTCGGTCATCGGGCAGTGTGCCGTCGGGGATGACGCTGATCGACCAGGCGGAGAGCGCGGATTCGGCGGCCGGGATGCCCCACCGCAGCGTGGGGGCCTCGCTGATCAGCCCGAGCATGAACAGGTCGTGGCAGATCAGCAACGCGTCGGTGAGTTCCATGCGCAGCTGAGTTGCGGAGCAGGCGCCCTGGTCGCGGCTGCTCGCCCGGAGCACTCGGCGGGAGATGCGCTCCAGGCGGGCCGCAGCCTCCTGATCGCTGAGGTCGTGACCGAGTCGCTTTCGCCCTTCGTTGATCACGATGACGCCCCTGTCTGCCTGTGGTACTCCGCTGAGCGCCAGGTGCGGTGAGCCGCCGATCGAGGCTCCACCGGCGGTCCCACGCTGCCGAGGACGACCAGATCTCTACCTGGGAAACGGTCGCCGTACGGCCTGGTTACGGGCGGATCGCTCGCGGCGCGTCGAGACCCTCGCCCGGCGCGCGGCATCTCGGACGCCTTGCGTCAGGAAATCCGGATGCCTGGCTGTGGGGCGGAGCGTGCAGTCTGATGACTGGAGTTCTGCGGTCCTTGTCGGTCCCCGCCTCTAGCTTGGCCGTTGTGACACTCACCCTTCGCGCGCTCGTTGACGGCGATCTCGATGCCCTCTTCCGGTGGGAGAGCGATCCGACGGCGGCCAGGATGGCGGCCTTCACCCGTGCGGACCCCACAGATCGGGCGGCCTTCGACGCTCACTACCAGCGCGTGCTGTCCGACCCGGAGAACTGGACGCGGGCGATCGAGGATGACGGTGTGCTCGTCGGGATGATCGCGAGCTTCACCATCGAGGGTGAGCGCGAGCTGACCTACTGGGTGGATCCAGCGCGGTGGGGCCGCGGGATCGCATCCGGGGCCGTGGGGCTCCTCATCCGGGACGAGCCTCGCCGGCCGCTCCACGGGCGAGCAGCCGAGCACAACCTGGGCTCGCGTCGGGTGCTCGAGCGCAACGGATTCGTCAAGGTCGGCGAAGAGGTGTCGTGGGCCGACGGACTCGGCAAGGAGGTTGTCGAGCACATCTACCGGCTCGACGGTCGGTAGACCGCAGTGGAACACCGTCCGGGGTGGAGACTGTCCGGCATGACAGCTGACGAGGTGGATGCCTACTTGGTGGCACTCGACGAGCCGAAGCGGAGCACCCTCGAGGCCCTACGACGATCGATCCGGGCCGCCGTGCCTGACGCCGAGGAAGGCCTCTCGTACGGCATGCCGGCATTCAGGATGAGCGGCCAGGTGGTCGCCGGGTTCGCGGCATTCAAGAACCACCTGGCGTACCTGCCTCACAGCGGCGACGTGCTGGCACGTCTCGAGGACCGCCTGGGCGCCTATGAGTGCACGAAGGGGTCGCTCCACTTCCCGGTCGACGAACCGCTGTCGGACGATCTCGTGCGAAGCCTGGTGGAGGCGAAGCTCGCACTGCTCCGATCTGGCCGCCCTGCCGAGCAGTGACCGGGGCGTGCATCCGCACGGCGATGTCGTGGAACGCCGGCGCTCTTCGCGGGCGACGATCTGCCGCGGCTCTCCGGAGTGTCACAGACGCCGCCGCTGTGGTGTCTCTATGGGCAAAGGCAGTCTCTTGACGGAGGAACGACGATGAAGATCTTCGTGGCCGGCGCTACTGGAGCCATCGGTCAGCAGCTGGTCCCGCGACTGGTCGGTGCGGGACACGAGGTGCACGCGATGACCCGCACGGAGTCGAAACAGAAGCTGCTCGCCGAGCAGGGGGCGGTGCCCGTCGTCGCCGACGGTCTCGACCCCGGCCAGGTTGCCGACGCTGTGGCCAAGGCCGAGCCGGAGGCGATCGTCCATGAGCTGACCTCGATCCCGGCAGCGTTGGACATGCGCCACTTCGACCGCGACTTCGCCCAGACCAACCAGCTGCGGACCCGAGGCACCGACAACCTGCTCGCGGCCGGGCAGGCGGTCGGCGTCAAGAAGTTCATCGCGCAGAGCTTCTTCGCGGCTTACGCCCGCACCGGAGGTCCGGTCAAGAGCGAGGAGGACCCGCTCGAGCCGTCCCCGCCGGCGAAGATGCGCGGTGTCGTGGAGGCGATCCGCCACGTCGAGGAGGCGGTCGTCGGCGCATCGTGGACCGAGGGGATCGTGCTTCGCTACGGTGGCTTCTACGGCCCGGGGACCTCGATCGCACCCGGTGCCGAGCAGGTCGAGATGGTGCGCAAGGGGAAGTTCCCGATCGTCGGTGACGGCGGCGGTGTGTGGTCGTTCATCCACATCGCCGACGCAGCCGAGGCGACCCTCGCCGCAGTGGAGCGCGGACGGCGCGGCATCTACAACATCACCGACGACGAGCCGGCGCGTGTGGCGGAGTGGCTGCCCGTGCTCGCCGAGGAGGTCGGGGCGAGGAAACCGATGCGGGTGCCGCGATTCGTCGGTCGGCTGTTCGCCGGGGAGGTCGGCGTGGTGATGATGACCGAGCTGCGGGGAGCGTCCAACGCGAAGGCGAAGCGCGAGCTCGGGTGGCGACCCGCCCATCCCACCTGGCGGCAAGGTTTCCTGGTGCCATGACCGATCGCGAGCACCTGCTCGACGAGCTGCGCCCGGTCGCCTTCGGGATCGCCTACCGGATGCTCGGGAGCGTCTCGGAGGCCGAGGACGTCGTACAGGAGGCGTTGTTGCGCGTGCACCTGGCACTCGACGGCGGCGAGGAGATCGCGTCGCCGCGCGCGTTCGTCGCGACCGTGACGACACGGCTGGCCATCAACGAGCTGCGGTCGGCACGTGCTCGACGCGAGCAGTACGTCGGCGATTGGCTGCCGGAGCCGATCATCACCGACGGCCGCGACGACCCCGCGGCGCATGCCGAGACCGCTGACTCGTTGTCACTGGCGATGCTCGTCCTGCTCGAGGCTCTCTCGCCGGAACAGCGGGCGGTTCTGCTGCTGCACGACGTCTTCGACTACCCGTACGACGAGATCGCCGCGATCGTCGGCAAGAGCGAGGACAACGTGCGTCAGATCGCCGCCCGGGCACGGCGTCACGTCGCCGCCCGCCGGCCCAGGTTCCAGACCACTCGCCAGCAGCGCGAGGGGTTGGCCCAGCGGTTCATCGCCGCCGTCGAGCAGGGGGATGTCGGCGGCCTCGAGGCTCTCCTCGCGCACGACGTCGAGCTGACCGGTGACGGCGGCGGCAAGGTTCCGGCGCTCAGCCGACCGGTCCACGGACGCAGCCGGGTCGCCCGGACGCTGATCGCGTGGGCGCGCGCCGCGGCACGCGTGCCGGGCGTCGCGCTGCAACCGGCGGAGGTCAACGGCGACCCGGGGGTACTCGTGCTCGACGGTGCGCAACGGCTGATCAGCGTCTGGGCGCTCGACAGCACCGGCGCGGAAATCATCGGCGTCAGCTCTATCATCAACCCGGACAAGCTCGGGCACCTGGGCCCGGTGGCGGACTACAGCTCACTGCAGCGGTCGATGAAGTGACGGAGGGCGTCACCGGCAGCCCGAGCTCGCGCCTCGCCTGGCACTGCACGCTTGGGGTTCGATGCGCCACGCTGGCTTCGCGCATTGCCGCGACAGTGTTCCCCGCGTTGGTACACCGCCCGACCCGGCCCAGCCGGGGGCGGCTGGTGGCCAAGGGGCAGGCAACGAGCGCCGGCGGCGGGGGGTCACGTCGATCTCCCCGCTGTGCTCGGGCGAATCCCGAGACCCGACGTGGCTCGTCGGCGATCGCCCGGGTGCGGACATGCAGCATCGCCATGCGTGCGGAGGCGCGTCCAGGGCATCCTGCTCTCGACGCCGCCGGGTGAACGCCCAGGCGATGCGACCCGCCCCAAGAGGTCCGAAAGGAAGATGCCATGCGCGCAGTCGTGATCGACGCCGCGCGGTCGCAGCCGTATGTCCGAGACGTGCCGGAGCCCATCGCGCCGGTCGGAGGGGCGGTGGTGCGCGTCGTCGCTACCGGAATGTGCCGCAGCGACTGGCACGCCTGGGCCGGGCACGACGACATCGCCTTCCCGCACGTGCCTGGACATGAGCTTGCCGGCGAACTGGTCGAGATCGGCTCCCGAGTCACCCGGTGGAAGGCGGGCGACCGAGTCACCGTGCCGTTCGTCTGCGGTTGTGGACGATGCGAATGGTGCCTCGCCGGGAATGCCCAGGTCTGTCCCGACCAGGAGCAACCCGGGTTCACCCACTGGGGCTCGTTCGCGGAGTACGTCGCGCTGCACGCCGCAGACAGCAACCTGGTCGCTCTCCCGGAGCACGTCGACTTCACGACGGCAGCAAGCCTCGGATGCCGGTTCGCCACGGCGTACCGCGCGCTCGTCGGGCGCGCCGCAGTCAGCAAGGACGAATGGATCACCGTCATCGGAGCGGGCGGAGTCGGCCTCAGCACGGTCATGATCGCCCGCGCTCTGGGCGCCCACGTCATCGCTGTCGATCGCAATCCAGAAGCCCTCACCTCCGCAGCCGAACTCGGGGCGAACCACACCCTGGTGGCCGGCGAGGTTGACATCCCGTCGGCGGTGGCAGAGCTGACTAACGGTGGCAGCCACGTCGCGGTTGATGCGGTCGGCAGCGAACAGACGTGCACGGATGCCATCCTCAGCCTGCGGCGGCGGGGACGCCTTGCCCAGATCGGGCTCCTGCCTCCACTCGACGGACACCCGAGGCTGCCGATGTCACGGGTGATCGCATGGGAGCTCGACCTGCTGGGCAGTCACGGAATGGCTGCGTCCGACTACCCGGCCATGATGGCGCTCATCGAGACCGGCACCCTACAGCCGCAGAAGCTCATCGAGCGCACCATCAGCCTGGAGGAGGCCGCGGCAGCGCTACCCGCCTTCGACCGCGCCATGGTGGCCGGAATGACCATGATCGACCCCACCCGCTGAGCGGCCGACGAGGAACGCTGGTCAGGAACGCCCTCCGTCATGAGTTGAGAAGCTTCCACTGCCCCTCGGAGACGACCTCGACGGTGCCGTCGACCACCTTGAAGGCCGTCTCGTCGTCTACGGCGTAGGCCGGTCCGGAGATGCCGGCCGCCCATTCCTCCGCCTCGGCCATCGAGTTGCCCGGCATGCCGTCGGGAGCCAGATGAGGGCAGATCGAGAAGTCGACGAGGCCCAGCGTGCTGTCATCGCCGGTCGTCGGTCTCCACTGGATGAAGTCCTCGCCGACCTCGGGGGTCATCACCATGCTCCCGGCGCTCAGCCCCACCCACACGGTCTCGCTCAGCGACGGAAGCAGGTCAGCGAGCCCGGACTGACGCATCCAGTGGCAGAGGTAGAGGACGTCCCCGCCTGCCACCAACAGGGCGTCCGTCTCCCGGACCAGCGGGATCCACTGCTCCTCGTCGAGGCTGGGCAGGGCAGTCAGCTCCAGCACGCCCATCGACTTCCAGCCCAGGTCGACCATCGGATTCTCCGACTGACCGCTGATGAACTGCCAAGCCCTCTCGCCGGGGCCGACCCAGGGGTGTCCGTACATCGCGGTGGGGATGCACAGGGCGCTGGACTCGGCGATCGGCTTGCCCAGCAGGTCGACCAGAGCGTCGCGGATGCTGGCGTTCGTGACGCCTCCGGACGTGAGAAGAAGCTTCATGGTGCCTCCCGAAAGCCAGAGCGATGGCGAGTCTCGCGCCGCAATCCGGTGGCCGGCGCCAGACTCTTCGGCGTTGAATCTATCCAGAAATCGCCCGACGGTCGTCTGATGCGGGCGCGCCGGGCAGCGACGATGGAGCGGCCGCTCCGATGGAGAAGTGATGACGACGCGACCGACGCTGTTCCTGACCGTAGGCCTGCCCGGCACCGGAAAGACCACGAAGGCGCGGCGCATCGAGGTCGAGGAGAGGGCGCTGCGTCTCACGAAGGACGAGTGGGTGAAGGCCCTGTACGGGCGGGCGAACCCGCCGTCGGCCTCGGACGTGATCGAAGGGCGGCTCATCGAGATCGGGCTGCGCGCTCTTGCACTCGGCATCAACGTCGTCATCGACTTCGGCCTCTGGGGGCGAGATGAGCGCTCCGCGCTTCGTCAGGCTGCTGCAGACCTCGGCGCTGCGGTGGAGATGTGCTACTTCCAGCTTTCGCCGGCCGAGCAGCGGCAACGGCTTGACCGGCGCCAGGCCGAGGAGCCGCACACGACCTGGGAGATGTCGGATGAGGAGCTTGCCGAGTGGGCTGACATCATCAGCGTTCCGACGCCGGGGGAGCTGGACGGCAGTGAACCTGTCGATGCCCCACCTGAAGGGTTCGCGAGCTGGGAGGAGTGGCGCCGACATCGCTGGCCGGCCTCGATCAGGTGACCCCGATCCTGGGCCTCCCAACCCTCGAAGGGCCGGGTCACGACACCGCCCCTGATGCGGGTCCCAGGTGCAGCGGAGGTGGCATCCTCGGACATGTGACGTACCGCGGATACGTCGGATGAGGGAGCCGTGCCGACAGGCGGCGGGACAGCGTGACGGTGGGGTCACTGTTCGGGAGTCCGTCATGAAGACCAACCAATACCGCTCGATCCGTTCCGACACGGCGAAAGGGCTCACCCGGCGGCTCCCGGGGGCCGGCTCCGCACCGCTCCCGAACTTCATCGTGATCGGTGCCATGAAGGCAGGTACGACGAGCCTCTACCAGTACCTGAAGCACCATGATCAGGTCTTCATGCCCCCGATCAAGGAGCTCGACTTCTTCGTCGCCGAGTCGAACTGGTGTCGGGGGGTGGGCTGGTACCGCCACCGCTTCCGCGATGCAGGGGAGGCGCCGGCTCGCGGTGAGGCTTCCGTGGCCTATACCCAGTATCCGGCTCACGCCGGCGTACCGGAAC
>DATDNR010000068.1:0-6116 GCA_036518175.1 Marmoricola sp.
CGCGGCGGTGGCGGCCTCGCGCTCCGGCTTCAGGGTGGCCACGATCGCGCCACCGGGCTCGATGGTGAGCCGCTCGATGTCGTCGACGTCGTTGGCGTTCTGCCGGCGCAGGGCAGCGTCGACGTCGGCCTGGCGCAGCCCTTCACGACGCAGCGCGCCGACGTCCCAGCGACCGTCGCTCGCCAGGGTGGTCGGCGAGCCCTCGAGGAGCCGGGCGACGCGGTCGTTGGCGCGGATCGCCCGCACGATGAGCGCGTTGGCCGCGATCAGCACCACCGCGCCGAGCAGACCGCCGATCAGCGAGTCGTCCGGACCGATGATCGCGTTCTGCACCACGTTGGACAGCAGCAGCATCACCACGAGGTCGAAGGCGTTGAGCTGGGCGAGGTCGCGCTTGCCGACCAGGCGGAGGATGACCGCCAGCGCGAGGTAGACCGCGACGGTGCGGATGATCTTCTCCGGCGCCGGGACGCCGAGCTGCAGGAGGTCGTGCCACATGCCGCTCATCGTGCCCCCCGTCGCAGCCCGTCGCCCGCCCGGCAGCGTCGACGCGCCGCTAGGGTGGCGGGCGTGGCCGAGCTGAAGATCCCCGCCGCCCCTGCCATCGAGGGCACCACCCACCTGCACTCGGGCAAGGTGCGCGACCTCTACCGCATCGACACCGGGGAGCACGCCGGCCGGCTGCTGATGGTCGCCAGCGACCGGATCTCCGCCTTCGACTTCGTGCTGGACTCGACGATCCCCGACAAGGGCGAGGTGCTCACCCGGATGTCGCTGTGGTGGTTCGGGCAGCTCGCCGACGTGGTGCCCAACCACGTGGTCTCCACCGACGTGCCCGCGGCCGTGCGGGGCCGGGCGGTGATCTGCGAGCCGCTGCAGATGTACCCCGTCGAGTGCGTCGCCCGCGGCTACCTGACCGGCTCCGGGCTGCTGGACTACCGTGCCACCGGCGAGGTCTGCGGCATCAGCCTGCCCGCCGGGCTGGAGGACGGCAGCCGGCTGCCCGAGCCGCTCTTCACCCCGGCGACCAAGGCCGAGATGGGCGAGCACGACGAGAACGTCTCGTACGACGCCGTGGCCGCCCGCGTCGGCGACGAGGTGGCGGCCCGCCTCCGCGACCTCACCCTGGAGGTCTACCGCCGTGCCGAGGCGATCGCGCGTGAGCGGGGCATCATCCTCGCCGACACCAAGCTGGAGTTCGGCGCCCGCGACGACGGCACGATGGTGCTGGCCGACGAGGTGCTCACTCCCGACTCGAGCAGGTTCTGGCCCCTCGACGAATGGCAGCCGGGACGGGCGCAGCCGTCGTACGACAAGCAGATCGTGCGCAGCTGGCTGCTCTCCGCCGAGAGCGGCTGGGACCGCGCCTCCGGCGCCCGCCCGCCCGCGCTCCCGCCCGAGGTGGTCGAGCGCACCCGCTCCCGGTACGTCGAGGCCTACCAGTTGCTCACCGGCGAGACGTTCTGAGGCGTTCCGCCTGACGTCGGGTTGCTGGGCGAGCGGTCACCGCGCGGTCCGGCGGCATCTGATCGTTGGGTCTACGTGCGTCTGTGGTAGCGGATGTCCCCGCCGGGCAGCCGCGTCTGCGCGTAGCTCGGATCGTGGGCGCGATGGTGGTGGTAGCTGCACAACAGCACCCCATCTGCCAGGTCGGTTCGGCCGCCTCGGCTCCACGGGGATCGGTGGTGTGCCTCGCACCATGCGGCGGGGACGGTGCAGCCCTCTGCCCGACAGGTGCGGTCTCGCAGGGCAAGCGCCTTGCGCTGGGCGCGACTGAACAACCTCCGGCTCCGGCCGAGATCGAGGACCTCGGACCTGCCACCGAGCACCGCGGGCAGGATCGATGCGGTGCAGGCCAACCGCCGGGCCTGAGCAGGCGTGAGGTGCTCCGCGTCGGCGGTGCCGGCAGCGGCCAGCTCCCCGCGCAAAGTGGCCAGCGGGACCGTGACCAGCACGGTGGTGGCGTCACCGCCATGCAGCGGGATCCGGGCGGGGTCGGCGGCCTCGAGGAACGCGCAGAACGCCTGCCCGGCCTTGCGGTGGGCGGGGATCTTGTGGCCCTCCTGTACACCGACCCGGTGCTCGTGGCGCGGTGAGGTGAACGCATCGAGGTAGCCGCGCAGCCGGGCAGCGGTCGCATCGGGCACCTTGGCCGAGATCCGGGTGCAGCCATCACCCAGACGCTTCATGGTGAGCGAGGTCTTCTCTCGGGCGCGGCGTTCCTCCTGCTCCAGCTTCTTCGCCTCCTGCGCCTCATACAGCTCGGGGGCGACGACCTCGAGGACCTTGCGTCCCAGCACGGCCAGCTGCTCGGGTCCGTGGTCGGCGGCCAGCTCGACCAGGTGCGTCTCGGCGCTGGCCAGCACGTCCGGCGGGACCGCGGTCTCGGGCAGGTCATCTAGCGCGTGGACGATCACCTTCGCCTGCGCCAGGTTCACCCGTCCCTCGCCCAGCCCGGCCCCCACCTGTGTCCAGCGGGCATCCAACGCGGCTGCGAGCTCCTGCTCGGCCCGGTTGACCCGCCGGTCACTGCGGGTGTGCTGGGTCAACCAGGCGGCGACGTCACGGGCACCGTCACGGGCGGCGACGTCGTCGGCGACGGCGACCACCCGCAGCTGCAGCCCGGCCAGCCGGTCGCGCAGCCGCGCGATGCGCACCAGCGCCTCGGCCCTCTCCGCCGTCGTCATGAACAACGGCTCCACATCGGCCACGCCCTTGATCGCGGCCTCGATCTGCGCCACCGCCTGCAGGATCCGGTGCCGGGGTGCGGCGGCTGAGTCGTTCGCGGGGCTGTCGACCATGGTCTCGTCGCACCTCCTGCCTGTCCCAACGGATGACCGATGCCTCGAACATACGTACGACCGGCGACGGATGCAGGGCGCGCGGATCACCCCTGTGGACAACTGAGCGCTGGAGCCAGCTGTGGACGCGAAGCGGTCAGCCGGTCCGCGCCGCGGACACCGGGCGAGATGTGGCACCACCGGGACAGGTCGTCGTACCGCCCAGTAGGTTGGGCGCAACCCAGCCGATGGAGGTCACGCAGTGCTCAACCTGTCCGTCTTCCTCGAGGACTCCGCCCGCCGCTACCCCGACCGCGACGCGGTCGTGCTGGGGGACAACCGGCTGACCTACCGGCAGGTGGACGCCGCGGCCAACCAGGTCGCCAACCTGCTGACGAGCCGCGGGATCGAGCCCGGCGACCGGGTCGCCCTGACCTGCCCCAACCTGCCGTGGTTCCCGATCATCTACTACGGCATCCTCAAGGCCGGCGGCGTCGTGGTGCCGATGAACGTGCTCAACAAGGCGCGCGAGGTCACCTACTACCTCGAGGACTCCGGGGCGAAGGCGTACTTCTGCTTCCAGGGCACGCCCGACCTGCCGATGGGCGTGGACGGCAAGAGCGGGTACGACGCCGCCGAGGCGTGCACGGACTTCTTCCTGGTGATGGCCGACCCGGCCGCGCCGGCGACCATCGAGGGTGTCGAGACGCTCGGGCAGGCGCTGCAGGGGCAGTCTCCGGTGTTCGAGACCTGCGTGCGGCAGGAGACCGACACGGCGGTGATCCTCTACACCAGCGGCACCACCGGCCAGCCCAAGGGCGCCGAGCTCTCGCACTCCAACCTGGTGCTCAACGCGCTGGCCTCCAACCGGCTCTTCGAGTCCAAGGTCGGCACCGACGTGCACCTGGTCACGCTGCCGCTGTTCCACTCCTTCGGCTCGACGGTGAACATGAACGCCGGGTTCTCCGTCGCCGCCACGCTGGTGATGCTGCCGCGCTTCGACGCCGACCAGGCGGTGGCGCTGCTGGAGAAGGAGGAGGTCACCTTCTTCGCCGGTGTGCCGACGATGTACTGGGGGCTGCTGGGCGCGCTCACCGACGACGTCGACGTGGACCGGATCGCCGGCAACCTGCGGCGCGCGGTCTCCGGCGGAGCGAGCCTGCCGGTCGAGATCATCCGCAAGTTCGCCGACCGCTTCCACGTGCAGATCCTCGAGGGCTACGGGCTGTCGGAGACCTCTCCGGTGGCGACCTTCTCCGACCCCGACCGCGACCCGCGGCCGGGCTCGATCGGTGTGCCGATCTTCGGCGTCGATTGCAAGCTCGTCGACCAGGGCTGGACCGAGGTCAACGCCGACAACAGCGACGAGGACGCCGTCGGCGAGATCGCGATCCGCGGGCACAACATCATGAAGGGCTACCTCAACCGGCCGGAGGCGACCGCCGAGGTGATGCGGGACGGCTGGTTCCGCACCGGCGACCTGGCCCGCCGCGACAAGGACGGCTTCTACTACATCGTCGACCGGTCCAAGGACATGATCATCCGGGGCGGCTACAACGTCTACCCGCGCGAGGTCGAGGAGGTGCTGATGACCCATCCCGACGTCTCGCTGGCGGCCGTGGTCGGCGTACCCCACGACACGCACGGCGAGGAGGTCAAGGCGTTCGTGATCCTCAACGAGGGTGCGAGCACCACCGCCGAGGAGCTGGTCGCGTGGGGCAAGGAGCAGATGGCCTCCTACAAGTACCCCCGCATCGTCGAGCTCGTGCCCAGCCTGCCGATGACCGCCACCGGCAAGATCCTCAAGCGCGAGCTGCACTGACCGGTCACTACACTGATGCCCGCCAGCGCTCGCTGACCCGATCGAGGAGCACCCCTGTGGCCCGTGTCGTCGTCGACGTCATGCCCAAGCCGGAGATCCTGGACCCCCAGGGCAAGGCCGTGCACGGCGCGCTGCCCCGGTTGGGCTTCACCGGCATCTCCGATGTCCGCCAGGGCAAGCGGTTCGAGCTCGAGATCGACGGCGAGGTCACCGAGGAACGGCTCGCCGACGTGCGCCGGATGGCCGAGACGCTGCTGTCCAACCCGGTGATCGAGGACTTCGCCGTGCACGTCGAGGGCTCCGACTCGACCGCGGGCTCCGGCAAGCACAAGGCCTGAGGAGGGCCCGCGTGAAGATCGGCGTGGTGACCTTCCCGGGCTCGCTCGACGACGTCGACGCCGCCCGGGCCGTCCGCATCGCCGGCGGGGAGCCGGTCGCGCTGTGGCACGGCGACCACGACCTGCGGGGCGTCGACGCCGTGGTGCTGCCGGGCGGCTTCTCGTACGGCGACTACCTGCGCTGCGGGGCGATCGCCCGGTTCGCCCCGGTGATGACCGAGGTGGTCGAGGCGGCGCAGCGCGGCATGCCCGTGCTCGGCATCTGCAACGGCTTCCAGATCCTGTGCGAGTCGCACCTGCTCCCCGGTGCGCTGATCCGCAACGATCACCGCAAGTTCGGTTGCCTCGACCAGCCGCTGCGGATCGAGAACAACACGACGGCGTGGACGTCGTCGTACGACCAGGGCGCCGAGATCACCATCGTGCTGAAGAACGGTGAGGGCTCCTACGTCGCCGACGCCGAGACGCTCGACCGCCTCGAGGGGGAGGGGCGGGTCGTGGCCCGCTACCTCGGCAACCCGAACGGGTCCCAGCGCGACATCGCCGGGGTCACCAACGAGCGCGGCAATGTCGTCGGGCTGATGCCGCACCCCGAGCACGCGGTCGAGGACCTCTGCGGACCCGGCACCGACGGGCTCGGCTTCTTCACCTCGGTGCTGGGCGCGGCGGTCGGCTGAGCGCGCATGCCGGCCTCGCACAGCTCATTGGGCGCCGCCTCACCACAGCCGGGGTCGGCGCCGTCGTAGCCCTCCCTAGGATGGTCGCCGTGCAGCAGCTCGACACCGTCGCCGTCGCCTCCTCCGATCCCGGCCGCGAGCAGCCCTGGGCCGAGCTCGGTCTCAAGCCCGACGAGTACGCCCGGATCCGGGAGATCCTCGGACGCCGGCCGACGAGCTCGGAGCTGGCGATGTACTCGGTGATGTGGAGCGAGCACTGCTCCTACAAGTCGTCCAAGGTGCACCTGAAGCGGTTCGGGGAGCTGGTGCAGGAGACGCCGGTGGGCAAGATGCTCGCCGGCATGGGTGAGAACGCCGGCGTCATCGACATCGGCCAGGGCTACGCGGTCACCTTCAAGATCGAGTCGCACAACCACCCCTCCTACGTCGAGCCCTACCAGGGGGCCGCCACCGGCGTGGGCGGGATCGTCCGCGACATCCTCGCGATGGGCGCCCGGCC
>DATDNR010000069.1:0-6802 GCA_036518175.1 Marmoricola sp.
ACGTTCGGACGCGCTTCACCGGCGTGTTGCAGGCCAAACGTCTCGGACTATCGGGTCAGGTGGTCGGGGGTGGGGCGGGGTCCCGGCCGTGGCCCGAACCCCGCCCCGTCGCCCTCGGTGCCGTGCGGACAGTCAGAGGGATGCCTGTCTGCGCGGCCGCGGCACGGACCCCCGCATCCGTGTCCCTCCCGCTGACCTCGGGCGACGACCTGATTGTCCGCCGGACCGGGCGACCCGGGAAGGGCCCGAACGGGCAATGGCGCATCGGCCGGTCGGTCGGCCCGGTCGGTCAGGGCCGGTCGGTCAGGGCCGGTCGGTCGACCCCGGTTGGTCAGGGCCGGTCGGTCAGGGCCGGTCAGGACGGGCGTCGGCTCGGAGGCTCAGGACAGCGCGTCGCGGAGCCGGTCGGCGATGGCGGCGACGTACGCCGGTGACTCGTGCCCGCAGCCGACGACGTTGAAGAAGCCGTGGATCATCGACTGGTAGCGCACCTGCGTCACCTCGACGCCGTGCTCGGCGAGCAGCGCGGCGTAGGCCTCCCCCTCGTCGCGCAGCGGGTCGAAGCCGGCCGTCACGACGTGCGCCGGAGCCAGCCCGTCGGGGACCTCCTTGCGCCGCACGATCGAGGCCAGCGGGTGGTCACGATCCTCGCCGGCCGCGAAGTAGTTGCCCTCGGCGAGGTCCATGAACTCCCGGGTGAGGTAGAAGCCGTGCCCGAAGAGCTCGCGGCTGCGGCTGACCTGCACGAAGTCGGTGCAGGGGTAGACCAGCAGCTGGAAGGCCATCGGCAGCCCCTCCTCGGCCGCGAGCAGGGCCGTGGTCGCCGACAGGTAGCCGCCGGCCGAGTCACCGCCCACCGCCAGCCGGTCGCGGTCGGCCTGCAGCTCCTCGGCGTGCGCGACGAGCCAGCGGTACGCCGCGATCCCGTCCTCGACCGCCGCCGGGAAGCGGTGCTCGGGCGCCAGCCGGTAGTCGATCGCCAGCACCTGCACCCCGGACCGCTCGGCGAGGAACCGGCAGGGCGCGTCGTGGCTGGCCAGGTCGCCCTGCATCATCCCGCCGCCGTGCAGGAACAGCAGCGTCGGCCGCGGCCCCGGCCCCAGCCGGCTGGTGGGCACGTAGAGGCGGGCGTCCAGCGGTCCGGCGGCGCCGTCGACGACCAGGTCACGGGTGGCGCCGATGCGCTGCCGGCCGCCGACCAGCTGCGCCTGCTCGCTCATGTGCTGCCGGCCCTGCTCCAGGGTGACCGAGTCGAGCTCGTCCTCCCCTGCCAGCCTGGCGAGGCGGAGCATCAGCTGGGTCTCCGGGGCCAGGGTCTGGCCGTCGAGCACGACCGGCTTGCCGGCGAGCATCCGCTGCGCGGGCACCGGCAGGCCGAGGAAGAAACGGGCGAGTGCTCCCTGAACGGTCAGGGCGAGTCCGGGCATGCGGAGAAACTAGTCCAGTCGGCCCGGTGGCGGGGCTGCGGGTCGGTGTCACACTGACCGCATGACCGCGCACCTCCCCGGCGACCGCCTTCCCGCCGGTGTCGGCTCCGACCGGGACGACGGCCCGCCGGCGCACCTGCGCAGCGTGCCCGAGGAGCCGTTCGACGTCGACCCGCCCTACGAGCGGGCCGAGGCCGACCTCGCCGCGTTCGGTGACCGGTTCCTCGACCGTGAGCTGTCCTGGCTGCGGTTCAACCAGCGGGTGCTGGAGCTGGCCGAGGACGAGTCGCTGCCGCTGCTGGAGCGGGTGCGCTTCCTGGCGATCTTCGCCAGCAACCTCGACGAGTTCTTCATGGTGCGCGTGGCCGGGCTGAAGAGGCGGATCGCGGCCGGGCTCGCCGTACGCGCCGCCTCGGGGCTGATGCCGCGGGAGGTGCTCGAGCGGATCTGGGCGCTCAGCGCCGAGCTGATGACGCGGCACGCGAGCTGCTTCCGCGAGCAGGTGGTGCCGGCGCTGGCCAAGGAGGGCATCGAGCTGCTCCGCTGGGACGACCTGGACAAGGAGGAGCAGAAGGCCGCCAAGAAGCTCTTCAAGGACCGGATCTTCCCGGTGCTGACGCCGCTGGCGGTCGACCCGGCGCACCCGTTCCCCTACATCTCCGGGCTCTCGCTCAACCTGGCCGTGCTCGTCCGCGACCCCGAGACCGGCAAGGAGCACTTCGCCCGGGTCAAGGTGCCGCAGAGCTTCAGCCGGTTCGTGCCGCTGGGCAACCAGCGGTTCGTGCCGCTGGAGGACGTGATCGGCGACCACGCGCGGCGGCTCTTCCCCGGCATGCAGGTGCTCAAGGTGCACACCTTCCGGGTCACCCGCAACGAGGACCTCGAGGTCGAGGAGGACGACGCCGAGAACCTGCTCACCGCGCTGGAGAAGGAGCTGGTGCGCCGCCGCTTCGGCCCGCCGGTGCGGCTCGAGGTCGAGGAGACCATCGACGAGCACGTGCTGGAGCTGCTGATCTCCGAGCTCGGGGTGGCGCCCGGCGAGGTGGTCCGGCTGCCCGGCCCGCTGGACCTGCGCGGGCTGCACGCGATCGCCGACCTGCCGCGGGAGGACCTGCAGTACGCCGCGTTCCTCCCCGCCACGCACCCGGCACTGGCCCCCGTGGAGTCCGCCTCCCCGGTCGACGTCTTCGAGGCGGTCGCCCGCAAGAACGTGCTGCTGCACCACCCCTACGACTCCTTCGCCACCTCGGTGCAGCGGTTCCTCGAGCAGGCCGCCGCCGACCCGCAGGTGCTGGCGATCAAGCAGACCCTCTACCGCACCTCCGGCGACTCCCCGATCATCGACGCCCTCGTCGACGCCGCCGAGTCCGGCAAGCAGGTGCTGGTGATCGTGGAGATCAAGGCCCGCTTCGACGAGCAGGCCAACATCCGCTGGGCGCGCAAGCTGGAGCAGGCCGGCTGCCACGTCGTCTACGGACTGGTCGGGCTGAAGACCCACTCCAAGGTGGCGATGGTGGTGCGCGACGAGCCCGAGGGCATCCGCCGCTACACCCACATCGGCACCGGCAACTACAACCCGAAGACCGCCCGGCTCTACGAGGACCTCGGCCTGCTCACCACCGACGAGCAGATCGGTGAGGACGTCGCGCACCTGTTCAACAACATCAGCGGCTACTCCCGCAAGGCCTCCTACAACCAGCTGATGGTCTCCCCCGACGGCGTCCGTGACGGGCTGGTCGACCGGATCCGCGAGGAGGTGGCGCACCATCGCGCCGGCCGGCCGGCCCGCATCCGGTTCAAGGTCAACGCCCTGGTCGACGAGGCGGTGATCGACGAGCTGTACGTCGCCTCGCGCGCCGGTGTCCCGGTCGACCTGCTGGTGCGCGGCATCTGCGCCCTGCGGCCCGGCGTACCCGACCTCTCCGAGACGATCCGGGTGCGGTCGATCCTGGGCCGCTACCTCGAGCACAGCCGGGTCTTCTGGTTCGCCAACGGCGGCACGCCGCGGGCCTGGATCGGCTCGGCGGACCTGATGCACCGCAACCTCGACCGCCGCGTGGAGGTGCTGGTCGAGCTGCCGGCCGCCTCGGAGGTGGAGCAGGTCGGCGCGCTGCTCGACCTCGCCTTCGACGAGCACACCGCCGCGTGGGTGCTCGACGCCGGCGGCGACTGGTCGCGGACGTCCTCGGCCGACGGGCTGGCCGACCTGCAGGAGACGCTGGTCGCCCAGCACCGGCGGCATCGCTGACCAGTTGTGCCTTCGTCGGCGCTAGCAGGTCGCGAAGATCACCGGCCCGTCGTAGAGCGACGACAGCACGAACCCGGTCCGCTGCTTCGGCCGCAACGACAGCAGCACCGTCGAGCCGGTGGCCTTGGCCGAGGTCAGCCGGAAGTCGTCGGCGAACGAGCCGCCCCGCCCGACGGCCGGGCCGACCGCGAGCCTGGCCCGGGCACGCAGGTTCTCCCGGGCCTGGTCGGTGGACTCGAACTGCTCGGCGACGGTCAGCGTGCGGTCCGGAGCCATCGCCATCACCAGCCCGCTCAGCGGCGAGACCTGCCCGGCCCGGCTGATCAGCTGGTCGGCCTCGCGCTGGTCACCGGCGTCGGCCTGGGACATCGCCAGGTCGCGGCAGGCGAAGTCGCGGCCCCAGACCATCGCGGCCGCCGGTTCGGCGAGCCGGGAGGCCATCGTGCTCACCGAGTCCAGGTCGGCCAGCGAGTCGCCGTTGCCGGCGGCGACCCGCGCGGCGGTGGCGGCGTACGACGACGCGTCGCTGGTCACCACCAGGTGCTGGCCGGCGAGCAGCACGACGTACTGCACCTCCGGTGACAGAGACGGGTCCAGCGACGAGACCAGGTCCGCCCCGCCGCGCCAGACACCGTCGTCGTGCGCCGGTTGCCGGTAGCCGTCGTCGCGCAGCCTGCTGGCCAGCGCGTCGAAGTCGGTGCCGTCGGGCAGCCGGAGCACCATCGCCGCCCCCTGCCGCGACTGGGCGTAGGCCTCCCAGGTCGCGGTGGCCGGGCCGAACCCGTAGAGCCGCTGCAGCGCGACCCCTTCCTCGTCGATGCTCGAGGCGGCGGAGAGGTCGGCGTCGTACGCCCTGCTCTGCAGGCGGCGGACGTCCGCCGGGCTGTCGCCGGTGACGTGCAGCCGGTTGCGCACCGCCGCCCAGTCGGTGAAGCCGACGCGCAGCGAGCCCGCCGGCACCGCCGCGAGCGCCCGCTGCAGGTCGGTGCGGTGCGCCCGGTCCCAGAGCAGCCGGGCGGCCCCGAGCGCCGCGAGGAGCACGACGACGGCCGCGGCCACGACGACCCAACGCACCACGGGGCGTCTGGTCACCGGCAATCCCCTTCCCGTCCGACTGCCGGTGTGAGACTAGCCCCATGGGTCAGCCGGACGTCGTGGCCGCCGGAGCGGTGGTCACCCGCAAGGGACGCGTGCTGCTGGTGCACCGGCCGAAGTACGACGACTGGTCCTTCCCCAAGGGCAAGCAGGACCCCGGCGAGAACGTCGCGGTCACCGCCGTGCGGGAGGTGTGCGAGGAGACCGGTGTCCGCGTGGTGCTCGGGCGGCCGCTGCCCGCGCAGTGCTACGAGAACGGCGACGGCCGCGGCAAGCTGGTGCGCTACTGGGCCGGCCGGGTGAGCGGCGACCCGGACGTGTCGTCGTACCAGGCAAACGCCGAGATCGACGAGGTCCGCTGGGTGCCGCTGGAGAAGGCCGCGCGCCTGCTGACCTATCCCCATGACCGCGAGCTGCTCGACCAGGCCGACCTGCGGCGCAGCTGGCCGTTGCTGGTGCTGCGCCACGGGCACGCCTATCCGCGCGCGAAGTGGACCGCCGACGACCGGCTGCGCCCGCTCGCCGAGGACGGCAAGGAGCAGGCCCGGGCGCTGCCGCCGCTGCTGGAGGCGTACGGCGTGGCCCGGGTGATCACCTCGCCGAGCAGGCGCTGCGCGCAGACGGTACGCCGCGCCGCCCGTGATCTCGCGCTGCCGCTGGACAAGAAGGCCGAGCTCACCGAGGAGGCCTGCGACCCGGCGCGCATCGGGGAGCTGCTCGGCACCCTGCTCGCCGGCCGGTACGGCGCGGTCGTGTGCACCCACCGGCCGGTGCTGCCGGTCGTGCTCGACCAGCTCGGCGTCGAGCTCGAGAAGCCGCTGGCGCCCGGCGAGATGGCGGTCGTGCACCACCGCGGGCGGCGGGTGGTGGCGGTGGAGCGGCAGCTGCCCTGACTGCCTCCCTCCCTCCCCGACTCCCTCCCTCCTCCCTCCCTCCCCCCCGATAGTCCGAGACGTTTGGCCGGCGACACGCCGACGCTTTGCGGCCGAACGTCTCGGACTATCCCGGCGGTGGGGATGTTGAAAGCGAAACTCAGCCGACGACAGGCACCATCCCTCGATGGTCAGGCCATCGATGCGCATCACCCGGCCGGGGCTGGTCGTCCCGGTCGGGATCGACCGCGCCGGCGACGGGCGAGGGCCGTCGAAGGCCGAGGCCGCCGGGCGCGACTGGCGTCGAACGAGCCGCGGGCTGTACGTGCCGTCCCACGTCGACCCGTCGCTGCCCGAGCAACGCATCGTCGAGGCCGCGGCCGTCCTCCCGGGCCGCGGCGGCGTCACCGGCTGGGCATCGCTGCGCTGGCAGGGTGCGCTGTGGTTCGACGGCGCGGCTCCGGACGGTGTCGAGCTGCTTCCGGTCGACCTCGTCACCGGGTACGCCGACATCCGCAACCAGCCCGGCATCGTCGTGAGCCAGGAGCGCCTCAACCCGCGTGAGGTCGTGGTCGTCGACGGCCTCCCGGTGACGAGCGCCGTTCGCGCCCTGAGCTTCGTGATGCGTTACGCGCGAAGCGTGCGCGAGGCGGTGGTCTGGATGGACATGACCGCGCACTTCGACCTGGTGTCGATCGAGGAGGCGTGGTGCTACGTCGAGGAGCATCCCGGGTGGACCGGCGTACCCCAGATGCGCGAGGCGCTGGCGCTCGCCGACGAGAACTGCTGGTCGCCCTGGGAGAGCCGGACGCGGCTGGTGTGGCGCCTCGACGCGGGCCTGCCCAGCCCGCTGTGCAACCGCCCGATCTTCGACCGATCCGGTCGGCATGTCGGCACGCCTGACCTCCTCGACCCATGGGCTGGCGTCGTCGTGGAGTACGACGGCGCACCGCACCTCGTCGGCGAGCAGCGGAAGATCGACGTGCTGCGCGAGGAGGCGTACCGCCGGGTGGGCCTGGAGTACCTCACGGTGCTGAGCGAGCACCTGCGTGACCGTCACGGCACCGCAGCCCGCATGCGCGACGTACGACGACGCGCCCGCTGGTCGCCCGCAGCGGGACGCGCCTGGACCCTCGAGCCGCCGCCCTGGTGGGTCATGA
>DATDNR010000070.1:0-19005 GCA_036518175.1 Marmoricola sp.
TGGCGGCGCGGCCCGTGCAGGCGCGCCCCGCGGCGGGTTCAGTCGCGCCCCGCGGCGGGATCAGTCGCGCCCCGCGGTCGGCCCAGACGCGCCCACGCGGCGGGTTCAGTCGCGCCCCGCGGTTGGCCCAGACGCGCCCCGCGGTTGGCCCAGTCGCGGCCCACCGCGGCGGTGCCGCGCACCCGGATCTGCGCGGCGGCTTCAGTCGCGCCCCGCGGCCGGCCCAGTCGCGCCCCGCGGCGGGTTCAGTCGCGCCCCGGGGCCGGCGTACACAAGTCAAGGCAGTTGAGGCCGCGACAGCCCCCATCCCCGCGTGATTCCCGCTGCTGAAGGCCGAACTGCCTCACCTTCCGCACGCCGACCTGCACGGCAGCGGGAGTTCGCTATCTCTGGCACCCTCGACCCGCCTGCGCTGCTCGCTTCGACGCCGAACTCCCGCTGCTGTGCAGGTTTCCGGACGTCCACAGCTTGTCTCGCGGGTCTGGCGCTCCCCCGACGCTCGTAGGTACGGTCGAGAGGTCTCGGGAACGATCGAAGGGGGCCCGGCCTTGCTCCGGTACGCCGCTGCAGCCGTCACCTCGCTGGTGCTCATCACCGGCCTCTCCGCCTGCGGCGCGGGCGACCCGCCCGCCGCGCAGCCCAAGCCCACGCGTACGGCGACCACACCGTCGGCCAGCCCTTCCCCCACGCCGCCGGCCATGCCTGCCGCGGCCCGGGCGAACACCAAGGCCGGCGCCGAGGCTTTCGTGCGGCACTTCGTCGCCGTCATGAACTTCGCGGGGACTCACGGAAGGACCGAGAGTTTTCGCCGACTTTATGCCCACTCGTGCGGCAGGTGCCGCGGCATCGCTGACGGGATCGACCGGACCTATCGGCGCGGCGGCTCCATAGAGGGCGGGACTTGGACTGTCAAACGCCTCCGCTTCTATGGGGCTCGAGGAGCGCTCACGTATGTCGACGCATATGTCAACTACGGGCGACAGACTTACCACGCGACCGCTCTGAGCAAGTCCAAACACTTTCCCGGTCGCCACAATGAAC
Organism: Marmoricola sp.; assembly: GCA_036518175.1. Lineage (GTDB taxonomy): Bacteria > Actinomycetota > Actinomycetes > Propionibacteriales > Nocardioidaceae > Marmoricola. The sequence continues at coordinate 1,042 of DATDNR010000070.1, forward strand.
TGCAAGCATTCCTGCTCCGACGCTCCCAGGGCAGGTGGCTGGTCGCCTACCTCAACCCGGAGGTCTGATGCGCCTCCTCCTGTTTCCGATCGCATTGATCGTTGCGTTCATGTCGTCAGTTAGTCCGGCTACGGCCGATAAGCACACCAACGTGCAGCCCACCGAGAACGCATTTGTGGCCTTCCAAGATGTCGAAAATCCGGGACATCCATCTTTGGCGTCTTCTAAGACAGCGAGGCCCATCAGTGCCGAAGCCCAGCCCACGTACGAATGGCGACTCGCCTGCGGCAACGCAGCCACGGCGACGGACAAGAACGGCGCGCAGCCCTGCGCCGGCAACACGAGCTGTCCGGCGAAGCAGCACCTCTACCGGCTGTGGCAGGTGACGCCCACCGTGGTGCCGATGGGCATCCAGTGCGCCGGCCACACGCCGCGGGCGCCGCGGCCGCAGCTGACGGCCGCCATGATCGCCCGCGCGTTCCAGCACGTGCCGCTCCCGGCGCTGGCAACACACGTGCAGCCGCGGGACAAGACGCTGGTCAATTTCGACACGATCTTCTACACCGACGCCCAGCCGATCAGCCGGACGCTGACGCTGCTCGGCCAGCAGGTGCGGCTGGAGATCAGACCCAGCAGGTTCACCTGGTCCTACGGCGACGGGACGGCGCAGACGACCAGCGGGCCGGGGGCGCCGTACCCGAGCAAGGACGTCACCCACCGCTACCCGCACGCCCACACGACGGTGGCGGCGCACGTCGCGGTCACCTGGACGGCGGAGTACAGCGTGAACGGCGGGCCGCTGCAACCGGTCGACGGCACGGTCACCACGACGGGGCCGGACACGCCGCTGCGCATCGCCGAGGCGGTGCCGGCGCTGTCCGGTGCCGGCCACTGACGGCGCCGGACAGGCGCCACACGCGAATCACCGGAGCGCGAACAAGGGCCCGGATCAGAGGCCGGGCGCGAACAAGGGCCCGGATCAGAGGCCGAGCGCGAACAGGGGCCCGGATCAGAGGCCGGGCGCACCCCAGACCGGCATCCACCGGTCGGTGTCGGGCTCCATGGGCAGGTCGGTGGCGAGGGCGTCGCGCACCTGCCGCTCGAGAAGTACGTCGCGCTGCTTCCCGCCGCGGGGCGCGAACGGATAGAACGTGCCCTGCTTGTAGAGGTAGACCAGCCCGACCTTCTGCCCGGAGGCGGCCACGAACGCCACCATCGAGCAGAGCAGCCCGGCCGCGAAGCCCTGGGTCTCCAGCGAGGTGTTGACCGCGTGCAGGTCGGTGACCAGCGTCTCGAGCTCGGCCGGGTCGCCGTTGACGACCAGCCAGGTGAACCCGAAACCGTCGGTGGTCTGCTCGACGTGCGGGCCCTGGTCGGCCTCGATCAGCCCGACGGCGTCGGCGGTGGTCGCGACCGAGGCGGCACCCTCCGCGGCCCGGAAGCACACCGACCCGACGCCGGTCGGGTTCACGCCGAGGGCGGTCTGCAGGGTGATCGACGCCGACGGCAGCGCGAACAGATTGTCCAGATTGGGCCGCTTGGTGCGGGTGTTGCCGCGCAGGATGTCCCAGAAGCCCATCAGCGCGGCAGCCCGCCGTCCATCGGCCGGCCCAGCTCGGCGGCGATCTTGGCCAGCTGGTCGAGGCGCTGCTCCAGCGAGGGGTGGGTCGAGGTCAGCGTGCTCAGCGAGATGCCGCTCACCGCGGGGGCGATGAAGAACGCGTTCAGCGGCTGCACCTCGCGCAGGTCGCGCTGCGGCCGCCGGGCGATGTCGCCGCTGATCTTCTGCAGCGCCGAGGCCAGCGCCGAGGGGTTCATCGTCAGGTAGGCACCCGACCGGTCGGCGCACATCTCGCGGTAGCGCGACAGCATCCGGGTGAGCAGGAAGCTGACGGCGTAGACGACCAGGCTGACCACGACCATCAGCAGCAGGAGGTAGGCGCCGCCACCGTTGTTGTCGTTGCTGTCGCGCCGGCCGCCGCCGAAGATCATGCCGTACTGCCCGCCGCGCGCGGCCAGGCCGGCGATGATGCCCGCCGAGGAGGCGATCGTCATCACCAGCACGTCGCGGTGGGCGACGTGGGAGAGCTCGTGGGCGAGGACCGCCTCCATCTCCTCGGCGGTGAGCCGGCGCAGGATCCCGGTGGTGACACAGACCGCGGCGTGCTCGGCGGAGCGCCCGGTGGCGAACGCGTTGGGCAGGTCGGTGTCGGCGACCGCGACCCGCGGCTTGGGCATGTCGGCGAGCGTGCAGAGCCGGTCGATGACGCCGTGCAGCTCGGGCGCCTCCTCCGGGCTCACCTCGCGGGCGCGCATCGCCCGCAGCGCGAGCCGGTCGGAGTTGTACCACTGGTACCAGGCGATCCCGAGACCGATCAGCGCGATGATCAGCGCGAGTCCCGGGCTGCCGGAGGCGAAGGCCCAGTACATCAGTCCGACCACCACGACGACGAAGAGCGCACCGAGCAGGAACATGACCGTCGTCATCCGGACGGTCAGCCCGGTGTCCTTGATGAAGCGGTTCTGCGGCATGGCGGGTCTTTTCAGCCGGGGATGAGGCCGTCGCCGGACAGCAGCTCGCGCACCTCGGCGAGGCTGGCGTCGGCCGGCGGCATGATGAAGTCGGAGTCGACCAGGGCGTCGTCGGCCACGGCGGTGCCGACACTGCGTACGGCGTCCAGCAGGGCGCTCATCGCCCTGCGGAAGCCGGCCTCGTCGCCGGCCGACACCGCGGACTCCAGCTCGGCGTCGAGCGTGTTCAGGTGGTCGAGCTGGTCATCGGGGAGCTCGAGCTGGCCCTCCCCCATGATCCGCACGATCATGACTGCCCCTCCTGCTCCGGACGGGCCTGCGCCTCGCTGGTCGTCGTACCGGTGGCGCCGCCGTCGCCCGGGCCGATCGCCTGGGTGCTGGAGCCCTTGAGCGCGGCCAGCTCGGCCTCGACGTCGCTCTGGGAGCTCATCGCCTCCAGCTCGCGGGCGATGTCGTCACCGCCACCGGGCGGGGCCGAGACGTCCTCGAGGGCGCCGGAGGCGATCAGCTCGTCGATGGCCCCGGCACGCGCCTGCATGCTGGCGGTCTTGTCCTCGGCTCGCTGGATCGCCATGCCGACGTCGCCCATCTCCTCGGAGATGCCGGAGAACGCCTCGTTGATCCGGGTCTGGGCCTCGGCGGCGGTGTAGGTGGCCTTGATCGTCTCCTTGCGGGTGCGGAAGGCCTCGACCTTGGCCTGCAGCCGCTGCGAGGCGACGGTGAGCTTCTCCTCCTCGCCCTGCAGCTGCGCCTGCTGGGCCTGCAGATCGGTGATCTGCCCCTGCAGCCCCGACTTGCGGGTGAGCGCCTCGCGGGCGAGGTCCTCACGGTTCATCTCGATGGCCTTCTTGGCCTGCTGGGTGAGCTTGTCGGACTGGGCCTGCAGCTGGTTGACCTGCAGCTCCACCCGCTTGCGGCTGGTCGCGACGTCGGCGACACCACGACGCACCTTGGTCAGCATCTCCAGCTGGCGCTGGTAGCTGTAGTCAAGGGTCTCGCGCGGGTCCTCGGCGCGGTCGAGCGCCTTGCTGGCCTTGGCCTTGAAGATCGTGCTGAAGCGCTGCATCAAGCCCATGGGATGCGTGCCCCCTTCTGTGCGTCGCTGGCGTCGACGCGGCCGCGCCGGCGCCCCACCGTGGTGGTCACAACCTATCCAACCGCGCCCAGCGTCACGGTGGAACAGGCCGCCGCGTCCGCGCGGAGCAGCAGCCGACCAGGACCGGTAGGCTGGCCCCATCCCCGTTGGCACCACCTGATGAGGCATCTCCTTGTTCCGACGCAGCCAGAAGACCGCCGAGCAGCCCCAGCAGCCCGTGGCCAAGCCGGGCGGCAAGGGCCGGCCGACCCCGTCCCGCAAGGAGGCCGAGGCGGCCGCCCGGGCCCGGGCACGCGGCGCGGTCACCGGCAAGGGATCGCGCAAGGAGCAGCGGCAGCGGCGGATGGAGGCCAACGCCCGGATGCGCGAGGGCATGCGCACCGGCGACGAGCGCTACCTGCCCGCGCGTGACAAGGGTCCGGTACGCCGCTACATCCGCGACTACGTCGACGCCCGGCTGTGCGTCGGGGAGTTCCTGCTGCCGCTGCTGATCGTGATCATGGTGCTCCAGTCGGTGCACAACACGGCCGTGCGCGTGGTCAGCAACGACCTGTGGGCGGCCACCATCGTGCTCGTCGCCCTCGACACGGTCTGGATGCTCTGGCGGCTGCGCCAGCAGTTGAAGGCACGCTTCCCCGACGAGGAGCTGCGCGGGTCCAGCTTCTACGCCGTGATGCGGATGCTGCAGCTGCGCCCGATGCGGATGCCCAAGGCGAAGGTCAGGCTCGGCGGCCGGCCGAAGAACTGAGCCCAACCCGGCTTGCGGGTGGAGGGGCCGGCCTAGGGCGTCTCCAGCGACATCGGCCCGTAGACCTCCCGGTCGCCCTCGTAGAGGGTCACCGCGACGACGCCCTCCTCGGTGAGGTCGGGCCAGTACTCCCCCACCCAGGACTCGGCGTCGCTGCGCGTGGGGAACTCCTGGCGGCCCTCCTGCGGCTCGACCACCCGCCCGTCGGCGTCGAGCAGCTGCCACCACCACGGCACCGTGTTGGCGGTCGAGGGCGAGGGGAAGTTCGAGTCCGGGGGCAGCGTCATGCGCAGCACCCTAGTTGCGGACGTCGGTCTCCACGAAGGGCGGCCGCGTCACGACGAACACCTCGCCGCGGCCGCGGATGTCCACGGTGACCTCGGCGCCGTCCTCGAGCCCCTTCTCCAGCAGCGCCAGCGCGATGCCCTTGCGCAGGGTCGGGGAGAACGTGCCGGAGGTGACCGAGCCGAGCACGCCGCCCTCGGCGCTCCGGACCTGCATCTGCGGGCGCGGGATGCCGCGCCCCTGCGCGACCAGCCCGCGCAGCTGCACGGCGACGCCGCGCTCCTTCTCGGCGACCAGGGCGTCCTTGCCCCAGAAGTCGTCCTTCTTCCAGCCGACCGCCCAGCCCGCGCGGGCCTGGTTGGGGGTGATCTCCAGCGACAGGTCCTGGCCGTGCAGCGGGTAGCCCATCTCCAGCCGCAGGGTGTCCCGCGCGCCGAGGCCGCACGGCAGCATCCCGTGCTGCTCGCCGGCGGCCATCAGCGCGTCCCACAGCGTGCCGGCGACGTCGCGCGGAGCGATCAGCTCGTAGCCGCGCTCACCGGTGTAGCCGCTGCGGCAGACGACGACGTCGCGGGCGTCGTACGGCGCCTCCACGAACGACATGTACTCGTGCCCGGTGGGCAGGCCGACCGCCTCGAGCACCGCGTCGGAGCGGCTGCCCTGCACCGCGAGGACGGCGTCGTCCTCGTGGTGGTCGGTGATGGTCACCGACGCCGGAGCCGCGGCCTGCAGCCGGCGCTGCACCTCGGCGCTGTTGGCGGCGTTGGGCACCAGCAGCAGGTGGTCGTCGGCGGCGTAGTAGACGATCAGGTCGTCCACGACCCCACCGGTGGCCGCGTCGCAGCACAGCGTGTACTGCGCCTTGCCCGGCGCGATGCGGGCCAGGTCGTTGGTCAGGCAGCGGTTGACGAAGTCCGCCGCGCCGGCTCCCTCGACGGCGAGCTTGCCGAGGTGGCTGACGTCGAAGACGCCGACGCCCTCGCGCACCGCCGCGTGCTCCTTGAGGACCCCGGCGGGGTACTCCAGCGGCATCTCCCAGCCGCCGAACTCGGCGAGCTTGGCGCCGAGGGCGAGGTGGCGGTCGTGCAGGGGTGACTGCTTGAGGGCCATGCCAGCGAACGTATCGCAGCGACGGCCCGGGGTCCGGGGCACCGGCCGGTGGCACCGCGATCGCTAGCATGCGCGGGGTGACGACGTACACGCTTCGCAAGGGCGCCCCCGACCGCACCGGCGCCGACCTGGTGGTGATCGGGGTCGCGCAGCAGGGCGAGGGCTCCTCCCGCACCCTGGCTCCCTGCCCCGGGGCCGAGTCGGTGGCCGGCGCGTGGGGCCGCCGGTTCGCGCCGCTGCTCACGGCGATGGGCTTCAAGGGCGGAGCGGGCGAGGTGCTCAAGGTGCCGACCAACGGCACCATCAAGGCCGCCCAGCTGCTCGTGGTCGGCCTCGGGCCGCACGACGGGCTCACCCCCGAGAAGGTGCGCCGCGCCGCCGGGGTGGCCGCCCGCAACGTCGGCAACGCCGCGACCGTCGCGCTGGCGCTGCCGGCCCACGACGCCGAGCACGTGCGCGCGGTTGCGGATGGCTACCGGTCCGGCAGCTACGCCTTCACCGCCTACAAGAAGGCGGCCGACCGCCCCGCCAACGTCACCATCCTCAGCGACCAGGCCCGCCGCAAGGACGTCCAGGACGCCCTCGAGCGCGCCGAGGTCGTGGGCGCGCTGGTGGAGCAGACCCGCGACTGGATCAACACCCCGGCCAACGAGCTCACCCCGGCTGCCTTCGCCGAGCAGGTGACCGCGCTGGCGAAGAAGCGGCGCAAGTCCGGGCTGTCCGTGGAGGTCACCGACACCGACACCCTGCGCGAGCTCGGCTGCGGCGGCATCCTCGGCGTCGGGATGAGCTCGGCGAACCTGCCCTGCCTGGTCAAGGTGAGCTGGGAGCCCAAGGGGGTGCCGGACGCGCCGTACGTCGCGCTGGTCGGCAAGGGCATCACCTACGACTCCGGCGGCCTGACGATCAAGCCGGGCGCCTCGATGACCACGATGAAGTGCGACATGAGCGGAGCGGCGGCCGTGGTCGCGGCGGTGCACGCCGCGGCCGACCTGGAGCTGCCGGTCCGGGTCACCGCGTGGGCGCCGATGGCGGAGAACATGATCTCCGGGCAGGCGATGCGGCCCGGCGACGTGCTGACCATGTACGGCGGCCGCACCGTCGAGGTCCGCAACACCGACGCCGAGGGTCGTCTCGTCCTCGCCGACGCCCTCGCGATGGCCGCCGAGACCGGACCGTCGGCGATCGTCGAGGTCTCCACGCTCACCGGCGCCTGCCAGATCGCGCTGGGCGACCACATCGCCGGCCTCTTCGGCGACGACGAGGTGGTCGCCCAGATCGAGCAGGCCGCCGGCGTCTCCGGCGAGATGTTCTGGCGGATGCCGATCCCCGAGCGCACCAGCGAGCAGATCCGCAACGAGAGCGAGATCGCCGACCTGCTGCAGCACAACTGGGTCCGCTGGGGCGGCGCGCTGTGGGCGGCCGCGTTCGTCAAGGAGTTCGCCGGCGGGCTGCCGTTCGCCCACCTCGACATCGCCGGTCCGGCGTTCAACGCCGGTGCGCCGTGGGGCCACGTGCCCTCGGGCGGCACCGGCTTCCCGGTCGCCACGCTCGTCGACTGGCTGGAGCAGCGCGCCGGCTGACCATTGCCGCTGGCAAGCACCCGGGTGTACCAATAACCATGCGCACCCGGACATCTCGGGCGACGGGCGCGCTCGCCACAGGCGTGATCGCCGTCGCCACCTTCCTCTCCCCCGTCCACGCGGCCCAGGCCGCCCCTGCCCCGGCGGCCGCCAGCTCGGGCGCCTCCTCCGGCGCCCCCTCCGGGCCCAGTTGCGGCACCAGCACCGACACCGAGTACGCCACCGGCACCACGGCGTCGGCGATCGGCTGGGCCGGCAACCACGAGGCGGTGGTCGCCTGCCTCAGCGGCAGCTTCGTCGTGAAGAACACCCAGAAGCTCTACGGCTACGGCATCTGGGACGGCAGCCGCACCACCTGGCGCAACGCCGAGGGCTACCTCCCGGCGCTGGTGACCGGCTTCCGCCGCGACGGTGCGCACGTGCAGATCACCAACTTCGGCGACCGGGTCACCGTCGACGGGCGGGACTACGTCGCGATCTACAGCCGGGTGAGCGTCACCAACCGCACCGACCACGCGGTCACGGTCGACCCGCAGCCGACGCCCGGGCTGGTGCCGCTGGGCAGCGCGTCGGACCGGGTGGCCCCCGGGAGGACGGTGCACCACGACTACGCGGTCTTCTCCGACGAGTTCGGGGCGTCCTCGCCGTACCCCTCCGACGCGCAGCTGCAGGCCGCCGGCGGCTGGGCGCAGCACTACCGGCACATGAAGGCGTTCTGGAACGCCCAACTGGCCAGGATCATGCAGATCCGCCGGCTGCCCGACCAACGGCTGGTCGACGCCTACCGCACCGGCTACATCTACACCCAGATCACCCGCGCCGGGTCGAGCCTGAAGACCGGCGTCAACGGCTACGACAAGGAGTACAGCCACGACGTCGTCGGCATCCTGGCCAACATGCTCACCCAGGGCTTCCGCAGCGACGGCACCACCACCGACCTCGACCTGCTGATGGACCTGCGCGACGCCGTGGGAGCGCAGGCGCAGTACGACGACGGCATCTGGAAGTACCCCTGGCCGTGGGCGATCTACCTGCAGAAGACCGGCAACCTGGCCGCCGTCCGGGCCAACTGGGACACGCCCGGACCCAAGGGTGCCTCGCTGCAGCCCAGCATCAAGGACAGCGCCCATGCGATCGCCGCGGCCCGCACCGGCCCCGGCGGGATCATGGAGGAGTCCAACGACATCGACGCGAACGGCTACTGGACGATCGACAACTACTCCGCGCTGATGGGGCTGGCGGCCTACCGCTGGCTGGCCCGGCAGGTCGGCGACCAGACCGAGCTGGCCTGGGCCGACCAGGAGTACGACAGCCTGCTGGCCGCGGTGAACAGGACACTGTCGAACACGATCAGCACCTACCACCTCGACTACCTGCCCTGCTCGATGGTCGAGCCGAACGACCAGAACCGGTGCTCGGACCCGACCGACGCCAACTGGGCGGCGCCGTTCCTGTTCGGTCGCTGGGCGTGGGACGGCTACCTCTTCGGGGCGCGCATCGAGGGCCCCGGCAAGGACCTGATCGACGCCACCTACGACTACGGCTTCGACCGGCTGAAGGGGATCCTGCCGCCCAACACCTACGGCGGGTACGGCGACACCAAGTACTCCACCGGCTACAACGCGGGCTACGGCGAGTGGGGCCTGGCCAGCGACCGGCACCGCGACCAGGGCATCCTCGGCTACGAGTTCATGATCGACCGCACCCAGGGCGGCCCCTACTCCTGGTGGGAGAGCGTCGCCGCGCCGGACCCGTCCTCCCCCTGGGTGGGCAGCCATCCCAGCCTCGGCCACGGCGCCTGCCCGCACGCCTGGGGCTCGGCCGACGCCAACCTGGTGCTGCAGTCCTCCCTGGTCGCCGAGCGCGGTGACGGCAGCCTCGTCGTCGGTCGCGGCGTCCCGGACAGCTGGGTGCGCGCCGCTCGGGCGATCCGGCTCGCGAACGTGCCCGTCGACCGCGGCCACCACCTCGGCCTGGCGATCCGCACCCACGGCACCGTGGTGCGGCTGCGACTCACCGGCGACCGGCCCGGCGGACCGGTGCTCTTCCAGCTGCCGGCGTTCGTGCACAACATCGCCTGGGCGAGCAGCGGCCGGGTGGACGAGGCGAGCGGCACGGTGACCGCCCCGGCGAGCACCCGGCTGCTGGTGGTGCGGATGAAGCGTCCGATGCACCGGTGATCCGGCAAGCACGGTCAAGCCCGGCGGGCGCCGACGGCGGCATGCTGGTGACGTGATCGGACGGCTGCACCACGTGGTGCTCGACTGCCCGGACCCGCGCAGGCTGGCGGAGTTCTACTCCGCGCTGCTCGGGCAGCCGGTGACCTACGACAGCGACGACTGGATGGTGGTCGCCTCCGACGACCACAGCTCGGGGCTGGCCTTCCAGCTCGCACCGGACCACCGCCCGCCCCGCTGGCCGGACCCCGCGCACCCGCAGCAGTTCCACCTCGACGTGATGGTCGACGACGTGGAGGCAGCGCGCGGCAAGGTCACCGGGATCGGCGGCCGGCACCTCGACGGCAACGTCTACGCCGACCCTGCCGGGCATCCCTTCTGCCTCATCCCGAGACCCTCGTGGGCGGCTCCGGTCGGCGGCTGAGAGGTGCTCAGAAGCCGCGCTCCTTGCGCAGCTCCTTCTGGCGGCGGTTCCACTCGCGCATCCGGCTCGGCACACCGACGACCGCGGCGTCGTACGACGGGACGCCGAGGCTGTTCGCGAACTCGTGGGCCCACTGCACCGACGGCACCCGCCGCCGGGTCCACTCGCCGTCGTGGGCGACCAGCAGCAGCGTGACGTCGGAGACGGCGGTGCGCGGCTCGACGAAGCCCTCCACGCCGCGCCGGGTGGTCATGAACTCGCGCAGGTGCGCCTCGTCGGCGGCGTCTGCCGCGCGCACCGCGGGACCGGCCTGCGAGCGGCCGGTCCGGGGGCGCCGGAAGCGGTCCAGGAGTGCCATGCAGCAGAGTCTGCCGCGCCGATCCGGCCCGCGTGGGGAGTTACCACGCAGTCGCCTCGGGGCGATGTCGAGGCGCTCGCGCCTAGTGCAAAGATGTGGCGGTCAACACAACGATGTGGAGGGCATGTGACGGACGTCAACGAGTACGACGTGGTGATCCTCGGAGCGGGTTCGGGCGGCTACGCCTGCGCCCTGCGCGCCGCCCAGCTCGGGCTCTCCGTCGCGCTCGTGGAGAGGGACAAGGTCGGCGGCACCTGCCTGCACGTCGGCTGCATCCCGACCAAGGCGCTGCTGCACGCCGCCGAGGTCGCCGACGGCGCGCGTGAGTCCGCCCAGTTCGGGGTGCGGGCCACCCTCGAGGGCATCGACATGGCCGGCGTGAACAGCTACAAGGACGGCGTCGTGCAGCGGCTCTACAAGGGGCTGACCGGTCTGGTCAAGGGCCGCGGGATCACCGTCGTCGAGGGCAGCGGCCGGCTCACCGCGCCGAGGACGGTCGAGGTGGGCGGCACGTCGTACACCGGTCGCAACCTGGTGCTCGCCAGCGGCTCCTACTCCCGGAGCCTGCCCGGCCTGGCCGTCGACGGCGAGAAGGTGCTGACCTCCGAGCACGCCCTGGCCCTCGACCGGGTGCCGGCGTCGGTGGTCGTGCTCGGCGGCGGGGTGATCGGCTGCGAGTTCGCCAGCGTGTGGCGCTCCTTCGGCGCCGAGGTCACCATCGTCGAGGCCCTGCCGCGGCTGGTGCCGCTGGAGGACGAGCAGAGCTCCAAGGCCCTGGAGCGGGCCTTCCGCAAGCGCGGCATCAAGGCGGTCACCGGCACGCCGTTCAAGGGCGTCGACCTGACCGGACCCGGGGTCCGGGTGACCGTGGAGAGCGGGGACGCCTTCGAGGCCGAGCTCCTCCTGGTCGCGGTCGGCCGCGGTCCGGCCACCGAGGGCCTGGGCTACGAGGAACAGGGCGTCGCGATGGACCGCGGCTTCGTGCTCACCGACGAGCGGCTGCGCACGAACGTCGACGGCGTCTACGCCGTCGGTGACATCGTGCCCGGACTGCAGCTGGCGCACCGCGGCTTCCAGCAGGGCATCTTCGTCGCCGAGCAGATCGCCGGGCTCGAGCCGACCCCGATCGACGAGACCGGCATCCCGCGGGTGACCTACTCCGACCCCGAGGTGGCCTCCGTCGGGCTCACCGAGACCCAGGCGCGGGAGAAGTACGGCGACGCCGTGACCGTCACCTACGACCTCGGCGGCAACGGCCGCAGCCAGATCCTCAAGACCCAGGGCTTCGTCAAGGTGGTGCGCCGGCAGGACGGCCCGGTGGTCGGCATCCACATGGTCGGCGCCCGCGTCGGGGAGCTGGTCGGCGAGGCCCAGCTCGTCGTCAACTGGGAGGCCTTCCCCGAGGACGTGGCGCCGCTGGTGCACGGCCACCCGACGCAGAACGAGGCCCTCGGCGAGGCCCACCTGGCGCTCGCGGGCAAACCGCTGCACGCGCACTCGTGACCCACCTGAGAAGATCGTCCTGAAACCACCGATTACGAGACCGAGACGAGCCGAAGGAAGCACATGTCGACACCTGTCACCCTCCCGGCCCTGGGTGAGTCCGTCACCGAGGGCACCGTCACCCGCTGGCTGAAGCAGGTCGGCGACAACGTCGAGGTCGACGAGCCGCTGCTGGAGGTCTCCACCGACAAGGTCGACACCGAGATCCCCTCCCCCGTCTCGGGGACGCTGCTGGAGATCAAGGCCGGCGAGGACGAGACCATCGAGGTCGGCGCCGAGCTGTGCGTGATCGGCGACGAGGGCGAGGGTGGCGGCTCCGCCGCGCCGCCGGAGGAGCAGAGCGAGTCCCAGGAGACGGCGCAGACCCAGGAGACCCCGCAGGCCCAGGAGACGCCGCAGGAGTCCGGCCAGCCCTCGGAGCAGGCCGAGGCCCAGCCCGCGGAGCAGCAGGCCCAGCCCGCCGCCCAGGAGCAGCAGCCGGAGCCGCGCGGCGAGGCCGCGCCCGCCGGCGGGGACAGCACCGAGGTCAAGCTGCCCGAGCTCGGGGAGTCGGTCACCGAGGGCACCGTCACCCGCTGGCTGAAGCAGGTCGGTGACAGCGTCGAGGTCGACGACCCGCTGCTGGAGGTCTCCACCGACAAGGTCGACACCGAGATCCCCTCCCCCGTCGCGGGCACGCTGCAGGAGATCAAGGTGCAGGAGGACGAGACCGTCGAGGTGGGCTCCGTGCTCTGCCTGGTCGGCTCCGGCAAGCCGGCGCAGCAGGGCGGCGGCGACGGCCAGCAGCCGCCGCAGCAGGCCCAGGAGCAGCCCGCCGAGCAGCCCGCCGAGCAGCCCGCCCAGGCCGACGCCCCCACCGGCCCGGCTCCGGCGGCTCCGGCCGAGGACCGCGCCGCGGAGGCCGAGCAGCAGCCGGCCCAGGAGGCCCCGGCCGCGCCGCCGGCCCGGGAGCAGGCGCCGGCCGCGCAGCAGCAGGCCCAGCCGCAGCAGGCCCAGCAGCAGACGCAGCAGCAGACGCAGCAGCAGACGCAGGAGAGGCCGCCGCAGCAGGCCCAGTCCGACGGCGAAGGCGGCGCCTACGTGACCCCGCTGGTCCGCAAGATGGCGGCCGAGCACGGCGTGGACCTCTCCCAGGTCCAGGGCAGCGGCGTCGGCGGCAGGATCCGCAAGCAGGACGTGATCGCCGCAGCCGAGGCGCAGAAGGCAGCCGCGGCCCCCCAGGCCCCGGCCGCCGAGGCGCCGGCGGCCCAGGCCGCCCCGTCGGGCGCCCCGACCACGGCCCCCAGCCCGCTGCGCGGCAAGACCGAGAAGATGAGCCGGCTGCGCAAGGTGATCGCCACCCGGATGGTCGAGTCGCTGCAGGTCTCCGCGCAGCTGACCACCGTGGTCGAGGTCGACGTCACCGGCATCGCCCGGCTGCGCGACTCGGTCAAGGCGGAGTTCGCCAGCCGGGAGGGCGTGAAGCTGTCCTTCATGCCGTTCTTCGCCAAGGCCGCGATCGACGCTCTGAAGACGCACCCGAAGCTGAACGCGGCGATCGACACCGAGAAGGGCGAGATCACCTTCTATGACCACGAGAACCTCGCGGTCGCGGTGGACACCGAGCGCGGCCTGCTCACCCCGGTGATCAAGGACGCCGGTGACCTGTCGATCTCGGGCCTGGCCAAGAAGATCGCCGACGTCGCCGAGCGCACCCGCGACAACAAGATCACCCCGGACGAGCTCGCCGGTGGCACCTTCACGCTGACCAACACCGGCAGCCGGGGCGCGCTCTTCGACACGCCGATCATCAACCAGCCGCAGGTGGCCATCCTCGGCACCGGCTCGGTGGTCAAGCGCCCTGTGGTGATCGACGACCCGAACCTCGGCGAGACGATCGCGGTGCGGCACATGGTCTACCTCGCGCTGACCTACGACCACCGCCTGGTCGACGGCGCCGACGCCGCCCGCTTCCTCAGCGAGGTGAAGTCGCGGCTGGAGTCGGCTCAGTTCGAGGTGTGAGCCGGCTCTGAATCGAGCTGACGCGGGTGGCGCCCGGTGGATCTTCCACCCGGCGCCACCCGCTCGTCATGTCCGGTTCACCCTCGCTCGCCAACCTTGTGCACGTCAGCGACGCCGATGCGCACGAGGAGCCCGCGTGCCCCTGAGCCTCCGCCTTCCCCGCCCCGAGCCCCTTCCTCTCCGTGACACCCCGATCACCAACGTCGCCCACCGCGGCGCCAGCCACCGCGCGCCGGAGAACACCATGGCGGCGATCCACCACGCGATCCGTATCGGCGCCGACGCGGTGGAGGTCGACGTACGCCGCACCCGCGACGGCGCGCTGGTGCTGCTCCACGACACCACGCTCGTCCGCACCACCGATGTCCGGCGTGCGCACCCCGGCCGTGCACCGTGGCGGGTCGGCGACCTCGACTACGACGAGATCGTCCGCCTCGACGCGGGCACCTGGAAGTCACCGCGCTACGCCGGTGAGCCGGTGCCGATGCTCGAGCAGGCGATCGAGGCGGTGCACCGGGCCGGCATCGGACTGGTCGTCGAGCTGAAGACCCCGGAGCTCTACCCCGGCATCGTCAGCGACGTGGCTGCGGCGCTGCGCTCCGAGCCCGGCTACCTCGACGCCGCACTCCTCGAGGGCCGCCTCGTGGTGCAGTCCTTCAACTTCGCGGCGATGAAGGAGCACAAGACCCACGCACCGGACATCCCGGTGGGGCTGCTCGGCGCGCCGCGCGTGGAGCACCTGCCGGTGCTGGCCAGCTGGGCCGACCAGGTGAACCCGCACCACGGCCGGGTCGACCGGGAGTACGTCGGGCGGCTCCACGACCTCGGGCTGCGCTGCCAGGCCTGGACCGCGGACCGGAAGAGCGACATGCGCCGGCTGCTGCAGGCCGGTGTCGACGGGGTGATCACCAACCGTCCGGCGAGGCTGGGCCGGATCCTGGCCGGTCGCCCGGTGGTCGGCGCGGTGCGCTGAGGCGTTCCGCGCTTCTCGGTCTCGGATGGCGGCCCGGCGTCGGCGTCGTCGTACGGCATCGCGCCTGTGCGGGATTTGCGCAGCTGCCCGCGCCTCGGGCGAGCCGCAATCCCGCCTGTGCGGGATCCGTGCACCCGACCGCGCCCCCAGACCAGCCACAATCCCGCCTGTGCGGGATCCGCGCACCCGACCGCGCACCAGACCAACCACAACCCCGCCTGTGCGGGATCCGCGCACCCGACCGCGCACCAGACCAACCACAACCCCGCCTGTGCGGGATCCGCGCATCTGCCCGCGCCTCACACCAGCCGCAATCCCGCCTGTGCGGGATCCGTGCACCCGACCGCGCCCCAGACCAGCCGCAATCCCGCCTGTGCGGGATCCGCGCAGCTGACCCCGCCTCGGGCGAGTCACCGGACCCACCTGGGCGGTCCTCACACGGCAAACTGCCTCTCCACACGCGGAGCAACCCGTGCGGAGAGGCAGTTTCGGTTCCTAACCTGGGAAACCGACCGGTCGATACCGAGCACACCAACCCCGACAGCGCCGTACGACGCCGCGGATCACAGGTTGATCATGTGCCCGGCGATGCCCTCGACGGCCTCCTTGACCGCCTCGGACAAGGTCGGGTGCGCGAAGACGTTGCGGGCCACCTCGTCGGCGGTGAGGTCCCACTTCTGCGCCAGTGTCAGCGCCGGCAGCAGCTCGGTGACGTCCGGCCCGATCAGGTGCGCGCCGACGATCTCGTTGTACTTCGCGTCGGCGACGATCTTGACGAAGCCGACCGCCTCGCCGAGGCCCTGCGCCTTGCCGTTGGCGGAGAAGGGGAACTTCGCGACCTTGACGTCGAAGCCCTTCTCCTTGGCCTGCTCCTCGCTGTAGCCGAAGGAGGCGATCTGCGGCTGGCAGTAGGTCGCCCGCGGGATGAAGTCGTACTCCACCGGCATCGTCTCCGCGCCCGCGATGGTCTCCGCGGCGACCACACCCATCGCCTCGGCGGTGTGGGCGAGCATCAGCTTGCCGGTGACGTCGCCGATGGCGTAGACGCCGTCGACGTTGGTGCGGCAGAAGTCGTCGATCGCGACCGCGCCGCGCTCGGTGGTCTGCACGCCGGTCGCGTCGAGCCCGTAGCCCTCCACCCGCGGCGCGAACCCGAAGGCGGCCAGCATCTTGTCGGCCTCGAGCACCTGGGAGTCGCCGCCGGCTGCGGGGCTGACCGTGACGCGTACGCCGGAGCCGGTGTCCTCGACGGAGTCGACCTTGGTCGAGGTCAGCACCTTCACGCCGAGGTTCTTGTAGTGCTTCGCCAGCTCCTTGGACACCTCGGCGTCCTCGGTCGGCACCATCCGGTCGAGGAACTCCACGATGGTGACGTCGACGCCGAAGTTCTTCATCACGTAGGCGAACTCGACGCCGATCGCGCCGCTGCCGCCGATGATGATCGAGCCGGGCAGCTCGGGGTCGAGGATCTGCTCCTCGTAGGTCACCACGTTGTCCGAGAGCTGCACGCCGGGCACCAGCCGCGTGGTCGCGCCGGCGGCGAGGATCACGTTGTCGGCGGTGACGGTGCGGCTGCCGCCGTCCTCGAGGGCGACCTCGATGGTGTGCGCGTCCTTGAAGGTGCCCCAGCCGTGGATCTCCTCGATCTTGTTCTTCTTCATCAGGAAGTGGACACCCTTGACGATGCCCTCGGACACCTTGCGGCTGCGCTCGAAGGTCGGCTTGTAGTCCATCGACGCCTCGCCGACGATGCCGAACTTGTCCTTCTCGTGGGTGATCACGTGGGCCAGCTCGGCGTTGCGCAGCAGCGCCTTCGACGGGATGCACCCGACGTTGAGGCAGACACCGCCCCAGTACTTCGCCTCGATGACAGCGGCCTTCAGGCCCAGCTGGGAGGCGCGGATGGCGGCGACGTACCCACCCGGGCCGGCACCGAGGACGACGACATCGAAATCACTCACGAACCACAGGCTATTGCAGCGCCCGAAAGAGCACGAAGGCCGCATGGCAGGCTGGCTGCATGCGCATCCTGATCGCCGGCTCGTCCGGGTTCCTGGGCACCCACCTGCGCGAGCACCTGGTCGCCCGGGGCCACGAGGTGGTCCCGCTGGTCCGGCGGGCGCCCGGCCCCGGTGAGGTCCAGTGGGACCCGTACGCCGGTCGCCTCGACCGCGCCGCCGTCGAGGCGGCCGACGTGGTGGTCAACCTGGCCGGGGCCCCGACGCTGGGCAACCCGCACTCGAAGGCGTGGGCGCGCGACCTGCGGGAGAGCCGGGTGACCACCACCCGGGTGCTCGCCGAGGCGGTCGCAGCGTCGGAGCGCAAGCCGGCCTTCCTCGCCCAGAACGGGGTCTCCGGCTACGGCGACCACGGTGCCGAGCCGGTCACCGAGACCGCCGAGCTGCGCGCGGACAGCTTCCTGGGCGAGGTGGCCCGCGCCTGGCAGCAGGCCACCGAGCCGGCGGTCGAGGCCGGGGCGCGGGTCTGCGTGCTGCGCACCGCGGTCGTGCTCGACCGGCGCAGCGCCCCGCTGAAGCAGCAGCTGCTGCAGTTCCGCGCCGCCGGCGGCGGCCGGCTGGGCAGCGGCCGGCAGTACTACCCGGTGATCAGCACCCGCGACTGGGTGGGCGCGGCGGCGTTCCTCGTCGACCACCCGGAGGTGACCGGGCCGGTGAACCTCGCCGCGCCGCAGGTGCCCACCAACACCGAGTTCACCAGCGCCCTGGCCGCCCGGGTGCACCGGCCGGCGATGGTGCACGTCCCGGCCGCCGTGCTCCGGGTCACCGCCGGCCGGATGGCGCCGGAGGTGCTCACCTCGGTGCGGGTCGTGCCGCAGGTGCTGCTCGACGCCGGCCACGAGTTCGCCGACCCCGACATCGGCGCGATGCTGGACACCGCCCTGGCGGCCGGGGACTGAGCGCTCCGGCGTACCTCAGCCGACCGCGGCGACGCGCCACCGGCCCGCCGTGCGCCGCAGGGTGATCGTGCGCCGGTCGGCCCGGTCGCGCGGCAGCGGCACGCAGCGGGCCCCGTCACACGCCTGTCCGCCTGCCAGGCGGTCCACCACCCGCACCCGCAGCCGCCCCGGCGACGCCGCCAGCACCGACAGCGAGAGCAGCTGCATGCGCAGGCCGCGCACGCTCAGCCCCCGCGCCCGGTAGCGCCGCAGCAGCG
>DATDNR010000071.1:0-8784 GCA_036518175.1 Marmoricola sp.
CCACCCGGGACGGTGCGGATGCCGAGCTCGCGCTCACGCACCACCGTGTAGATCCGGGCGATGTCCTTCTTCACCGTGCGCAGCCGGCCGTGGCTCTCCAGCTGGCCGGTGGCCGCCTGGAAGCGGAGGTTGAACAGCTCCTCCTTGGCCTCGCGCAGCCTGGTCTCCAGGTCGACGTCGTTGAGCTCGTCGAGCTCGTGTGCGGTCGCCATCAGAATTCACCTGCCTCGCGGCTGACGAACCGGCATTTCATGGGGAGCTTGTGCATCGCGCGGCGCATGGCCTCGCGGGCAACGTCCTCAGGAACGCCGGAGAGTTCGAACATGACACGCCCGGCCTTGACGTTGGCCACCCACCACTCGGGCGAGCCCTTGCCGGAACCCATCCGGGTCTCGGCCGGCTTCTTGGTCAGCGGACGGTCGGGGTAGATGTTGATCCAGACCTTGCCGCCACGCTTGATGTGACGGGTCATCGCGATACGCGCCGACTCGATCTGGCGGTTGGTCACGTAGTGGCCCTCCACCGCCTGGATGCCGAAGTCGCCGAAGGCGAGCTTCGTGCCACCCTTGGCAGCACCGGTCCGCTTGGGGTGGTGCTGCTTGCGGTGCTTGACCCTGCGGGGCATCAGCATCGGGGTCAGCCCTCCTGTCCGGTCGTCGGGGCCTGCGCGCCGGCCTCGGCCGGAGCGGCCGCGGGGGCCTCGGCCTGCGGCGCGGCGTCGCCGCCGCTGCGGTCGGCGCGGCTGGGCCGGTCGCCCCGCGAGCCGCGGTTGGGCCGGTCACCGCGGCCGCCACGACGGCCCGGCGCACCGGCGCGCGCGGCGGCCTGGGCCTCGCGCTCGGCGCGGGTGCCGGCGACCTCGCCCTTGTAGATCCAGACCTTCACGCCGATCCGGCCGAAGGTCGTGCGGGCCTCGTAGAAGCCGTAGTCGATGTCGGCTCGCAGGGTGTGCAGCGGCACGCGGCCCTCGCGGTAGAACTCCGAGCGCGACATCTCGGCGCCGTTGAGGCGGCCCGAGCACTGGATGCGGATGCCCTTGGCGCCCGAGCGCATCGAGGACTGCATCGCCTTCTTCATCGCCCGGCGGAACTGCACGCGGCCGGAGAGCTGCTCGGCGACGCCCTGGGCGACCAGCTGCGCGTCGATCTCGGGGTTCTTCACCTCGAGGATGTTGAGCTGGATCTGCTTGCCGGTGAGCTTCTCGAGCTCTCCGCGGATGCGGTCGGCCTCGGCGCCGCGGCGGCCGATGACGATGCCCGGCCGGGCGGTGTGGATGTCCACCCGGACGCGGTCGCGGGTGCGCTCGATCTCCACCTTGGAGATGCCGGCCCGCTCCATGCCCTTGGAGAGCAGCTTGCGGATGGCCACGTCCTCACCGACGTAGCTCTTGTAGAGCTTGTCGGCGTACCAGCGGCTCTTGTGGTCGGTCGAGACTCCCAGGCGGAAACCGTTCGGGTTGATCTTCTGCCCCATCAGGCGTTCCGTCCCTTCTTGGCTTCGTTGGTGGGCTGCGCCGGCTCGACGACCAGCGTGATGTGGCTGGTGCGCTTGTTGATCCGGGTCGCCCGGCCCTGCGCGCGTGGCCGCCAGCGCTTCATGGTCGGACCCTCGTCGACCATCGCCCTGCTCACCACGAGCGTGTTGCGGTCGAGGTCCTCGCCGGTCTCGGCGTTCGCGACGGCCGACTCCAGCACCTTGTAGACGGTGCTCGCGGCGGCCTGCGGCGCGAACTGCAGCAGCGCCAGTGCCTCGTCGACGGGCAGCCCGCGGACCATGTCCACGACGCGGCGGGCCTTCATCGGAGTGATCCGGACGTAGCGCGCGCTCGCGAAGGCGCCGGGCTGGTCGCCCAGCAGGGACTCGCGGCGGGCGCTCGTGCGCCTACGCTCTCCTACGGTCATCTTTCGTCAGCTCTCTCGAGAATCTCTCGGCACCGCGGTCAGCGGCGGCGGCTCTTCCGGTCTTCCTTGACGTGCCCGCGGTAGGTCCGGGTGGGTGCGAACTCACCGAGCTTGTGGCCGACCATCGAGTCGGTCACGAACACCGGCACGTGCTTGCGGCCGTCGTGCACCGCGAGCGTGTGGCCGATCATGGCCGGCACGATCATCGAGCGGCGCGACCACGTCTTGATCACGTTGTGGGTCCCGGCTTCGTTCTGCGCGTCCACCTTCTTCATCAGGTGGTCGTCGACGAACGGGCCCTTCTTCAGGCTGCGAGGCATCTCGTCTCTTCCCTACTCAGATCAGCGCTTCTTGCCGGTGCGCCGGCGACGGACGATGAGGGCGTCGCTGGCCTTGCGCTTGCGCGTGCGGCCCTCGGGCTTGCCCCAGGGCGAGACCGGGTGGCGACCACCCGACGTCTTGCCCTCACCACCGCCGTGCGGGTGGTCGACGGGGTTCATCACGACACCGCGCACCGTCGGGCGCTTGCCCTTCCAGCGCATCCGGCCCGCCTTGCCCCAGTTGATGTTCGACTGCTCGGCGTTGCCGACCTCGCCGACGGTCGCGCGGCAGCGGACGTCGACGTAGCGCATCTCGCCGGACGGCATCCGCAGCTGGGCGCGCGAGCCCTCCTTGGCGACGAGCTGAGCGCTGTTGCCGGCCGAGCGGGCGATCTTGGCGCCACCGCCGGGCCGCAGCTCCACGCAGTGGATCGTCGTACCGACGGGGATGTTGCGCAGCGGCAGGTTGTTGCCCGGCTTGATGTCGGCGCCGACACCGGACTCGATCATCGTGCCCTGCGCCACGCCCACCGGCGCGATGATGTAGCGCTTCTCGCCGTCGGCGTAGTGCAGCAGCGCGATCCGGGCGGTGCGGTTGGGGTCGTACTCGATGTGGGCGACCTTGGCGGGCACGCCGTCCTTGTCGTAGCGGCGGAAGTCGACGACCCGGTAGGCGCGCTTGTGGCCACCACCCTGGTGGCGGGTGGTGATCCGGCCCTGGTTGTTGCGACCGCCCTTCTTGGGCAGCGGCTTGACCAGCGACTTCTCCGGCGTGGTGCGGGTGACCTCGACGAAGTCGGCGACCGAGGAGCCGCGACGGCCCGGCGTGGTCGGCTTGTACTTGCGGATAGCCATGGTGTCTGCCTCTCAGGCGCCGGTCAGGAGACCGGCCCTCCGAAGATGTCGATGCGGTGGCCCTCCGCGAGGCTGACGACCGCGCGCTTGGTGTTGGCGCGGCGGCCGATGCCGGTGCGGGTACGACGGGCCTTGCCCTGGCGGTTCAACGTGTTCACCGAGGTGACCTTGACGTCGAAGATCTTCTCGACCGCGATCTTGATCTCGGTCTTGTTCGCGTCGGGGCGGACCAGGAAGGTGTACTTGTTGGCGTCGAGCAGGCCGTAGCTCTTCTCACTGACGACCGGCGCGATCAGCACGTCGCGGTGGTCCTTGTGCAGGGTGCTCACTTCTCGCCCTCCTCCTTGCTGGCCCTGCCGGAGACGAAGGTCTCGTAGGCGGCCCTGGTGAACACCACGTCGTCGGACAGCAGCACGTCGTAGGTGTTGAGCTGGTCGACGGCGATCAGGTGCACGCTCTGGACGTTGCGCAGCGAGAGCCAGGTGATCGCGTCGTCGCGCTCCAGCACGACGAGCTGTCGACGGTTCTGGGTCAGCTCGTTGATCGCCGCGACCGCGGCCTTGGTCGACGGGGTGTCACCCTCCACGAGGCCCTCCACCACGTGCACGCGGCCGGCGCGGGCACGGTCGGAGAGGGCACCGCGGAGAGCGGCGGCCTTCATCTTCTTCGGGGTGCGCTGGTCGTACTCCCGCGGCTGCGGGCCGTGCACGGTGCCGCCGCCGGCGAACTGCGGGGCCCGGGTCGAGCCCTGGCGGGCGCGGCCGGTGCCCTTCTGGCGGTACGGCTTCCTGCCACCACCGCGGACGTCGCCGCGGGTCTTGGTGGCGTGGGTGCCCTGCCGCGCGGCGGCCTGCTGGGCGACGACCACCTGGTGGATCAACGGGATGTTGGGGTCGACGTCGAAGATCTCCGCGGGGAGCTCCACGTCGACGGTCCTGACGTTCGGCATGCTCAGGCCTCCTGGATCTTCTTGGCGGCCGACCGGATGACCACGAGCCCGCCCTTGGGGCCGGGGACGGCGCCCTTGAGCAGGATCAGGCCCTTGCCGGCGTCGACGGAGTGCACCGTGACGTTCTGCGTGGTCACGGTCTCGCTGCCCATGCGGCCCGACATCCGGGTGCCCTTGAAGACCCGGCCCGGGGTGGCGCAGGCGCCGATGGAGCCCGGCTTGCGGTGGTTGCGGTGCGCGCCGTGCGAGGCGCCGACGCCCGCGAAGCCGTGCCGCTTCATGGTGCCGGCGTAGCCCTTGCCCTTGCTGGTGGCCGTCACGTCGACGTCGTCACCGGCGGCGAACACCTCCGGGCTCAGCTCCTGGCCGACGCTGTAGGAACCGGCGTCGGCGGTGCGGATCTCCACGATGTGACGGCGCGGGGTGGTGCCGGCCTTGGCGAAGTGGCCCGCGGCGGGCCTGGTGACCTTGCCGCCGTCGATCTCGCCGAACCCGACCTGGATGGCGTTGTAGCCGTCGACCTCGGGGGTGCGCACCTGCGTGACCACGTTGGTGCCCGCGGAGACGACGGTGACCGGGACGACACGGTTGTTCTCGTCCCACAGCTGGGTCATCCCGACCTTGGTGCCCAGGATGCCCTTCACGTTGCGTTCCAGTGTGCTCATCGCTGACGACCTCAGAGCTTGATCTCGATGTCGACGCCGGCAGGGAGGTCGAGCCGCATCAGGGAGTCGACCGTCTTCGGCGTGGGGTCAATGATGTCGATCAGCCGCTTGTGGGTGCGCATCTCGAAGTGCTCGCGGCTGTCCTTGTACTTGTGGGGCGAGCGGATCACGCAGTAGACGTTCTTCTCGGTCGGCAACGGCACCGGGCCGGCGACCTTCGCACCCGTGCGGGTGACGGTGTCCACGATCTTCCGCGCCGAGGTGTCGATCACCTCGTGGTCATAGGCCTTGAGCCTGATGCGGATCTTCTGTCCCGCCATCAGCGACTCACCTCTCGCTTCTCGTCTACGACTGGTCCCGGCCCACCCCGGTCGAGGCGGCCCGCCCCGCTCCCCGGGCTCCGACCCCCGCGGTCGGGCGTGTCGCATGTGTCGGGCACACGCGCGCACCACACCGGCTCTGCACGGGTCGTTGTCTGGGTTGGCACCCGACGGGGTCGGGTCGAACGGGATCTCCAGGTGCGGCGCGGACGGCGACCGACACGGTCCTCGGCGAGAGGACCCAGGAGAACCTGTTCAGTAGTCAATGTCCGCGCCCCGGCAATCCCGCCGGAGCAACCGGAACAGTTTGTCAGATATCAGCGTGCAACACCAAATCGGGGAGGCGTACCGTCGGTCCATGGGCGTGGCAGCGCTCTGGCTGGTCGACGCCGGCACCGTCCTCCTGGTGGCGGCCGGCGGCATCTGGCTGGGCATCTGGAGCCCGCGCTGGTGGCGCTCGCGACGCCGGCCGGGTCCTCACTCGCGGACCTCCCTCCCCCGGCCACGGCGCCGCCCGATCGAGGTCTCGGTGGCCCGGGCCCGCCGGCTCGGCCAGCTGCACCACGCCAGCCCGCACGGGCGTCCCCGCGCCAAGGTCGAGGGCGTCCGACAGGCGTACGACGAGGCGCTCGCCGAGTGCTGCGACGCGCTCGGCATCGTGCACCTGCTCCACGTCCTCGCCTCCGGTGCCGAGCTCGACGCCGAGCGGGGCCGCGTCGAGCGCCGCCTCGAGGTGAGCGGTGTCGACCTGCACGTGACCGGTTGAGCCATGGCTGTCGATCCCGGCCCGCTGTGGGACTACGACGACCCGGTCGGCTCCGCCGGCCGCTTCCGGGAGGCGGTCGCCAGCGCCGAGGGGGACGACCGCCTGGTCCTGATGACCCAGCTGGCGCGCGCCCTCGGCCTGCAGGAGAGGTACGACGACGCGCACCACGTCCTCGACGCGGTGGCCGCAGCCGGCGCACGCGCCCCCGAGGTCGGCGTCCGCCTGGCCCTGGAGAGGGGCCGCGTGCTGCGCTCAGCCGGCGACCCCGCCGCCGGCGCACCGCTCTTCCGGGCAGCCGCGGACGAGGCCCGTGTCGCCGGGCTCGAGGCGCTGCACGTGGATGCCCTGCACATGGTGGCCCTGGTCTCCCCTGCCGGTGAGCAGCTGCGGATCAACGAGGAGGCGCTGGCGTACGCCCGCGCCTCCAGCGACCCCACGGCGCGCGCCTGGGAGGCCTCGCTGCTGCACAACATCGGCATGTGCCTGGTCGACGCCGGGGACCTCGATGCGGCGCTGCGCGCCTTCCGGGAGGCGCTGGGGGTGCGGGAACGGCTCGGCCGCCCGGCGGAGACGCGGGTCGCCCGATGGGCGGTGGGCTGGACGCTGCGGCTGCTGGACAGGCGATCCGAGGCGCTGCAGATCCAGGAGTCGCTCGCGGCCGAGCTCGAGGCGGCCGGCGAGGAGGATCCCTACGTGACCGAGGAGCTCGTGCTGCTGCGCCGTCGGTAGCACAGGTCCGCCACCGGTCGGCCCTCGGCAAGTCCTCGGCGCTCGAAACGCGTCAGCGGCCGATCCGCCCACCGCGGCGTGGGCCCGCCCTCCAGCTCCGGCTCCGCATCGAGCACCGCGCGCATCTGCTCGGCGTAGTCCGGCCAGTCCGTCGCCAGCCGCCAGCACCCGCCCGGCTCGAGCCGGGACGCGGCCAGCCGGGCGACGTGGTCGTTGACGAGCCGCCGCTTGTGGTGGCGCTTCTTGGGCCAGGGGTCGGGGAAGAAGGTCCACAGCTCGTGTACCTGGCCGGGGCCGAGCAGGTGCTCCATCGACCAGACCGCGTCCACGCTGAGCAGCCGCACGTTGTCGGCACCGGATTCGGCCAGCCGTCCCAGCGTCTCGGCCACCCCGGGGCGCCACACCTCGAAGCCGAGCACGTTGCAGTCCGGGCGTCGGACGGCGAGGACGGCGGTGGCCTCCCCGACCCCGCAGCCGATCTCGACGACCAGCGGCGCCTCGCGCCCGAAGCAGCGCGTCACCGAGAAGCCCGGGGTGTCGACCGCCTCGTCGGGGATCCACCAGCGGTCCGCGTGCGCGTCCCAGGCCAGTTGCTGGCGGAAGCTCAGCCGGCTGCCGCGGCGCGCGTAGGTCAGCACTTCCCGGACCCGGCGACCGTCCGGGGTCAGCTTGTGGTGCGGCCGGGCCGGCGGCGTCTCTCCGGGAGTCATCGCCGCCCATGGTCGCACCCGGCCGCACCCCGGCTCGACGGGACCGGTTCGACGGGCCGGTTCGACGGGCCGGTTCGACGAGCCGGTTCGACGAGCCGGTTCGACGAGCCAGGACCTCCGGCCCTGACGGGCGGGGAGCCGCCCTCCTAGGGTCGACGGCGCGCCGGGGCGGGAGGTCAGGCGGAGATGGGCTACCGGGTCGAGGTGGTGCACGAGCAGGCCAGGCACCTCGCGGTGGTCCGGTTCCGCGCCACGCCCGCGGAGCTGCCCGGCAAGATCAGCCGGGCCTTCGGCACGGTCGGCGCCTACCTGACGCGGGAGCGCCTGCCGCCGGCGGGTCCACCGGTCACGCGCTACGAGCTCCGCGACGGCGAGTTCGAGGTGGCCACCGGCTTCCCGGTGAGCGCGCCGGTGGTCGGCGACGGGATCGTGCTCCCCCTGGACCTGCCGGAGTGCGACTGCGTGCGGACCGTGCACGTGGGCCGGTACGAGGACCTCGGCCGCGCCTACGACGCCTTGCGCGCGGCCGCCCTCGAGTCGGGCCGGTCGGTGGACGAGGAGGCGCCGATGTGGGAGGAGTACCTGACCGGTCCGGACGTGCCCGCGGACCGGCAACGGACGGTGGTGCACTGGCCCCTGGCCCGCGTCGGCTGAGGCCGTGTCGTCGCCCCAGGGCGACGCGGGCCGGGCCCGGGGAACGCGAAGGCCCCCGAAGCCAGTGGCTTCGGGGGCCTTCGGATCGCCTAGCGGCGGATCACTTGGTGATCTTGGTGACCCGGCCGGCGCCGACGGTGCGGCCACCCTCACGGATCGCGAAGCGGAGGCCCTCCTCCATCGCGATCGGCTGGATCAGCTCGACCGTCATGTCGGTGTTGTCGCCCGGCATGACCATCTCGCGGCCCTCGGGGAGAGTCACCACGCCGGTGACGTCCGTGGTCCGGAAGTAGAACTGCGGACGGTAGTTGTTGAAGAACGGCGTGTGCCGGCCACCCTCCTCCTTCGACAGCACGTAGACCGACGCGTCGAAGTTGGTGTGCGGGGTGGTGGTGCCCGGCTTGATCACGACCATGCCGCGCTCGACGTCCTCGCGCTTGGTGCCGCGCAGGAGCAGGCCGACGTTCTCGCCCGCCTGGCCCTCGTCGAGGAGCTTGCGGAACATCTCGATGCCGGTGACCGTGGTCTTCTGCGAGCCCTCGCGGATGCCGACGATCTCGACCTCCTCGTTGACCTTGATCACGCCGCGCTCGATGCGACCGGTGACCACGGTGCCGCGGCCGGTGATCGTGAAGACGTCCTCGACGGGCATCAGGAAGGGCTTGTCGGTGTCACGGGTCGGGGTCGGGATGTACTCGTCGACCGCGTTCATCAGCTCCATGACCGAGTCGCCCCACTTCTCGTCGCCGTTGAGCGCCGGGAAGGCAGCAACGCGCACGACCGGGATGTCGTCGCCGGGGAACTCGTACTCGGAGAGGAGCTCGCGAACCTCCATCTCGACGAGCTCGATCAGCTCCTCGTCGTCGACCATGTCGCACTTGTTCAGCGCCACGACCAGGGCGGGGACGCCCACCT
>DATDNR010000072.1:0-9566 GCA_036518175.1 Marmoricola sp.
TGGTCTTCGCCAGCATCCGGCAGCGCGGGGAGGTCTTCGTGGCCGAGCCCGGCTACGCCGCGATGGCCACGTTCTCCGACCACAAGCGGGACCCGCAGACGATGGGCGCCCACCCGCTGGCCGACGTGCTCGCCCAGCCGAGCATCAAGCTGGTCGCGCGTCATGCCGAGCTCGACAACGCCGCGCTGCTCGACAGCATCCGCGCGCTGGGGCTGGACGGCTTCGAGGCGACCCACTCCGGGGCTCCCTTCGTCGAGGTGCTGCCGCGCGGGGTGAGCAAGGCCTGGGGCCTGGCCCGGCTGTGCGAGCACCTCGGCCTCGATCCGGCCGAGGTGGTCGCCTTCGGCGACGCGCCCAACGACGCGGAGATGCTGGCCTGGGCCGGCTGCGGCGTCGCGGTCGCCAACGCGGCACCGGAGTCGCGCGCCGCCGCCGACGAGGTCACCGCGAGCAACGACGAGGACGGGGTGGCGATGGTGCTGGAGCGGCTGCTGGCTTGAGTAGGGTGGCGCGCGTGCCCCCGCCGCTGCCCCGTCTGGTCCTCGCCTCGGCCTCGCCGGCCCGTCTGAAGACACTGCGCGACGCCGGCCTGGACCCCGAGGTCGTGGTCAGCGGCGTGGACGAGGACGAGCTCGAGCCGATGCCGCCCTCGGCGTACGCGTTGAAGCTGGCGCAGCTCAAGGCGGTCGCCGTCGCCGCCCACCAGCCGCGCGCGCTGGTGATCGGTTGCGACTCGGTGCTCGAGCTCGACGGCGAGATCCTCGGCAAGCCGGCCGACGCCGAGGAGGCGATCGCCCGGTGGAAGCGGATGCGCGGCCACGCCGGGGTGCTGCACACCGGCCACTGCGTCATCGACACCCACCGGGAGGTGTGGCTGGGCCGCGCTGCGGCGACGCAGGTGCGGTTCGCGCAGGTCAGCGACGAGGAGATCGCGGCGTACGTCGCCACCGGTGAGCCCCTCGCCGTCGCGGGCGCCTTCACCGTCGACGGCCTCGGCGGCGCCTTCGTCTCCGGCATCACCGGTGATCCGCACAACGTGGTGGGCATCAGCGTGCCGCTGCTGCGGCTGATGTTCGACGAGCTCGGCTTCGTCTGGCACGAGTTCTGGAAGCCTGCCGGCCGCTGACGCGAACGTCGCGATCCGCCGTGGTGTTCCTCAGGAGGTGCCCAGGGCGCGCCGCGCCTGCAGCACCAGGGCGATCAGCAGCACCGCCAGGAGCACCAGGAGGAGCAGCACCGGCGCGGTCACCGCGACCAGCAGGAGCACCGCCACCCATGCCGTCCGGGTGCCGGCGCCGGCGCCCTGCCAGGCAGCCTTGAGTGCGGCCGGCACGGGGTTGTCGCCGGTCACGACGGCCCGCAGCGCGGCCACGGCGGCACGGTCGGTCGCCCCTGCCGGCTGGGCGTCGCCCCTGGCCTGCTGCTGCCAGGCGTCGAGCTTGCCGTGGGCGTAGCGAGCGGCCTCCTGGGCCAGCCGGCGCAGCGCAGCACGGAGCTCGCCCGGGACCTGCACGCTCATGCCCCCTCGCCTCGCCCTGTCGCCACCGGGCGTGGCAGCGGTTGCTCGGCGCGATGGAGCAGGTTGGTGCGGATGTGCGCCCGGTTGGTGCTCAGCCGCCCGGCGATGCCCGGCATCTTCTTGCCGGTGAAGTACCCGATGCACCAGTCCAGCTGCTCCAGCGCATCCTGGGTCGCTGCCCGGTACCGGTCGAGCTCCGCCCTGAGTCCGGCAGCCTGCTCCCGCAGCTGCCGCTCGGTCGGCTCGCTGATCTCCCGCATGCCTGCCTCCCTGGTCGCCGGCCGTGTGCGCTCATCCCTACCCGGCGGCACGATGCCGAACCGCGCCGATGCCTGCTCGTAAGAATCTGCCGGCGCGGGCTGGGGAATGCCCTTTGGGGTGACCGGGCATCATCGAGGCCAATGACTGGAGGGAGCACGCGATGAACGAAGCGAGCGAGGCGATCCGTCGGGCACTGCTCGAGGCACTGTTCAGCCGGGTCGAGGAGAGCCGGTACCCCTCCTACACCATGCTGGACACGATCGAGTCGCTCCTCCGCACGCCCCAGGAGTCGGCCCGCTACGCGCGCGTCCTCCTGCGCGACATCGAACGCTCGCCGTACCCCAGCATCACGATGATCGGTCGCCTTCAGGCGCTCATCTGACGCCGGCGACGTGCAGCAGGAGACCGACGCCGAGTTCACCGTCGAGCTGCAGCCGGCCGGGCCCGAGCTCGACGGCACCGGTCGCTTCGACCTGACCAAGACGTGGACCGGCGGCATGGCGGGGATGAGCCGCGGCGTCATGCTCTCGGCCGGTGACCCGGCGGCCGGGAGCGCGGGCTATGTCGCCATCGAGAGGTTCGACGGAGCGCTCGACGGCCGTGAGGGCTCGTGCGTGCTCCTGCAGCTGGGCACCATGGCCGGCGACGACCAGGTGCTGCGCTACGTGATCGCGCCGGGGTCGGGCACGCAGGGCCTGACCGGCGTCACCGGCACGGTCGACCTCACCGTGGCCGAGGGCCGGCACCGGGTGCGGGTTCGCTACTCGGTTCCGTGAGCGTGCGGTCGCGATCGCCTGCTGGTTGTCGTAGTCGTCTGCTCTCGGACCCGGCGCCCCCGCCCGACACGAGCCACGATCCCGCCTGTGCGGGATCCGCGCAGCCGACCCTGCCCGGCACGAACCACGATCCCGCCTGTGCGGGATCCGCGAAGCCGACCCCGCCCGGCACGAACCACGATCCCGCCTGTGCGGGATCCGCGAAGCTGACCCCGCCCGACACCAGCCACCATCCCGCCTGTGCGGGATCCACGCATCAGAAGCACGGCCCATCCGTACGACGGCTCGCCGCGCTCAGCGCCGCATGGCCTGCTGCATCGCGTCGGCGAGCTCGCGCTCACGAGCGCCGCCATCACGGCGGAGGCCGTCGATGACGCCGGTGCGGTCGGCGTCCGAGCGGTTCTGGCTGAGCTTCGCCTTGGCCTCCACCCGCTCGAGCGCCATCTCCACCCCGACGATCGCGCGCAGCTGCTTGCGCAGGTAGTCGGCCGGCGCGTCGTCGACCGACCACGGCTGCGGGCGTCCGGACTCGTGCAGGCCGGTCAGCCGGGTCACGGCGTCGAGCAGCCAATCGGGGTCGTCGTGGGTGGTCACCCGGCCGGTGAAGTGCACGCCGGAGTAGTTCCAGGTCGGCACCACGCGGCCGTGCTCGGCCTTGGTGGCGTACCAGCTCGGCGAGACGTACCCCTCGGCGGCGGTCACCAACGCGAGCCCGGGACTGCCTGCGGTGATCGACTTCCAGTGCTGGTTGGCGCGGGCCATGTGGAAGATCAGCCGGTCCCCGTCCCAGATGACGGGCAGCAGCGTGGCGAGCGGGTAGCCGTCGCCTCCGACGGTCACCAGCTGGGCAGAACCGACCGAGGCGACGAGGTCACGCACCTCGGCTTCATCGTTGATGGCGTTGAAGTGCGGGACGTACACGCCAACGACCCTAGGCCAATCCAGACCTACGGGCTCACTCCACGGGCAGGCCGAGGCCGCGGGCGATCAGCATCCGCTGCACCTCGGAGGTGCCCTCGCCGATCTCCAGCACCTTCGCGTCCCGGTAGAACCGGGTGACGGGGTACTCCTCCATGAAGCCGTAGCCGCCGAACACCTGGGTGGCGATCCGCGTGGCGGTCACCGCCGACTCGGTGGCGTAGAGCTTGGCGATCGCCGCCGCATGCTTGAACTCCTTCATCGGCGCCCCGGAGTCCTTCATCCAGGCGGCCCGGTAGGTCAGCTGCCGGGCGGAGTGCAGCATCACCTCGAGGTCGGCGATCTGGAAGGCCACGCCCTGCTTGCGGCCGATCGGCACGCCGAAGGTGGTCCGCTCCCCGGCGTACTGCACGGCCTGGTCGACGCACGCCTGGATGCAGCCGACGGCGAGCGCCGCGATCGCCACCCGCCCGTCGTCGAGGGTGGCCAGGAACTGGGCGAAGCCGCGGCCGCGCTCACCGAGGAGGTTCTCCTCCGGGACGCGGCAGTCCTGGAAGGTGAGCGGGTGGGTGTCGGAGGCGTGCCATCCGAGCTTGTCGTAGGCCTTCTCGGCGGTGAAGCCCTGTGTGCCGGAGGGCACGATGATCGTGGAGATCTCGGCCTTGCCGTCCCGCTCCCCGGTGCGCGCCGTGACCGTGACCAGGCTGGTGATCTCCGAGCCCGAGTTCGTGATGAACTGCTTGCTCCCGTTGATCACCCACTCCCCGTCGCGCAGCTCCGCCCGGGTGCGGGTGGCGCCGGCGTCCGAGCCGGCGCCCGGCTCGGTGAGGCCGAAGCCCGCGAGTCGGCGACCGGCGACCAGGTCCGGCAGCCACTCCCGCTTCTGCTCCTCCGAGCCGAAGGTCAGGATGGGGTTGATGCCCAGGCCGACGCCGGCCTCGAGCGTGATGCCCATCGACTGGTCGACCCGGCCCAGCTCCTCGATGGCCAGGCACAGGGAGGTGAAGCCCCCTTCCTCACCGGAGAGCCCGGCACCGCCGAACTCCTCCGGCGCCGTCAGGCCGAAGAGCCCGAGCTCACCCATCTTGTGCACCACCTCGACCGGGAAGTGGTGCTCGCGGTCCCAGCGATCGGCGTGCGGCGCGATCTCCTTCTCGGCGAAGTCGCGCACCGTGCGCCGGAACTCCTCGTGCTCAGGGCTCAGGTCGAAGGCCATGCCGTCTAGGTTAGCGGATGTTAACCGGGCTAGGGTCCCCGCCGTGTACCAGATCTTCCTCGCCCTGCACCTGCTCGCCGCGATCTTCGCGATCGGCCCGCTGGCCCACGCGGTGACGACCGCGGCGCGCGGGCTCCGCTCCGCCGACGCCGGCGCGACCGCGGCCTCCGCGCGCACGACCAGGCTGTACGCCATCGCCTCGCTGATCGTGGTCGTCCTCGGCTTCGCGCTGATGTCGATGAAGGCCCCCGGGAGCCACCAGGCCGCCGGACAGTTCGGCGACCTGTGGATCTGGCTGTCGCTGCTGCTCTGGCTGGTGGCCGTCGCGCTGGCCATGGCGGTCGTGGTGCCGACGCTGGACAGGGCCACCGCCACCATCGGCAGGGGCGAGCCGGTGCAGGCACTGGCCGGACGCGTCGCCGCCTCGGGCGGCGTGATCGCGCTGCTGTTCGTCGCGATCGTCTTCCTGATGGTCTTCCAGCCGGGGTCCTGAGCCTCAGCGGTCAGAGCACGGCGCCGGGGTTGAGGATGCCGTCGGGGTCGAGAGCGTCCTTGATCCGCCGGGTCAGCGCCATCACGTCCGGGCCGAGCTGGTCGGGCAGGGCCTCCCTCTTGGCGCGGCCGACGCCGTGCTCGCCGGTGATCGTGCCCCCGAGCCGGATCGCCGCCCGCATCATCTCGGCGAACGCCTCCCGCGACCGCTCCTCCGCCTCGGGATCTGCCGGGTCGAAGACGATGATCGGGTGCGTGTTGCCGTCTCCGGCGTGGGCCACGACCGGGATCTCCACGTCGTACGACGCAGCCACGGCGGCGATCGCCTCCAGCAGCCGGGGCAGCAGCGGCACCGGGGCGCCCACGTCCTCGAGCAGGAGCGTGCCGCGCGACTCGATGGCCGGGAACGTCGCCCGCCGCGCCTCCACGAACATCTCCGACTCCTCGGGATCGTCGGTGACGAACACCTCGCTGGCGCCGGTGTCCAGGCACGCTGAGCGCATCACCTGCACCTCCTCGGTGCGGGCCGACCCCGGCGCGTCGGACTGGGCGATCAGCAGCGCTCCGGTCGAACGGTCCAGGCCCATCGGGCGATAGTCCTCGACGGCGTTGATCGAGGCCCGGTCCATCAGCTCCAGCATCGAGGGACGCAGCGTGCGCCGCATCGCGACGACGGCACGGGCCGCCGCATCGACGGTGGGGAACGACGCGACCAGCGTGGAGCGGCGCAGCTGGGCCGGGACCAGCCGCAGGATCGCGCGGGTGACCAGGCCGAGGGTGCCCTCGCTGCCGACGAAGAGCTTGAGCAGCGACAGACCCGCGACGTCCTTGATGCGCTTGCCACCGAGAGTGACCAGGGTGCCGTCGGCGAGCACCACGTCGAGGCCGAGCACGTAGTCGGTGGTGACGCCGTACTTCACGCAGCACAGGCCGCCCGCGTTGGTGGCGACGTTGCCGCCGATCGAGCAGATCTCGTAGGAGGAGGGGTCCGGTGGGTACCACAGCCCGTGGTCGGCGGCGGCCGCCTTCACCTCCGCGTTGAGCGCGCCCGGCTCGACGACCGCGACCTGGGAGTCGGGGTCGATCTCGATGGCGCGCATCCGCTCCAGGCTCACCACGATGCCGCCGTCGACGGCGCTGGAGCCGCCGGAGAGACCGCTACCCGCGCCACGGGGCACGACCGGCACCGTGTGCTGCGCCGCCCAGCGCACCGCGGCCTGCACGTGGGCGGCGGTCTCCGCGCGCACGACCGCGACCGGCTTGCCGGCCGACGGGTCGCGCGACCCGTCGAAGCGGTACTTCTCCATCGCGTCCGGATCGGTGACCACGAGGTCCCCCGGAAGCGTCTCGACCAGCTCGGCGAGTGCGTCCATGGGCCCATGGAACCACCTCCGACGCCCGAGAGCGGTGGCTCTAGACTCCGAACGGTCCCCCACGAGCAAGGAGCCGGCATGCCCGTCGAAGGTGTGACGCAGCAGCGTCCGTTGCAGAAGGTCCTGATCGCCAACCGCGGTGAGATCGCCGTACGCGTGATCCGTGCGTGCCGAGACGCCGGTATCGCCAGCGTGGCGGTCTATGCCGATCCTGACCGGGATGCGCTCTTCGTCCGCCTCGCCGACGAGGCCTACGCGCTCGACGGCGCGACGCCGGCCGACTCCTACCTCAGCATCGAGAAGATCGTCGCGGCCGCGAAGGAGTCCGGCGCCGACTCGGTGCACCCCGGCTACGGCTTCCTCGCCGAGAACGCCTCCTTCGCCCAGGCCGTGCTCGACGCCGGGCTGGTGTGGATCGGCCCGCCGCCGTCCGCGATCGACGCGCTGGGGGACAAGGTGCAGGCGCGGCACATCGCCCAGAAGGTGGGTGCCCCGCTGGTCGCCGGCACCCCCGACCCGGTGCAGGACGCCGACGAGGTGCTCGCCTTCGTCGAGGAGCACGGCCTGCCGGTGGCGATCAAGGCGGCTTTCGGTGGCGGCGGCCGCGGCCTGAAGGTGGCACGCAAGAAGGAGGAGGTCGCCGACCTCTACGAGTCCGCGGTCCGCGAGGCCGTCGGGGCCTTCGGCCGGGGCGAGTGCTTCGTCGAGCAGTACCTCGACAAGCCGCGCCACGTGGAGACCCAGTGCCTGGCCGACCAGCACGGCAACGTCGTGGTGGTCTCCACCCGCGACTGCTCCCTGCAGCGTCGCCACCAGAAGCTGGTCGAGGAGGCGCCTGCGCCGTTCCTCGACGACCAGCAGATGCAGATCCTCTACGACTCCTCCAAGGCGATCCTCCGGGAGGCCGGCTACGTCGGCGCCGGCACCTGCGAGTTCCTCGTCGGCCAGGACGGCACCATCTCCTTCCTCGAGGTCAACACCCGCCTCCAGGTCGAGCACCCCGTCTCGGAGGAGGTCACCGGCCTGGACCTCGTGCGGGAGATGTTCCGCATCGCCGCCGGTGAGGAGCTGGGGTACGACGACCCCGAGATCAGCGGGCACTCCATCGAGTTCCGCATCAACGCCGAGGACGCCGGCTCCAACTTCATGCCCGCCCCGGGCACGCTGACCCGCTGGCACGCGCCGTCCGGGCCGGGGGTCCGCGTCGACGGCGGCTACGACCCCGGCGAGACCGTCCCCGGCTCCTTCGACTCGCTGGTGGCCAAGCTGGTCGTCAGCGGCCGCGACCGCACCCAGGCGCTGGAGCGCTCCCGGCGCGCGCTCGCGGAGTTCGTCGTCGAGGGGATGCCCACGGTCATCCCCTTCCACCGGGCCGTGGTCGACGACCCGGCGTTCATCGGCGACGGTGAGAAGTTCGGCGTCTACACCTCCTGGATCGAGACCGAGTTCGACAACCAGATCCCGCCGTACGCCGGCGGCGGCGCCGAGACACCGGAGCCCGAGGACCGACAGCGGGTCACCGTGGAGGTCGGCGGCCGTCGGCTCGAGGTCGTGCTGCCCGCCGGCCTGGCCGGCACCGGATCCGCCCCTGCCGGTGGCGGGGCGAAGAAGCCGAAGCGCAGTGCCGGCAAGAAGTCCGGTGCGGCGGTCTCCGGTGACTCCGTGACCAGCCCGATGCAGGGCACCATCGTCAAGGTCGCCGTCGAAGAGGGCGCCGACGTGGCCGAGGGCGACGTGGTGGTGGTCATCGAGGCGATGAAGATGGAGCAGCCGCTGAAGGCGCACAAGGGCGGCACCGTCACCGGGCTGCGCGCGGAGGTCGGCGCGACGGTCGGCAACGGCGAGGTCATCTGCGACATCAAGGACGCCGGCTGAGGAGCCGACCGATGTTCGCCAAGATCCTGGTCGCCAACCGCGGCGAGATCGCGGTGCGCGCGTTCCGCGCCGCCACCGAGCTCGGCGCCCGCACGGTGGCGGTCTTCCCGCACGAGGACCGCGGCTCGGAGCACCGGATGAAGGCCGACGAGGCCTACGAGATCGGCGAGCGTGGCCACCCGGTCCGTGCCTACCTCGACCCCCAGCTGATCGTCGAGGCGGCGGTGCGCGCCGGCGCCGACGCGGTCTACCCCGGCTACGGCTTCCTGTCGGAGAACCCCGGGCTGGCCGAGGCCTGTGCCCGGGCCGGCATCACCTTCATCGGCCCCTCCGCCGAGGTGCTCGAGCTGACCGGCCACAAGGCACGCGCGATCGCCGCCGCCCGGGAGGCCGGCGTGCCCACGCTGCGCTCGGTGCCGCCCAACGACGACCTCGACGCCCTCGTGGCGCAGGCCGGAGAGCTGCGCTACCCGCTGTTCGTCAAGGCGGTGGCCGGCGGAGGCGGCCGGGGCATGCGCCGGGTCGACGACGAGTCGGCGCTGCGCGACGCGATCGCGACCTGCATGCGCGAGGCCGAGGGCGCGTTCGGCGATCCGACGGTGTTCATCGAGGAGGCGGTGGTCGAGCCGCGCCACATCGAGGTGCAGATCCTCTCCGACGGCACCCCCGAGGGCACCATCCACCTCTTCGAGCGGGACTGCTCGGTGCAGCGCCGGCACCAGAAGGTCGTGGAGATCGCGCCCGCGCCCGACCTCGACCCGGCGCTGCGGGACCGGATCTGTGCCGACGCGGTGAAGTTCGCCCGCGCGATCGGCTACCACAACGCCGGCACGGTGGAGTTCCTGCTCTCGCCCGACGGCGACTACGTCTTCATCGAGATGAACCCGCGCATCCAGGTCGAGCACACGGTGACCGAGGAGATCACCGACGTCGACCTGGTGCAGTCGCAGATGCGGATCGCCGCCGGCGAGTCGCTGGCCGACCTCGGCCTGCGACAGGAGGACGTCCGCGTCAACGGCGCCGCCCTGCAGTGCCGGATCACGACCGAGGACCCGGCCAACGGCTTCCGGCCGGACACCGGCAAGATCACGACGTACCGCTCCCCCGGCGGCGCCGGCGTGCGGCTCGACGGCGGC
>DATDNR010000073.1:0-10629 GCA_036518175.1 Marmoricola sp.
TGGGCGAGCAGCACACCGGCGCCCTGGTGCGTCAGCAGCACACCTCGGCACGCCGGCTCGCCGCACTGCTGCCCGACCACGCCGCCGTCTTCCCCACCCACGGCTTCGGCTCGTTCTGTTCCGCCACCCAGTCGGAGGCATCGGAGTCGACGATCGGACGTGAGAAGACGGTCAACCCGGTGCTCACCCAGGACAAGGAGACCTATGTCCGCGAGCTGCTCGACGGGCTCGGGGCGTGGCCGGCGTACTACCTGCACATGGCCCCGGCCAACGCCGCCGGTCCGTCCGAGCCAGACCTCACGCCCCCTGCACGGGCGGACGCCGCGGAGGTCCGCCGTCGCATCGAGGCCGGCGAGTGGGTGGTCGATCTGCGCAGCCGCACGGCGTTCGCGGCCGGGCACGCGCCGGGCACCCTCTACTTCGGCCTCGACGGGTCCTTCGCCACCTACCTCGGCTGGCTGATCACCTGGGGGACGCCGGTGACCCTGCTCGGGGAGACCGCGGACCAGGTCGCCGCCGCGCAGCGCGAGCTGGTCCGGATCGGCATCGACCGGCCGGCGGCGTACGCCACCGGCTCACCCAGGGACTGGTCCGATCGCGAGCTCTCCGGCTACCCGACCGCCACCTTCGCCGATCTCGAGCAGGTGCGACACCACCGCGAGGTCCGCGTGCTCGACGTGCGTCGCCTCGACGAGTACGCCGCCTCGGCCGTCGAAGGGGCCCTCAACCTCCCGATCTACGAGCTCCCCCGGCGCCTCGCCGAGGTGCCGCCCGACGAGGTGTGGCTGCACTGCGGCAGCGGCTACCGCGCCTCCGTGGCGGCGTCATTCCTCGACGCTGCCGGCCACCGCGGGCTGGTGGTCGTGGACGACGACTTCGAGAACGCGGCGAAGGTCGGTCTGCCGATGGCGCCCGATGGCGGTGGCGACTCCGCGTGACCATCGTCCTGGCCCTCGTCGCCGGAGCGCTCATCGGCCTCAGCCTGGGTGCGCTCGGCGGTGGTGGCTCGATCCTCGCCGTCCCGGTGCTGGTCTACCTGCTCGGCCAGACCCCCCACCAGGCGACGACCGGGTCCTTGGTGGTCGTGGGCAGCACGTCGCTCATCGGCGCAGTCGCCGCCTACCGTGCCGGGAACGTGGCCCTGGCGCGGGGGGTCGCCTTCGGGGTGCTGGCCATCGGGGGCGCGGCCGCCGGCGCGAAGGCCGCGGGGCTGGTCTCGCAGGCGGTGCTGCTGGCCTCGTTCTCGGCGCTGATGCTGGTCGTCGCGGCCGCCATGACCTACCGCCAGCTGCACGAGCGTGGGACCACCTCCGGCCGTCGGGCCCGCGGCGGGCTCGGCCTCTCTGCCGCTGTCGACGACCCGATCATCACCTTCAGCCCCACGTTCGCCTGTCGGTGCCCCCAGGCGCTCAAGGTGCTCGTCACCGCCACCCTGGTCGGCCTGCTCACCGGCTTCCTCGGTGTCGGCGGTGGGTTCCTGGTGGTGCCCGCCCTGATGCTGGGGCTCGGGCTACCGGTGCAGTACGCCGCCGGGACGTCCCTGGTCATCATCACGCTGACCAGCGCATCGGCGCTGGCGGTCAGGGCCGGCAGCGCCGCGCCACCGGACTGGGGGATCGTCCTGGCCCTGACCGCGGCATCGGCACTCGGCGCTGTGGCCGGCGCCCGGATCGCCGATCGTGCAGACACGTCCCGACTCTCGGCAGCCTTCACCGTGCTGGTGCTGGGCGTCGCCGGCTACACCGCCTCGCAAGCGCTGCCCGCGCTGCTGTGATCACCCGAAGAAGAGGAGCTCATCCATGTGTCGTCCGGTGAAGTGCAAGACCTGCGGCAAGACCACCTGGGCCGGTTGCGGCCAGCACGTCGCCCAGGTGCGCGCCGCAGTCCCCGCCGACCAGTGGTGTCCCGGGCACCGCGACGCGGCACCGTCGACCGGTGGGGGCTGGCTCAGCCGCCTGCTGGGTCGCTGACCGCCAGGCGCGACCGCAGCGCAGACCCCGGTCAGCCGAGGTCGGAGGGGTCGGTGTTCGCCCCGCACAGCACCACCGCCACCCGCTCGTCAGTGGCAGGCCGATAGGCACCGCTGACCAGCGCGGCGACCGCCGCGGCAGCACCCGGCTCCACGACGAGCCGGTAGCGGTCCCACAGCTGTGCGCGGGCCGTGCGAATGTCGGTGTCGTCGACGAGCACGTTGCGCACGTCGGTGCGCTGCGCGACCTCCCAGGCGATCGAGCCCAGCCGCCGGGCACCGAGCGAGTCCGCCGCCACCCCGGACACCGGCACGTCGACCGGCTCACCGGCGGCGAGCGCCCGGTCCAGCGTGGGCGCCAGCGCCGGCTCGACGCCGACCACCCGCGCCTCGCCCTCGACCGCCGCAGCCACTCCTGCCATCAGGCCGCCGCCCCCGACCGCGACCAGCACGGTGTCGAGGCGCTGCCCCGCGAGCTGCTCGAGGAGCTCGAGGCCGAGCGTCCCGGCTCCGGCCACGATCTCGGGCTGGTCGTAGGCATGGCAGTAGACCGCGCCGCTGCGCGCCACGTGCTCCATCGCGGCGTCGAAGGCCTCGGCGTACTCGCTGCCGCGGGCGACCACGTTCGCGCCGTACTCCTCGAGCCGACGCAGCTTGGTCGGCGACGAGGTGGTCGGCACGAAGACGGTGGCCGGCACGCCGACGGCCGCTGCGGCGTACGCGTTCGCGAGCCCGGCGTTGCCTCCCGAGGCGACCACGATGCCGACCTCGGGGTCGAGCTCGCCGCGTTCCCGTGCGGACAGGATGCGGTTGAACGCGCCGCGAGCCTTGAAGGTGCCGGTGTGCTGCACCATCTCGAGCTTGAGCCACCCACCCGCGGGCAGCCAGTCGGCACCGGCTTCCACCGCGAGCACGGGTGTACGGCGCACCCGTCCGCGGATGCGCTCGGCGGCCGCGACCACGTCGTCTCGCTTCACCCGGGCAGCGTAGGCCGCGCGCACGCGCCCGACGCACGAGGCCACGTCGTTTCAGGCGTCGATGGAGGACATGTCGCCGTACCGCTCCCCGGCGACAGCCTCGCGCGGCACGGCGTCGTCGAGTGCCTTCAGGTCGTCGTCGGTCAGCTGTACGGCGGCCGCACCGACGTTCTCCTCGAGGTACTTGACCCGCTTGGTGCCGGGGATGGGGACCACGTCGTCACCCTGCGCGAGCACCCAGGCGAGCGCCAGCTGGCCCGGCGTGCAGTCGTGCTGCCGGGCGAGCGCCTCGATCCTGCGCACCAGCGCGAGGTTCTGCTCGAGGGCCTCGCCGTTGAACCGCGGGAAGTAGCCGCTGCGTCGGCTGTCGCCCTCGGGCAGCGACTCCGCGCCGGTGATCCGGCCGGTCAGCAGGCCGCGTCCCAGCGGCGAGTAGGGCACCAGCCCGATGCCGAGCCCGCGCAGCAGCGGGAGGATCTCGTCCTCGACGTGCCGGGTGAACAGGGAGTACTCGGTCTGCAGCGCGGTGATCGGGTGCGTCTCGTGCGCTCGGCGGATCGTGGCCGGCGACGCCTCGGACAGGCCGAGATGGCGCACCTTGCCGGTCGCCACCAGCTCGGCCATCGCGCCGACGGTCTCCTCGATCGGCACGGTCTTGTCGACCCGGTGCTGATAGTAGAGGTCGATGTGCTCGACACCGAGCCGCTGCAGGGAGGCGTCACAGGCCCTGCGGACATACTCCGGCCTGCCGTTCACGCCCAGACGGGTGCCGTCCTCGGCGCGCTCGTTGCCGAACTTGGTCGCCAGCTGCACCTCCTCGCGACGGCCGCTGATCGCCCGCCCCACCAGCTTCTCGTTGGTGAACGGGCCGTACATGTCGGCGGTGTCGAGGAAGGTCACCCCGAGGTCGAGGGCGCGTTGGGTGGTGGCCACCGCCTCACCCTCGTCGCGGCCGCCGTAGAACTCCGACATGCCCATGCATCCGAGTCCCATCGTGGAGACGGTGAGCGCCGAGGTGCTGCCGAGGGTGCGGGTACGCAGTGGGGAAGTCATCTGTCCAGTCAAGGGCCTCGCCCCAAACCGGGCGGTACGACGCCCGGCCGCTGGGAGCGCTCCCGGGGATCAGCGACCGAGAGACGCGGCCGCCTCGCCGATGTCGGTCGGCAGCATCCGGACCCCGGCCGGCAGCAGATCCTCTGCACCGGCGCCGGCGAACGCTGTGGGCGCGAGCGCGGCTGTGCTCCGGATCTCCTCGGCGTGCTCACGAAGCTGCTGCTCGTCGGTGCTGACCAGCACGACGAGCGAGGGCTGCAGCTCACGGATGCTTCCCCGCAAGGTGTCGAACGGCGTGTCGGCTCCGAGCAGGGTCACCCGCCAGCCGCGTCGGGCCACGAGCAACCCGAAGAGGATCAGGCCGAGGTCGTGGGCCTCGCCGGGGAGGCAGGCCAGCAGCACCGACGGGCCGGCACCGGCGCCCCAGTCGCGGGCCAGGCCCAGCAGGCGGCCGCGAAGGAGGTTGGAGGCGAAGTGCTCCTGGGCCACGCTCGCGCGTCCCGCAGCCCAGCGGTCGCCGAGGTCGCGCAGGTAGGGGATCACCACGTCGGTGAGGGTGATCTCGACCGACACCGTGGCGAGCAGGCGGTCGAGCGCGGTGTGCGCACCCGAGTCGTCGAAACGGTCCAGCGCGGTCCGCAGCTGGTCGGCCAGCTGCGCCACGACCGGCTTCTCCGCCGCGGGCCGGGCAGGGTCCATCGTCCGAGCCTGCCGAGCGGCCTCCGCAGCCGACAGACCGTCGGCGATGAGCCGTCGCATCTGCCGCACGCGCTCCTCGTCGGTGGCGGAGTAGAGACGGAAGCCCCCCGACGACCGCTTCGGCTGCAGCAGGCCGTAGCGCAGCTCCCAGGCGCGCAACAGCTCCGGGGACACTCCGGTCCGTCGAGCCAGCTCACCGATCCGCACGAGGTCCTCCACAGGCAGCACTATACAGAATTTCGACGCAATCTCTCTACGATCTCTTGACAAGCCTTGTCGAGGGATTGCAGCCTGATGACTCGACAGACTCTCTACAGGAGGAATCATGAAGCAACTCCGCCTCCGGACCGCGGCGGTCACCGGCATGCTGGCGTCCGCCGCGCTCACGGTCCCGCTCGCAGCAGCTCCGGCGAGCGCTGCGGGGCACGCCACCGTCAACGTCGTGCACGGCATCCCGAAGGTGCCCGTGAAGGTGTGCGTGGACGGCGCCAAGGTGGCCGACGGCTTCCGGTACGGCGACACGATCGCCGGCGCCCGGCTGAGTGCCGGCAAGCACCGCGTGAAGCTCGTCGCCGCCCGCAAGCCGTGCGCGTCGCCGGCCATCCTCAAGTCGACCTACATGTTGCACGCCGGACGCAACTACACGGTCGTCGCGAACCTCAATGCCCACGGCAAGCCCAACCTCGCGGCCTTCCGGAACAACGTGCGGCCAACGGCCCGGCACCAGGCGCGGCTGACCGTGCGGCACACCGCCCAGGCACCGGCCGTCAACGTGTGGGCCGGGTCGACGAAGCTGATCGACGGCAAGGACTTCACCTGGGGCGGGAGCGAGACGCTCGCCGTGCCCCGCGGCACCTACCGGGTGAAGGTGACGCTGCCGGGCTCGAGGAAGC
The DNA here is from genome assembly GCA_036518175.1 of Marmoricola sp. GTDB lineage: Bacteria > Actinomycetota > Actinomycetes > Propionibacteriales > Nocardioidaceae > Marmoricola. The sequence goes on from DATDNR010000073.1 coordinate 5,592, forward strand.
CCGTCATCGGTCCGCAGCGCACCACCCTGCGCCAGGGCAGGGCGTACCAGGTCTACGCGGTCGGCTCGCCCCAGCACTACCGGCTGGTCGCCGTCAGCGTCCGCGTCGGCACCCGCTGATCCGTCTGGGGGCCGGCTACGGGGGGCCGGCCCCCAGCGGCTGCGCTACAGCCAGCCGCGGCGCCGGGCCGCCTGCGCCGCCTCGGTCTTGTTGCGCGTGCCCGTCTTGCCGATCGCGGCGGACAGGTAGTTGCGCACGGTGCTCTGGGAGAGGAAGAGCCGCCCTGCGATGTCGGCCACCGTGGAGCCGTCCTCCGCGGCGGCCAGCACGTCCCGCTCCCGCTCGGTGAGCGGTGAGGCCGCCGTACGCAGGGCCTTGCCGGCCAGCTCCGGGTCCACCACCGTGTGCCCGGCCAGCACCCGTCGGATCGAGTCGGCGAGCCCGTCGGCCGGTCCGTCCTTGACCAGGAAGCCGTGCGCACCCGCGGCCATCGCCCGCTGCAGGTAGCCCGGGCGGGAGAAGGTCGTCACCATCACCACCCGGCAGTCGGGCAGCTCGGCGCGCAGCTCCGCCAGCGCGTCCAGCCCGCTGGCGTGGGGCAGCTCGATGTCGAGCAGCGCCACGTCGGGGCGTACCTCCCGGGCTCGTGGCAGGATCTGCGCCCCATCGTCGATCTGCGCAACCACCTCCAGGTCGGGCTCGAGGTCGAGGAGCACGGCGAGCGCGCCGCGCATCATCGCCTGGTCCTCGGCGAGCAGGATCCGGATCACGAATGCTCCACCGGCACCGTCGCGGTCAGCCGGAACCCCTCGGCGTCCGGCGCGACGTCCAGGTGGCCACCGACGGCCACCAACCGTCGCCGCAACCCGTCCAACCCGCCCTGCCGGTCCGCGGCCGGGACCGGCCCACCGACACCGTCGTCGCTCATCGTCAGCCGCAGCCGACCCGCTCCGTTGCTCACCTCGATGCGGCAGTGCGCGGCCCCGGAGTGGCGCAGCACGTTGGTGGTGCCCTCGCGGACGACCCAGGCCAGCGCCCGGCCTGCGCCGTCGGGCAGCTTCGCCGGCGCGACACGCACCGAGGTGTCGATGCCGGCAGCGTCCAGCGCCCGTCGGGCGCCGTCGATCTCCTCGACCAGCGACGATGCCCGCACCGCGTCGACGGCGCGACGTACGTCGAGGAGCGCCGAACGGCCGACCTGCTCGATGTCCGTGGCATGGCTGGCGGCGGCGTCGGGATCGGCGTGGGCGAGGCGTCGTACGGCCTGTGCCTTGACCACCATCACCGACAGCGTGTGACCCAGCAGGTCGTGCAGGTCGCGGGAGAAGCGCTCCCGCTCCTCGGCGACCGCGCCGCGGGCGAGCTCCTCGCGGGTACGCCGCAGCTCCTCGACCGTCTCCATCAGCCGCAGGAAGCTCGTCGTCGTCGCACCCGACAACGAGACGACGAAGCCCTGCACCTCGATCGTCGTCGCGTCGCCGCCGACCGCCCACGCCGCGACCGCCGCGCCCGCGATGGTCAGCGCCAACGCACCGAGCAGCCACCGGCCGCGCAACACCGCGGGGCAGACGATGGCCAGCAGCACCCACACCGGCAGCCATCCCCGGCCCAGCCAGCCCGAGCCGACCACGGCAGCCGCGAGCACGGCCAGCGCCAGGAGCGCGAGCCGACGGGGGCCGCGGCGACCGGTCACGACCGCTCCGGCCGCCGCGGCACCCATCACCACGACGAGCGTCACGCCGCCCACCACGCCGGCCACCCGCGCGGGCAGGCTGAAGAGCGGACCCAGGAGCAGGACCGGCACCCAGACGAGGACGCCGGCATCGCGTCGTAGGGCGCACCCGAGACTCACCGTCGTCACGTTAGACCGTCGATGCGCCGGACGCCGAAGAAGATCGCGCCTCCCACGGCCAGGTGGAAGGACGCCAGCGCCCAACCCGCCTGCGTCGTGGTGGCACCCAGCGGGCCGAGGAACGACAACGCCCAGACCGCCCCCGCGACCCGGCTCCAGACTCGCAGGCCCTGCTCCCGTCGGTGCAGCAGCCAGCGCAGGCCGACGGCCGACGTGGCCACCAGGGTCGCGGTGACCACCACCCCGGCCACGTCGACCGTGCGGACGGCAGCGCCGGCCCGCACGGTCAGCCCGATCCCGGCCAGGTCATAGACCACCCACAACACCAGCGCGACCAGCTCGACGCCCACCACGAGCCAGAGGTAGGCGCTTTCCGTACGCCGCCTCGCCTCGGCGCGTTGCTCGATGTCGATCATCTGCCCTCCTTCGGCGCCGGCCCCCGTGACCGGCCCGATCCACGCTAGGGACCGGCCCGACCAGGAGGCAGGCTCGATTGTGGGCAGTGCGGCAGGACAAATGTCCCGGCGATCGGCGTCCTGGGCCCGGGCCGGCTGTGCCCGGGCCTCAGTCGGCGACGGCGCGCAGCTGCGGTGAGCCGAGCTCCTCGAGCCGGGCCAGCTGCTCGGTGAGGTGCCGGTGCAGGTGCTCGCGATAGTCACCCTCGAGCTTGCGCAGCCCCTCGATCTCGGCCTCCAGGGCCGCCTTGCGGCTCGACACCTCGGCCAGCACTCCGGCGCGCTGCTCCTCGAGCTCGGCGGTCTGCTTCTCCTTGCGACCGGCCATCTCGAAGGCGACCCGCTCGGCCTCGGCCCGTGCGGCCGTCACGAGCTCGTCGGCCTCGGCACGCGCCGTGGCCAACAGCGACTCGGCCTGCGCCGACGACTCGGCGGCGAGCTGGTCGGCGCTCGCGGCGGCGATCTCCAGCAGCCGGGCCGCGGCCGCGGAGCTCGCCTGCTTCACTGCCGTCGCAGCCTCGCCCTGAGCCGCCTCGGACTGCCCGGACTCCGGCTCCCGGGTGCGCAACCGCAGCGCGGTCAGGTCCCCCTGGAGCTCGCTGATCCGCGCGTCCCGGTCGCTCAGCGCCTTCGCCACCTCGATGAGGAACGTGTCGACCTCGGCGAGCTCGTAGCCGTCTCGCCGGCGTGTCCTGGTGAACGCTCGTTCGGTCAGTTCCTTGCTGGTGAGCATCTGTCCTCCCCCGATCTGCCTTTCGGCCCTCATCGGGAGTGTGCTCCCCGGTGATGGTTCACAAGGGCAAATCGCCGAAAATGTCAAGTCGCGCGTCCGGCCGGCCGGGGAAGCCGGCCTGGGGGAGTCAGTGGTCAGCGACGCGTCTGCGGCCGGTTCCACAACGGATGCGTCTCGTCGTGCTCCAGACGCTTCGTCATGTGCACCACGGTGCCGGCCTGCGGCTCGTTCCGGAACGCCACCTTGTCGGTGAGTGCTCGCATCAAAGCCAGTCCCCGGCCACCCTCGGACCGAGGATCGGGGTTCTCCGGTACGGCGGTGGCATCGAACCCACTGCCCTGGTCGATCACGGTGATCGCGCACTGGTCGGCGGCCAGCTCGACCTGCACCTCGTAGGTGTCGCTGTCGATGGCGTGCTCGATCACGTTCGCGCACGCCTCGGCGATCGCGAGCTGCACGTCGTCGACATCCCGGTCCGCGACCCCGAAGGACCGCAGCGCCTGCGCGGCCAGGCGGCGTACGACGGGCACGCTGGTCGTCTCGCTGGGGAGGTTGACCGACAGCTCGAGATGCGGAGCACGGCGCGAAGGTGCTCCGGTCGTCGCGGGCCACCGATGCAGCTCCCCGTTCAGGTCCTCGGTCGCGGCGTCCAGCCGCACCGTCAGGTGGCACGCGGGATCGCCGGCGGCGATCGACTCCGGCAGCACCACGGTCGCCTCTCCGTTGACCCGCGCGCCGAGCTGTCCGGCCAGGGCGGTCGACACGTGACACAGCGCGTCGCTGTCACTGACCCCCGGGGCGAAGGGACAACGCGAGATCACCACCTCGACAGCCGCATCGTCGGCCGCGAGGACTCGCGCGTCGCTGCCCAGCGCCTGGTGTGCCTGCGCCACCATCGCGGCGACCTCGGCGCCGGTCCGTGGCGGGGAGTCGCCGACGACGTTGTCCGCCAGCGCCGCACCGGCCAGGGCTGCCAGCTGAGCGGCGTTCGAGCTCGGATGAGCCTTCGCGGCAGCGGTCAGGGCCACCGGCACGCTGGCCACCCCCTGCCGGTGCGGGTCGGCGTGGATCGGCACCATCGCCGGCGGTCCGCCGGTGAAGGCCTCCTGCGCAGGACGCTCGATCTCCAGCGTGGTCTCCCCCAGCTGCCGGCCGTCCGCGCCGGTGAGCGAGTCCACCGTGCCAGGGCTCAGCGAGCTGCCCGTCCCCACTCGTCCGAGGTCGGCAGTCGAGACGCCGGTCAGCTCGACGACGCTCGCCCGCGGCCGTTGCGCGCGCCAGTCGAGGTGCAGTTGCAGCAGGCCCTCCGCGGATCCGGCGGCGTCCTCGACCAGGGCCCGTACGGCGTCCAGGGCTGGCTCGACGGCCGCGTCGAGCACCGCATGCCTGCGCAGGTACTGCCCGAGCCCGTCCAGCGCCCGGTCCATCGCCCCGGCCTCCCGCCGGTCCACGAGCCAGTCCATGGGGCCGCCTTCCGAGCTGGGGCAATGACGTCCGGTTTCTGCCCCGCCCGGTCCTTGACAAACCCGGGCGTCCGCGAGGCCGGTGTCACGGCCGCGGTCGGGCAATGGCGTCCCGCGCTACTTCGTGAGCGCGTAGGCGATCGCGGCAGCGAAGGCCGCCGTCGTGATCGCCCCCATGGCCCGCGAACGCACCGGGGCGCGCGACGCCGAGATCATCAGCGTGTCCGCGGCGTTCATCGCGGCGGTCGCGGTCATCAGGGTCCGCCGGTTCTGGTCGTCCAGCGTCAGCGCGAGCGTTCCCAGCACCGCCGTGCGGGTGCCCCACAGCCGGGTCATCAGCCGCACGTTCGGCTCGTTGGGCACGCCGTACATGCCCAGGAACACCCGCGGTGTCAGCGCCGCCGTCGCTCCGAACGCGATGGACGCCCCGCCCACCGACTTGGTGATGTCTTCCGCAACGCCCATGCTGACCGCCTTCGTCCGCCCTCGAGACGGCACCTCACCGCCTCCGGCCGACGCTAGGGAGGGGGTCGTG